>JBMSOD010000106.1:0-9913 GCA_049422085.1 Burkholderiaceae bacterium
CAAAGGATCCTGAAGGGCGCTCCAGGGCAGACCCCATTCGGGGCCGTAGTCGACTCCGGCCAGATAGAGTCCGGCAGGCGAAAAGGTGGCCGCGGCCTTGCGCCGGTCGGTACTGGCCAGGACTTGTGACGGCCATTCAACGGGCTGGCGACCCAGGCCGACCTGCACCAGAGTGCCAACCAGATTGCGCACCATATGATGAAGAAACGCGTTTGCGGTGAAGGTGAATTCGATGAGATCGCCGCGCCGACTGATGTCGAGCCGACTGATCGTACGCACAGGATTGCGGGCCTGACACTGCGAAGACCGAAAGGCCGAAAAATCATGTTCGCCCATCAGCCCTCGGGCAGCCTGCTGCATGGCGGCCAGATCCAGTGGGCGAAACACCCAACCGGTGCGCGTCGACCACAAGGGATGCGCCACCGGAGCAACATGCAGCAGGTATCGGTAGCTGCGTGCCCTGGCCGAGAATCGGGCATGAAAATCATCTGGGACGTGCTGAGCCCACTGCACGCGGATGCGGTCGGGCAGACGGGCATTCGTCCCCCTGACCCAGGCACTGACCGGACGCGTTGCATCGCTGTCGAAATGCACCACCTGCGCAAGCGCATGGACTCCCGCGTCGGTCCGGCCAGCGCATACGGTCGAGACCGCATGACCGGCAAGTTGAGCAAGGGAGGCCTCGAGGAGATCCTGCAGGGCCTGGCCTCCTGGCTGTGTCTGCCAACCAGGGGCCCCACTGCCGTCGTAGCTCAGACCAAGCGCGATCCTCAAGGCAAGAACAGCCTGTGATGTCGAGCAGAGACGTTCATCAGGCCAGCTTGGCCAGCATGTCTCTCGCCTTGGACTGCTGTTGCGCATCACCCCCGGCAATCACTTCCTGGAGCAGCTCGCGCGCGCCTTCCTTGTCTCCGATCTCCTCATAGGCCGAGGCCAGATCGAGCTTGGTCGCCATCTCCTGCCACCTCGGAGAATCCGTCGTCGCCGCCCCACCTGGCACGCCGAGCGATTCACCCTTGTCAGAGTCGAGATCGAGCTCCAGACCCAGATCGGTCAGGGCAGGTGGGGGCTCGGCCGCCTTTGCGGGCGTCCCGATCCTGGAAATCTCCTCCAGCGCAGCCAGATCAAGATCGAGATCGAGGGCATCGGGCAGATCAGGGATCCGGGCTCTCAGATCCTCTGCAGGCTGGGCGGGCCCTTCGGAGCGAAGTGATTCGCTCTGCCCGGAAACGCCAGAGGCTGAAGGAAGATCAAACGAGAGATCGAGCGAAGGCACCTCCAGAGCCGCCGTGTCGTTTCGCTCCGACGCCAGATTGGAGTCCTGCGCCGGTGCCAGGGTGTCGGGCTGCGCGTCGAGCCTGAAATCGAGGTCGGGGACGGGCACCGCGCGAGCCGAATTGCCAAGAACCGAATCAGCCGCCGCATACAGCGCATTGTCGGGGTCCAGAGTGCGTCCAAGCGTAGCAGCCCGGTCCCAGTCGCTCCCTTCGCCCGCAGTCATGGCCTGCAGTTCACGCGCAAGCGCCTCGAAAGCGGGCCGGTCCGAGCGGGCGGCGTAGAGCTCGAGCAATCGAAGGCGGATGGCATGCCTCTCCGGATTGCGCTTCATCCCCTCACGCAGAATGTCCTCGGCCTGGGCTTCCCGGCCATAGGCCACATAGACATTGGCCTCCTCGATCGGATCGACTTCGGTCGACTGGATCTGCGTGGCGGGTCCTTCGGGAGGCAGATCAACCTGTCGGGTATCAACGCTCTGGCCCCCTGTGCTGCCAAACAGCGAGTTCGGCGCAAGCGCGTCCGCAGCAATCAGGCTGTCCTCGAAACGCTCGACACGGCGCCGGCGTCGGAGCGCGTACAGGGCATAGCCCCCGCCCAGCGCGGCAACCCCGCCCAGCGCAGGAAGCAGCAGGGGATTGTCGAGCAGTTCATCGAAGAAATCAGGCTGCGCGGGCGCGGGGGCAGGCGCGGCTGCAGGCGGCTTGGACGCAGGGGGAGCGGCTGATGCCTGAGCTGCAGCAGCGGCTTCGGTCTTTGGCTCGGCATCACTGGGCGCTGCGGCTGAAGCGGCAGGCACGGCAGGGCTGCTGACTGCCGGGGCAGCGGCATCGGGGTTTGCCGGACTGGGCGCAGCCGCCGCCGGCACCGCTGCCGGCGCTACGGGAGCTGCTGGAGCTGCTGGAGCTGCTGGAGCTGCTGGAGCTGCGGGAGTTGCGGCAGTTCCTTGGGCGGACGCACCCGCGGGGGGCACCACCGCGCCTGCAGCCGACTTCGCAGCCGCCCTCGCCTCGTCCAGCTGCGTCTGCAGGTCCGACATGGCCCTGTTGCGCAGATCAAGCAATTTCTTGAGGTCGTCGACGTTCTTTTCGAGCGCTTCGATGCGAGACTGCGACTCGCGCAGAGCGGCATCGCGAGCCACAGCCTGCTCGGCCGCCGTGGCCTGCGACCCGGATCGTCCGACCGCTCCGGCCTGCCCTGCGCCAGGCGCCTGGGCAACATCAGAGCGCGACAGTCTCAGGCGGTCTGCACCCTGCGAGGGGCCGGCGCCGTCTTGTACCCGTCCGACCACATTGCCACTCGCTGAAGCGCCGCTTCCTGCGGCTGCGACGGCGGGCGCCGCGCCGGCAAGCTGCTTGCGATAGCGCCCAAAATCTGCGGATTGCAGTCGGACCTGATTCCGGGCCTCGTCGGGTGCCAGTGCGGCCATGCCCGACGCATCGGGAATCGCAAGGGATGCGCCCGAACGCAGAAGGTTGATATTGCCGGCAAAGGCCGAGGGATTGGCCCGATAGATGGCCATCATCGCCTGGTCAAGATTGACCTCCGCGGGTTTGACCCGGCCTGCGATCGCACTCAGGGTGTCGCCGCGGCGCACATTGACCGTTTCGCCGGATGCGGCGGGACGGGCTTCCTGGACGTTGCTCGTGCCTGTGCCGGATCGCCCTGCTCCCGGGGTGCTGCTTTGGGTTCGTGCCGATGCGGGCGCCGCTGCAGAGGCTGATCCTGCAGACGCAGAAGGGGGGGCAGAAGGGGGCGCAGACGGCGAGGCCGTGCTTTGCACCGGCGCGGGCTGCATGGCCGGGCTCGCCTGAGCGGCGGCGGGCGATCCGGGAGGATCCAGCAGAAAGGTGTATTCGCGCAGCAGCTTGCCGCCCGCCCAGCTCAACTCGATCAGCAGATCGACAAAGGGTTCGTTGATGGCCTGATTGGAGGTAATCGCGATGAAGGTCCGCCCGCCACGGGGCTGAACATTCAGGCGCAGGCCAGACAGCGCAGGGCTGTATTGCAACCCGGCCTGCTGAAAGGCTTCGGGAGAGGCCAGACGGGCAGCCAGACTCTGGAGCTCCTGACTGCTGAGCGAGGTGACCTCGACTTCGGCCCGCAGGGGCTGACCCAGCGCCGACTGCACGGTCAGTCGGCCGAGACCCGCCGCAGAGGGTGCACTCACGGGAACCGACAGGGCTGCGAAGGCTGCCAGTACAGCCGCAGCGAGGGTGGAGCGTGAGGTCGTTGGACGGCGTCGCACGGCAATATTCCCCGGTTGAGCAGATGAATTCGATTTTTTCATCAAATACTTAGAGCGGCAACCTGAAGAGGTCTGTGCAGTTGCGTACGCACCAGTGATCAGCGTTCGAGCAGGATGCGCAACATGCGCCTCAAGGGTTCTGCTGCCCCCCAGAGCAACTGATCGCCCACCGTAAAGGCGCCCAGATACTGCGGGCCCATCGCAAGGGTATGCACGCGGCCCACAGGAATCGTGAGGGTGCCCGTCACAGCGGCCGGAGACAGCCGACGCTCGGTCGCCTCGCGCTCGTTGGGAACGAAGTCGACCCAGTCGTTGCCGGCCGCGAGCATCGAGTTGACCTCGTCAAGCGGAACATCACGACGCAACTTGATGGTCAGACCCTGACTATGGCAACGCATGGCACCGATCCTGACACAAAGGCCATCGATCGGGATACTGCCCGGGCTGCGAAATGCCGGTCGACCCAGAATCTTGTTGCACTCGGCGCCGCCCTTCCACTCTTCCATGCTCTGGCCGTGCTCGACCGGGACATCGATCCAGGGAATCAGGCTGCCAGCCAGCGGGACACCACGAAAATGGGTGGTGGGCAAGGCGCTCGAGCGCATGGCCTCGGTCACCTTGCGATCGATCTCGAGAATGGCCGATGCAGGATCGGCCAGATCGGATGCCGCCGCCGCGTGCAGGGCGCCCATCTGCTCGAGCAGCTCGCGCATGTTCTGCGCACCGGCTCCGCTGGCCGCCTGATAGGTCATGGCCGAGACCCACTCGATCAGATCGTGACGGAACAAGCCCGCCATGGCCATCAGCATCAGGCTGACCGTGCAGTTGCCGCCGATGTAATCCTTCACGCCGCGTTGCAGGGCGGCGTCGATGACCGGCCGGTTGACCGGGTCGAGCACGATGACCGCATCTTCCTGCATGCGCAGGGTCTTGGCGGCGTCGATCCAGTAGCCTTTCCAGCCGCTGGCCCGCAATGGGCCGTACACGGCCTTGGTGTAATCGCTGCCCTGGCAGGTGAGCACCACATCCATCTTGCCAAGCATGCCGAGATCGTCGGCATCGAGCAGACGCCCTGCCCCCATCGGGGCCTCGCCACCCGCGTTCGATGTGCTGAAAAACACCGGCTCGATCAGGGCGAAGTCGTTTTCCTGCTGCATGCGTTGCATCAGCACCGAGCCCACCATGCCCCGCCAGCCCACCAGGCCGACCTTGAGTTTGTTCATCGCGCGTATCGTCAGAAAAAGAATCAGAGGGCCGCAAGCACGGCATCACCCATTGCGGCCGTGCCCACCAGCTTGCAGCCAGGTTCCTGAATGTCTGCAGTTCGATAGCCCTGCGCAAGCACCTTGCGTACGGCGGTCTCGATGCGGCGAGCCGGATCCTCGAGCCCCAGGGAGTGACGCAGCAGCATCGCTGCCGACAGGATGGTGGCAAGCGGGTTGGCCACGCCCTTGCCGGCGATATCGGGGGCCGAACCGTGGATGGGTTCGTACAGACCGTAGCCCTGTGCATTGAGCGAGGCCGAGGGCAGCATCCCGATCGATCCGGTCAGCATGGAGGCCTCATCGGACAGGATGTCGCCAAACATGTTGCCGGTCACCATGACATCGAACTGACGTGGATTGCGCACCAGCTGCATGGCCGCGTTGTCGACATACATATGGGAAAGCTCGATGTCGGGATAGCCCTTGTGCACTTCGGTCACCACGTCACGCCAGAACTGCGTGGTCTCGAGCACATTGGCCTTATCGACCGAGCAGACCTTGCGCGAGCGCTTGCGGGCGGTTTCAAAGGCCGTGATCGCAATGCGGCGGATCTCAGACTCGGTGTAGCGCATGGTGTCAAAGCCCTCGCGCTCTCCGGTCTCGGTCGTGCGAACGCCCCTGGGCTGACCGAAATAGATGTCGCTGGTCAGTTCCCGGATGATGAGCAGATCAAGGTTCGCCACCAGTTCGGGCTTGAGCGACGACGCATGCGCAAGCTCAGGGTAGACCAGGGCCGGGCGCAGGTTGGCGTACAGATCGAAATGCTTGCGCAAGCGCAGCAGGCCCTGCTCGGGGCGGGAGGCCCGGGGCAGCGTGTCGTACTTCGGTCCGCCCACTGATCCGAACAGGATGGCGCGTGACGCCTCGCAGACGGCCAGGGTCTGCGCAGGCAGGGGATCTCCTGCTGCGTCGTAGCCCGCACCACCCACAGGCGCCGAGGTCAGCTCCAGGCCGAGGTTCAGCGCCTGCAACACACGCACCGCCTGGGCGGTGATCTCGGGCCCGATACCGTCACCGGGCAGAACTGCGATCTTCATGACATTCCTTGGATGCGCCCCTTCAGGCGCTGCGAAAGTGTGGGCTGTGCGGGGCGTCTGGATTCCGCAGGCGCTGTTCAGTCGTCGGTCGCGACGCCGATCAGGCGATCAGGCGCTCAGTGTCTTGCCAAGCCAGGGCTGCTCCACCATGCGACGGGTTTCGAACTCTCGGATTCGGTCGGCATGGCGAAGCACCAGACCGATGTCATCCCAGCCATTGAGGAGACAGTCCTTGCGGAACGGGTCGATCTCGAAGCTGAAATTCAGATCGCCATTGGTCGATCGCACACACTGGGCGGGCAGATCAATGATCAGCTCATAGCCCGGAAAAGCCGCGACCTCGTGGAACAGGCGATCGACCTCGGCCTCGGCCAGACGCACGGGCAACACACCGTTCTTGTAACAGTTGTTGAAGAAGATGTCCGCGAAGCTCGGCGCGATGATCGCCCTGAAACCGTAATCCTCGAGGGCCCAGGGCGCATGTTCGCGCGATGAGCCACAGCCGAAGTTCTTGCGCGCGATCAGGATGGACGCGCCCCGGAACCTGGGCTGGTTCAGCGAAAAATCCGGATTCAGAGGACGGCGGCTGTTGTCCATGCCGGGCTCGCCCACATCGAGATAGCGCCACTCATCGAACAGATTCGGGCCGAAGCCGGTCCGCTTGATGGACTTCAGGAACTGCTTGGGGATGATGGCGTCGGTGTCCACATTGGCGCGATCAAGGGGCGCCACGAGACCACGCAGGATGTCGAATTTCTGCATGAAGGCAATCCTCAGAGCCGACGGATGTCGACAAAATGCCCGAAGACCCCGGCCGCCGCCGCCATGGCGGGGCTGACCAGATGGGTCCGCCCACCGGCGCCCTGCCGGCCTTCGAAATTGCGGTTGCTGGTGGAGGCGCAACGCTCGCCGGGTTCGAGTCGATCGGCATTCATGGCCAGGCACATGGAACAGCCTGGCTCGCGCCACTCGAAGCCCGCCGCGACGAAGATCTTGTCCAGACCCTCTGCCTCGGCCTGCGCCTTGACCAGACCTGAGCCCGGAACAACCATCGCGAGCCGTACGTTGTCGGCCTTGCGCCTGCCACGCACCACCGCTGCAGCGGCGCGCAGATCCTCGATACGGGAGTTGGTGCATGAGCCGATGAAGACCTTGTCGATGCGGACCTGCGACAGAGGCGTGTTGGGGGTGAGGCCCATGTAGGCCAAGGCCCGCTCCATGCCTTCGCGGCGCACGCTGTCCTTTTCCTTGTCGGGATCGGGTACGCGGTCCTCGATCGAGGCCACCATTTCGGGAGAGGTGCCCCAGGTCACATGAGGGGCAAGTTGGGCGGCATCGATGCGAATTTCAGCATCGAAATGGGCGCCCTCATCGGTACGCAGGGTACGCCAGTAGCCGACCGCCTTATCCCAGTCGGCGCCCGTGGGCGACATCGGCCGGCCCTTGAGGTAGTTCAGGGTGATGTCATCGACCGCGACCATGCCCGACCGTGCACCTGCCTCGATGGCCATGTTGCAGATCGTCATGCGGCCTTCCATGCTCATGGCCCGGATGGCCGAGCCGGCAAACTCGATGGCAAAGCCCGTGCCGCCTGCCGTACCGATCCGGCCAATGACCGCAAGCACGACATCCTTGGCAGTCACGCCGCGCGGCAACTGACCCTCGACCAGCACCCGCATGTTGCGGGCCTTTTTGGCGGTCAGGCACTGCGCGGCCAGGGCGAGTTCGACCTCGGAAGTGCCAATGCCCCAGGCCAGGCAGGCAAAGGCACCATGGGTGGAGGTGTGTGAGTCGCCGCAGACCACAGTCATGCCAGGCAGCGTGGCGCCCTGTTCGGGCCCGATCACATGCACGATGCCCTGACGGCGATCATTGATGTCGAAATAGGTCAGGCCATGCTCGCGGGCATTGGCATCCAGGGTCTCGACCTGAAGACGGGCGATGGGATCCTCGATGCCGGCCGCGCGCGCTGTGGTCGGAACGTTATGGTCCACCACCGCCAGATTGGCCGAAATCCGCCAGGGTTTGCGACCAGCGATCTTCAGGCCTTCGAAGGCCTGAGGGCTGGTGACTTCGTGGACCAGATGCCGGTCGATGTAGATCAGGCAGGTGCCGTCTTCTTCCTGGTGAACGACATGGGCGTCCCAGAGCTTGTCGTAAAGGGTGCGGGCTTGCATGAAAGATCCAGGATGAAACGCATGATTTTAGCGCACCGCAGGGGTATTGGCGCGCAAGGGCTTTACTCGGGCCGCGAACGCCTCGATTGACTGACGCGCTCCCGGAGGATCGGGATGCCTGCGGCCCCAGTCGGTGGGCGGCGTCGGCCGGCTCCCCTGGGCGAGTCGCGCACGCAGATCCCAGGCCAGCATTGGATCGAGGCCGGCCCGTGCGAGCAGTTCACAGGTATCGCGGTCGGCTTCCCGTTCCTGAATCGGCGTAAACCGGGGCCCCGCAGCATCGAGCCATTCGGTCTCCAGGGCATGGTCGCGAAGTCCATGGGCGATGCCGTGGGCCAACAGCGCACTGAGCAGCGGATCACCCAGATCGGGAGCACTCGCCTGCACAGGCAGCACCAGGATCACTCCGGCAGGTGCCATTGGCAGAACATCGGCCACGCCGTTGGTGTCCATCAGGATCACATCGATCGGCCCTGCGGAGTCAGCGCGCTCGGGGCGGACCTCACGGGCAGCCTCAAGCAGAGGCGCGGACAGTCTGAGGATCCGTTCCCCCAGCGGGGAGTCCGTCATCCATCGGCCCTGCGCCCGGGCCCTGACGAGCAGGCCCTGTCTGATCTCCTCGAGCCGGGCTGCACGCTCCGCCCGCCTGAGCGACAGAGCCGGCCTGTCTGGCGGATTCGCTGGCTTCAGCGGGATCAGACGCGGACCGGCGGTTGGCGCACAGGCGGCCAGACCCACCAGGCCGATCAGGCCCAAGGCCATCGGGCGTCGCAAGGGGCGCGGGATCGCCTTGCTCATCAGCGGATCAGTGAGGACAGGCAGGGCATCGACGGAGAGCAGGCCATGGGTTGGTGGACGGGCACGGAGGCAGGCGGGGAGGAATCAACCATGGATGGTATCGCCGGTCGAGGCGGTACGCCGTGTATGCATCCGCAAGGCCAGAACCCCGAGAACGGATGCAAGACTGGCGCCCCACCAGGTCGCAGCAGGCGACCATGATTCCCAGAGCATGCCGGCCACGATGCCGCCCAATCCCGCCCCAAGCCCGTAGCCCACCACGATGAAGGCAGCCTGCGCCCTACCCTGCTGCGACGCTGGAAACAGACGATGCAACAGGGCCATGGAGGCGCTGTGGTGCACGCCAAAGGTCACCGCATGCATCAGGGAGGTGGTCACCACGACCCAGGCTTGAGCGTCGGTCAGCGCGATGAGGGCAAACCGCAGTGCGGCGATCCAGAAGCTGAAGAGCAGCAGTGACACCGCCGGAAACTGCTGGAACAGCCTTCGCTGAAGCGCAAACAGAAGAATCTCTGCGACGACCCCGAGAGCCCAGATCATGCCGATCTCGAAGCGGGTGTAACCATGCCTTTCGAGATAGATGGACCAGAACCCGTACAAGGCGCCGTGCGCAAAGATCATGCAGAACACCGATGCCAGAAAGGCCATCACCGCAGGCTCGCTCAGTCGTGCAGCCATCGACACCACAGGCGCTCTCTGCAGGGCTGTCGACAGGCTCTCGTCGCTTCTCTGCGGGGTGTTCTGCTCACCCTCCCGAGTCTGATCCGGCACCTGATCCTGCAGCTGATCCGGCACCTGATCTGCAGCCTGATCGGGCAGCTTGCCCGTCGCAGGGTTGGCGACGCCAATCGGCGTGGTCGGCGTGTCGCGCATCATCAGGGTCACACCCAGCAGGCCGACCAGCGAAGCAGCCATGACCCAGGGCCAGGCATCCAGACCAAGCGCATCCAGAATGGCGCCGCCACCCAGAACCGTAAGGATGTAACCGCTGGAGCCCCAGATCCTGATGCGGCCATAGCCGCCTGGATCGCCCTGTACCTGCCGGATCGCCATCGACTCGCCAATCGGCATCTGGCCTGCGGTCATGAAGCACAGAAGGGCAAGCGCGAGCGC
>JBMSOD010000107.1:0-9749 GCA_049422085.1 Burkholderiaceae bacterium
CCCGCTGACAAGCAGCAGTCACAATGTCATGAAGGCGCTGTCGATCGCGGGTGCCGTCGATCGAGGGCGCGGCTGCTCTCGATGTGCAGGCCGGGTCAGCGCAAGGACGGCATGATCGACCGCAGCCCAGCCAGGGTACGTTCAGTTGCGCCGCGGTGTGCACTCGCGAAGGTGCGTGCCGCCTGCTGCATGGCCTGACATCGCGCAGGGTCGTTGATCAGGGACAGGGCTTCTTCCACAGCAGCCACTGCCGTCACCGACCGTGCTGCTCCTGCGGCGATGGCGCTTTGCGCAGCCTCGGCAAAATTCCAGGTATGGGGTCCAAGCAGCACCGGACAGCCCACCGCACAGGGTTCGATCAGATTCTGCGAACCATGGGGCTCAAGCGAGCCGCCCATCAGCACCACATCGGCCAGCGCATACCAGGCATCCATTTCGCCCATGGAATCACCAAGCAGCACATCGATCACCCCAAAGTCGGCATGAACCTCATCCAGGGCCGTGCGTCTTGCCATCACACGCCCGTCCTGCTGGATCAGGCGCGCGATCTCATCGAAACGCTGGGGATGTCGCGGCACGATCACCAGCAGGGGGGACCCCTGTGATCGTGGCCATTGCCGGAGGATCAAAGCCTCCTCGCCTTCCCGGCTGCTTGCCAGCAGGATCACCCGTCGTCCGACATGCTCGCGCCAGCGACGACCCAGTGCCATGCGTTCGGCCGAGGGTTCATTGTCGAATTTGAGGTTGCCTGTCACCGCATCTGCGCCGCGACCGAGTTGGCCCATCCTTTGCGCATCGGCCTGAGTCTGCGCGAGCACGCAGGTGAGGCGCTGCGCGGCCGCAGCCATCAGCGAGCGGTAGCGCAGCCCCCGTCGAAGCGAGCGCTCTGACAACCGGGCATTGATCAGTGCGACCGGTACACCGATCTTCTGTGCTGCCGCCATCAGGTTGGGCCAGAGTTCGGTCTCCATCAACAGGCCGAAGTCAGGCCGCCAGTGCCTCAGGAAGCGCGTCTGAGCGCCGGGCAGATCCCAGGGCAACCAGGCCTGATGCAAGCGATCTCCCAGCACCGGCCCGTAGAGCTCGGTGACGGTCTCACGCCCGGTCGGCGTCATGCAGGTGATCAGAAAATGTGCCTGCGGATGCGCCTTTGCGAGCGCGCGGATCAGCGAGTATGCGGCCCGGCTTTCACCGACCGAGACCGCATGGATCCAGATCAGGGGCGCGCCCAACGGACGCGGCGACTGCGTCCAGCCCAGCGGCTCTCGAAGGTGGCGCAGATACTGCGGCTGGCGCCGCGCGCGCCAGAGCAGATAGCCCAGGGCCAGCGGCAGTGCCAGCCGCCAGGCCAGGGTATAGAGGGCCTGCGTCAGAACGGCACCTTGAGATTCGGCGCAATTGCGACGATGGCGGAATGGAAGGCGGCCTGAATGCGGGCCAGCGCCTGCGGATTGTCGGCCTCGAAGCGGGTGACAACCACCGGCGTGGTGTTCGAGGCCCGGGCCAGACCAAACCCGTCGGCGTATTCCACCCGAACACCATCAATGGTGATCACCTCCTGTGCGCCCTCGAACTGCGCCTCGCGCTGCAGCCGGTCGATCAGCCTGAAGTTCTCGCCCTCTGCAGTGGCGATATGCAGCTCCGGAGTCGCTTCCGCGTCGGGCAGCGCCTCCAGGACGGCTCCAGGGTCAGCGCTGCGAGACAGGATCTCGAGCAGTCGGGCTGCGGTGTACAGCCCGTCATCGAAGCCGTACCAGCGGTCATTGAAGAAGACATGGCCGCTCATCTCGCCGGCCAGTGCAGCACCGGTCTCCTTCAGACGGGCCTTGATCAGCGAATGACCGGTGCGCCACATCTGGGGCTCTCCGCCATGGCGCCGGATCCAGGGCGCCAGGTTGCGGGTGCATTTGACGTCGTAGAGGATGGTGGCGCCCGGTCGCGAGGCCAGTACATCGGCAGCGTAGAGCATCAGTTGTCGGTCCGGCCAGATGATGGCGCCGGAACGGGTGACCACGCCCAGACGATCACCGTCGCCATCAAAGGCCAGTCCGACCTCGCAGTCGGTTTCGCGCAGACAGCGCATGAGGTCCTGGAGATTTTCGGGGTGGGCAGGATCGGGATGGTGGTTGGGAAAGTGCCCATCGACCTCGGTGAAGAGTCCGGTCACCTCGCAGCCCAGACGCCGCAGCAACTCGGGTGCCAGACTGCCTGCAACACCATTGCCGCAGTCGATCGCCACCTTCATGGGGCGGGCGAGCTTCACATCGCCCAGGATCCGCTCGAGATAATCGTTGGCCACCTGTCGCGACTGTACCGGCGGGACGCCCGCCGCATCAGGGTCCTTGAGCAGGGTGTCCTGGAAGCCCGACGCCACAATGCTGCGGTAAAGCCCCTGGATCTCGTCGCCGTAGAGCGTTCGACCACCCAGCATCATCTTCAGACCGTTGTATTCGGGCGGATTGTGGCTGCCCGTGACAGCGACACCCGAACCCGTTCCGGTCAGCACAGTGGCGTAGTACACCACCGGGGTAGGCACCATGCCGATGTCGATCACGCCGGTGCCCGCACTGCGGATGCCTGCACTCAGCGCACCCACCAGTCTGGGGCCCGACAGCCGTCCGTCACGACCCACCACAATGGCGGGAATGCCTGCCTCGCGCGCGCTCAGACCGAGCGCTGCGCCAATCTGGCGCGCTGCCTCGTCGGTCAGCGTGACCTTGCCCGGATCGCCATCGACGATGCCGCGGATGTCATAAGCCTTGAAGATCGAGGGGGACAGCGCCATGAAGAAGTTTCCGAAAAGGAGGACAGGCCATTGTTTTCTGAGACACTGCGCCCGATTCTATCTTCAGGCAGAGTTCGGACATGACCCTGGTCATCGGTGACCTCCAGGGCTGCAACAGCCGGTTGGGGGACCTGCTTCGCAAGGCGACCCCCCAAAAGGATGAGCGCCTGTGGTTCTGCGGAGACCTGGTCAACCGGGGGCCGCATTCGCTTCAGGCCCTGCAACGCATCAAGAGCCTGGGCGATCGCGCGGTGGCCGTGCTCGGCAACCACGACCTGCATCTTCTGGCAACGGCAGTCGGAGCACGCAAGCCGCATCGTCATGACACGCTGGACCCCATCCTGCGACACCCTGATCGGGACAGCCTGCTGACCTGGCTGCGTCATCGGCCACTGGTCCAACACGAACACGGACACCTGATGGTCCATGCAGGCGTGCTGCCCGAATGGGATCTGACAACCTGTCTGGCACTGGCCGAGGAAGTACAACGCGTGCTGCGCGGCCCGGACTGGGGTGACTTTCTGACGGTGATGTACGGGAACCACCCCGACCGCTGGGACAACAGCCTCGCTGGCGACGATCGCCTTCGCCTGATCGTGAATGCCTTCACACGCCTGCGCTTTCTGACCCCGGATGGAGCGATGGACTTCTCGATCAAGGAGGGCGCGGATGCAGCCCCTGCGGGCTACCGACCCTGGTTCGACATGCCCGGCAGACGCACCGAAGGCATTCCCATCGTGTTTGGACATTGGTCCACGCTCGGCCTGGTGCTACGCCCTGATCTGATGGCTCTGGATACCGGTTGCGTCTGGGGGGGGCACCTGACCGCTTTGAGGCTTGAAGACCGCGCGGTGTTCCAGGTGAAGTGTCCGCGCGAACGTGATCCCGCGCACTTTTCAGAGCGGGCTCAGAAAAGCTGACAGGTGTCAGCAGGCAGCGAGGGCCTGCCCCAGGTCAGCGCGCAGATCCTCGAGATCCTCGATGCCGACCGACAGCCTGATCAGCCCCTCGGCAATGCCCATCTGCGCACGACGCTCGGCGCCCATTTCGTAAAAGATGGTGTGGGCCACCGGAATGGCGAGGGTGCGATTGTCGGACAGATGGCTGGAGAGAATGACCAGCTTGAGCGCATCCAGAAAGGCAAAGCAGTCGATCTCGGCGCGCAGTTCGAAGGACAGCAGGCTGCCGTAGCGCCCACCGAATAGCGCGCGAGCGCGATCATGCTGCGGATGGCTGGGCAGGCCGGGGTAATGCACCCGATCGATCTGGGGCTGCTGCTCGAGCCAGTGCGCCAGCGCCAGTGCATTCGAGCAGGTCCGCTCGATGCGCAGTGACAGGGTTTCGGCACCCACGGCGATGCGGTGCGCATCTTCAGCGCGCAGGGTCGCACCCAGGTCGCGCAGACCTTTCTTGCGGATCTGCTGCAGACCCCAGACCTTGGGATCAAGGCTGCGGTACGCCTCGGCAATGTTGGGATAGCGGGTCCAGTCATACAGACCGGTGTCGGTCACCGACCCTCCCAGCGCATTGCCATGACCCCCGATGGCCTTGGTCAGGGCATGCACCACCAGGCTGGCCTGAACATCGCGGCCCCGGATCAGTTCGGGCGTGGTGAGCGTGCTATCCATGATGAAAAGCAGACCACGCTCGGCACACAAGGCCCCGATGCCTGCCAGGTCGGCGACCTGGGTGCGGGGGTTGGCGATGGTCTCCGCAAAGACCATCCGGGTCTCGGCACGCAGGGCCGCACGCACGGCATTCAGGTCGGTGACATCGACAAAGGACAGATCCACGCCGATGCCGATCAGGGTATGAAAAAGCGAACTGGTGTTGCCGAACAGGAACTGACTGCTCACCACATGATCGCCTCGCTTGAGCAGGGCAATCATCATGGACGAGATGGCGGACATGCCGGTGGTGAAAACCACGGTGCCACGGCCCTCTTCCATCAGGGTGACCTTGGCCTCAAGCGCTGCGCCGGTGGGATTGCCCTGGCGCGAGTACACATAGCCCGACTGGCGACCCTGAAAGACCGCAGCCAGGCTGCGCGCATCGGGATAGGCGTAGGTGGCCGCCACATGCAGCGGCTTGTGCACGGCATCGTGCTCGGAGCCGCCCAGGCGGTCTGCGTGAAGGATTCGGGGGGTGAGTCCAGTCATGTCGTCGTGCCGATCAGCAAAAATGCGGGCAGAGCCCGGCAAGGCATCGCGGGCAAAGCCCGAATGGTACAGAGTGTGCAGTTCAGAGCGAGCGCTCCGGGACTTCGGGAGTCTGCGGGTCTTGAGGACTCCAGCGACGTGCCGTGTCATCGAAGGGCAGACCCAGATGCGAGCCTAGACGTTCGCGGACCGTCATTGCAGCCGCCTGCCGTGTCATGTCCTGCGATTCGATAGACGCCAGCACATGCACCTCGCACTCCAGCCTCGGATGGCCGGTAATGCGCCAGAACGAGGCTAAGAAGGTGGTGTCTCCGACATAGAGGACTGCATGGCTGCGCTCGCCGTCCGGATCGACATAGCGCAGACCGATCGGTACCACTGGCACTCCGGCATTGAGGGCCGACTGAATCAGGTTTCCATGGAAGACCAGCAGACGATCACCCTCGCTGGTGGTGCCCTCAGGGAACACGGCGGCGCGGTAGCCCTGCGATAGCCGCTCTGCGAGTGCCCGGATGACGGCATGTACCGCATGGCGACGACCGCGCTCGACAAACACCGTACCAGCACGCGCAACCAGCGTGCCAACGAGAGGCCAGCGTGCAATTTCCGCCTTCGCTACAAAGGACGCCGGAGCGATCGAGTCGATCACGAAAATATCGAGCCAGGAGATGTGGTTGGGCAGCAGCAGACGTCCTTGCCCCTCGCCCTGTCGCCCCCTCGTGGCAGACAGCGCCTGCGCCCCGGTGGCCACGATCTCCCGGACACGAACCCCGCACGACGCCAGCAGGGCCCGGGACCACAGCGCGATCAGCGACTCACGCCGGGGAACACCGATCCATGGAAAGACACAGAGAACCGTTGCCAGTCCACCCAGCAGCAGCACGATCGCCCCGGGGATGCGCCACAGACGCCTCATTCATGCACCACCCGCCCGCCCACAAGGGTGTAACGGACCCGTCCGAGCACCTCTCGCTGGATGAAC
The DNA here is from genome assembly GCA_049422085.1 of Burkholderiaceae bacterium. Taxonomy (GTDB): domain Bacteria; phylum Pseudomonadota; class Gammaproteobacteria; order Burkholderiales; family Burkholderiaceae_E; genus UBA4615. The sequence continues at coordinate 5,927 of JBMSOD010000107.1, forward strand.
GGGGTGTGATGACCCTGGCTGCGCAGGCTGGCCGGACTGACCACCCAGGCCTGCTTCGGATCGAAAACGCATACATCTGCAGGCTGTCCCGGCGCGATGCTGCCGCCCTCGCAGCCAGCGATGCGGGCTGCGTCGCCCGTGACTCTGGCCAGCGCCTGCACCAGCGGTACACGCTGGCGTTCTGCCCAGGCCAGCGTGAGCGGGAGCAGCAGCTCGAGCCCGGTCACGCCCGGTTCGGCCTCGCCGAACGGAAGCAGCTTGGCATCGTCATCAACCGGCGTGTGATCCGAGCAGACCGCATCGATCGTGCCATCGGCCAGGGCAGCGCACAGGGCATCGCGGTCACGCTGCGAGCGAAACGGCGGGATCACCCGGCAGTTGGCATCGAAAAAACCGATGTCGACATCGGTCAGGTGCAGGTGATGTACCGCCACATCGGCGGTCACGGGAAGGCCTTCCTTGCGGGCCTCGCGAAGCAGCTCCACCCCGCGGGCCGAGGAGATGCGGCACAGATGGACCCGGCAGCCATGGTTGCGCACGAGTTCGAACAAGGTGTGCAGCGCCACGGTCTCGGCAATCACCGGAACCCCCGACAGGCCCAGCCGCCCTGACACCGGGCCGCTATGCGCCACCCCACCGCGGGACAGGTGCGGGTCCTGTGGCTGGATCCAGACTGTGTAGCCAAAGCTGCGGGCGTATTGCATGGCACGCGCGAGCACCTGGGTATCCATCACCGCCACATTGGCCTGAGAAAAACCCACGCATCCGGCCTCGGCAAGCTCGGCCATCTCGGTCAGGACCTCGCCATTCAGGCCGATGGTGAGCGCACCCAGTGGATAAAGGTGCGCCTGATCCAGGCTGCGTGCGCGATGCTTGAGCATCTCGACCAGTCCGGGTTCATCCAGCACCGGATCGGTATCGGGTGGGCAGAGCAGGCTGGTCACTCCGCCCGCAAGGGCAGCCTGCATTTCCGACTCCAGCGTGGCCTTGTACTCATAGCCCGGCTCGCGCAAGCGGGCGGACAGATCGATGAGGCCCGGGCAGGCGATCAGCCCGGCCGCCTCGATGCATCGGTCAGCGGTGAAGCCCTCGGGTGTGTTGCCGATTGCCAGGATGCGACCGTCGGCCAGATGAAGGTTGTCAGCTCGATCCAGTCCGCTGGCGGGATCGATGATGCGCGCGCCTGCAAGGGTGATCTTCATCGCGTCCCCGCCAGAATGCTCATCACGGCCATGCGGACCGCAATGCCGAAGGTGACCTGCGAGAGGATCACCGACTGCTTGCCATCGGCCACCGCCGAATCAATCTCCACGCCCCTGTTCATGGGACCGGGATGCATCACGATCGCATCCGGAGCCGCCAGAGCCAGCTTGTCTTCGGTCAGACCGTAGTGCTTGAAATACTCCTGCGCCGAAGGCAGCAGGGCCCCGCGCATGCGTTCGTTCTGAAGTCGCAGCATGATGATCACATCCACCCCGCGCAGGCCTTCGCGCATGTCGGTGTAAGTCTGCACTCCCATTTCCTTCAGGCCCGGGGGCAGCAAGGTGAGCGGTCCGATCGCCCGTACCTCCGGGACACCCAGCGTGGTGAGCGCCTGGATGTCACTGCGGGCCACCCGAGAATGAAGAATGTCGCCCACCACGGCCACCCGCAGCGAGGTGAGGTCCTTCTTGAAGTGGCGGATGGTGTACATGTCGAGCAGGCCCTGGGTGGGATGGGCATGACGACCGTCACCCGCATTGATCACATGCAGACCGGGCCCCACATGCTGCGCGATCATGAAGGGCGCGCCGCTCTGGGCATGTCGCACCACGAACATGTCGGCATTCATAGCCGCCAGGTTGTCAATGGTGTCGAGCAACGATTCGCCCTTGGAGGTGGACGAGGTCCGCACATCAAGATTGACCACATCGGCCGACAGGCGCGTCGCAGCGATTTCGAAGGTGGTGCGCGTGCGGGTGCTGTTCTCGAAGAACAGGTTGAAGACTGACTTGCCCCGCAGCAAGGGCACTTTCTTGACCGCACGGTCGCTCACTTCGAGAAAGGAAGCGGCGGTATCGAGAATGTGGGTGATGACATCCCGGGGCAGGCCATCGATGGTCAGCAGATGGCGCAATTCGCCATGGGAATTGAGCTGGGGATGCCTCATCTCAGGCCTGCTCCATCGTAAAGACGAAACGATCCCCGTCTCTGCCCAGAGCCAGTGTCAGGGATGGATCGAGTTCGAGCCGGCAGCCGGCCATGGCGGCATGGACGGGAAGTTCGCGTCCACCCCGGTCAACCAGTACAGCGAGGTCAACCCGCCTGGGCCGGCCGTAATCGAAGAGCTCATTCAGAGCGGCGCGGATCGTACGGCCGGTGTAGAGCACATCATCGACCAGCAGAATGTCGGCCCCCTCGACCGGAAAATCGATCCGGGTGCTGCCCTGCTGGCCTCCCGCCTTCAGCCCCCGGCTGGAGAAGTCGTCCCTGTGAAAGGCACTCGAGAGAAACCCGATGGGGGCCTTCGGACAGAGGGCCTGATGCAGGCGTTCGGCGACCCAGGCGCCCCCCGAGTGGATTCCCACCAGGACGGGGAGTGCACCTGATGCTGCGAACCTGGGGGCGAGAGCCTGTTGCAGCGCCTGATAGGCAGCCTCTGCATCCGGTGTCGCCGGCGGGGCGGAAGGAGTGACGTTCGCGTTGGAACTGGACATCAGGGCCTTGGACAGAATGAGGAGCGGGTCATTGAGGAGCGAGTCATGAAAACGGGTCATGCAACCAGGTCATGCGCGCGGGGACTGACGCGTCCGGAAAAGATCCGCAAATTGCTGCGGATCCGCATCCAGAGCCTGCTGGAGGATGACGGCAGCAGCGACGGCATCCTCGGCCGTGAGCGCGCCAGAGCGACGATGCGACCCGGACGCGATGATAGCCTGCGCCTCGCGGCTGGAAAAACGCTCGTCGACCGTCAGTACGGGCAGACCGAAGCGTCCGCGTAGCTGATTGGCAAAACGCTCCGCCCGTGCCGTGGTCGCTGTGGGGATCCCATCCTCGCTCAGAGGACGCCCCACCACCAGGGCATCCGGCTGCCATTCACGGACCAGCGCCTCAAGCGCCGCGAACCTCTCTGCAACCACCACCGTATCGATTACCGTCAGTGCATGGGCCCGGTGGGTCAGGGTATTGCCGAGTGCAACACCAATGCAACGAACCCCGAAATCCAGACCAAGCAAAGTCCGGGGCGACTCAGGCATGCCCGGCTGCTGAAGACAGAAAGGCCGGGTTGATTCCGAGCAGACCAAAGGCACGTTGCAGTCGTTGGGGGACCGGCGTCTCGAAAATGAGCGAGGGATCCGCTTCGACCGTGAGCCAGGCGTTGCGTGCGATCTCGTCTTCGAGCTGACCCGGACCCCAGCCTGCGTAGCCCAGGGTCACCAGCAGTCGGTCCGGCCCCTCGCCCCGGGCCACCGCTTCGAGCACGTCGCGCGAGGAGGTGAGGCCGACCTGCGGACTGACGGTGACGGTGGAGTTCCAGTCTCCTACCGGCTGGTGCAGCACGAAGCCGCGATCCGTCTGCACCGGGCCGCCGAAAAAGACCGGGCTGCGCGCCAGGGGATCGATCTCTAGCCGAAGCTCGATCCGCTCGAACAGCTGGCTGAGGTCGAGCTCCATCGGACGGTTGATCACCAGCCCCAGGGCTCCCTTGGGGCTGTGCTCGGCAATGAAGACCACTGCCCCGCCGAACTGGCCATCTTCCAGGCCCGGCATGGCGAGCAGGAAGTGATTGCTCAGATTGGTGGAAAGACCGTCGGTACGCATCGGACGAATTCTACGGGGGCTC
>JBMSOD010000108.1:0-9671 GCA_049422085.1 Burkholderiaceae bacterium
AGGGGCCCGTTCGAGGTCGTCCGCCAGCAGGCAGTCCACTCCCAGGCTGATATCGGCCAGTCGGCCTGCAGCATTGATCCGCGGACCCAGCGTAAAACCAAGATCCCTTGCGCTTGCGGCTCTTGCCTCCCGGCCCGCCACGGCCATCAGGGCCAGGATCCCCGGCCGTGCCTGGCCTCGACGCAGTCTTGCAAGTCCTGCCTGCACCAGGATCCGGTTGTTGCGATCGAGTCGAACCACATCTGCAACGGTGCCGAGTGCCACCAGATCGAGGAGTCCTGCGAGTGACGGCTCCGATCCGTCCGGGAAGCTCCCCCGCGCACGCAATTCAGCGCGCAGTGCGAGCAGCAGATAGAACATCACCCCGACGCCTGCGAGATGCCTGCTTCCAAAGCGGCTGCCGTGCAGATTGGGATTCAGGATCACATCGGCCTGCGGCAGCGTGTTGCCGGGCAGATGATGGTCTGTCACCACCACCTGCATGCCGAGCTGTTTGGCTCGGGCGACGCCGTCGATGCTCGCCACGCCGTTATCCACCGTGATCAAGATCTGCGGCTTGCCGATCCGTGGATGGGAGACTGCCAGATCGACAATGTCGGGCGTGAGTCCATAGCCATGCTCGAACCGGTTGGGTACCAGATAGTCGACCACCGCACCCAGCGCCCTCAGACCGAGCACCCCGGTCGCAACGCCAGTCGCACCGTCACAGTCATAGTCACCGACCACCAGAATCCGCTCTCCACGCTTGATCGCATCGGCGAGCAGGCAGGCCGCGCGATCGCTCGACTCCAGTGTCTGCGGATGCAGCAGTCCCTTGAGGGCAAGGTCAAGGTCCTGCCCATGCTCGACACCGCGCGACGCCAGCAGCCTTGCCATCAGCGGAGTTTGCCCCGCATCGAGCAAGGCCTGCTGCGCTCTGGCCGGAACCGTACGCAGGCTGAACCGACGCGGTGCTTCGGTCGAAAGGTTCATGGCGAAACCTGATATTTGGGACGGGTTGAGGGTTTGTTCCGGATCATGGTCAGGTTCGCATTGTCCGGTCGGGTTGTCTGTTGTTGGTCAGAATGGCTGCAGCCATCGTTCGTGCTGATGCCGGGTCCGCCTGATCAGCGCACCGAGTGTCGAAATCCAGCCCCGACCATCGTTGGATGCGATCAGCCTCCAGCCGCAGTCACCCGCAAGCAGAATCTGGGTGAAGGGATCGGGTCTGGCGCCCAGATGCGCCTGGCAGACCAGGCTCCAGGCCTCGACCCAAGCTTGCGGATCGCCGGTGCTCTGTGCCTGAAGCAAGCGTGTCTCGACTTGCAGCGCAGGCCTGCTGCCGGGCGGACGCTGCAGATCGCCAGGTGTCTGCAGCGGGTTCGGCGCCGGCCCTTCAATCCACAGGCCATTGATCGGCAAGTGGCCCATGGATTGGCGCGCTTCATTGACTGGATGCGAGTGCCAGATCATCTGGCACTCGTTCAGTAGGCGGCGCCAGCGACGAGCGTGTGGTCCCGCAGGGAGCCGGGCCTCAATGCTTCGCCCGATCGCCCCTGCGAGGCTGAAGGCTTGCAGTTGCAAAGCCGAGTCAGGCTTGATGGCCTGCGCCCACCAGACGCCCGGGGAATGCAGACCCACGGCGATGCCCTCATCCGCAAACATCCCCTGCACCGACTCGAGCAGCGCTAGCGCATCGGCTTCGTCGAGTTCAAGGGAGGACGGATCGAGCAGGCGGATATGGTCACGACCAAGCAGGAAATGGACTGGCTGCAGACGCCACAAGGCCCGTGAACTGACTGAATGGCGGGCTCGTCCGTCTGCCTGAACGAGGCGTTCAGGGGTCATCTGCAACTGCTCTGCCAGTTCAGCAGCGGGCCAGGCCGCAGGGCTCTCGAGCGCAAGCCGTCTGGCCAGAAAGCGCAGGTGACCGGGTTCAGGCAGCGAGCCGATCGATTCGATCGATGCGTCAATCAGCCGTGCTCCCGAGGCAAATCGCATCCAGACTGGGTCTCGGGACGCCCGCGTTCTCAGGCCCTCGGCCAGCCAGCCTGCATCGGGCAAAGCGCCGGCCAGCACAAGCAGCGATGAAGAGGGCGGGGTCATGACCTTGCTCAGCGAATCGATCGGGGAGCCGATGATAAGCTTGCCCACTCTTTTTTTCGGCCAGGGCCGATGCCGCTTCCGTTCGAACTCCACGTTGGACTGCGCTATACCCGGGGTGGTCGCCACGCCTCGCGGGGAAATCCCTTCATCTCGTTCATTTCGGCCTTGTCGGTGGCCGGGATCGCGCTTGGTGTGGCGGCCCTGATTGTCGTGCTGTCGGTCATGAATGGCTTTCAGAAGGAGGTGCGTGACCGGATGCTCTCGGTGCTCTCGCATATCGAACTGATTGCGACCCAGGGCGCTCTGGACGATTGGCGCGGGCTGGCAGGCCTCGCGTCTGCGCATCCGCAGGTTCGCGGTGCGGCGCCCTATGTGGCCGGTCAGGCCATGATCACCCGCGATGATCAGGTGCGTGGCGTTCTGGTCCGGGGTATCGATCCGGCGCTTGAACCAACGGTCTCCGAACTGGGGACTCAGCTTGTGCAGGGCAGGCTGACCGATCTGCGCGACGGCGAGTTCGGCATTGCCCTGGGCAAGGTGCTGGCCTGGCAACTCGGCGTGAATATGGGCGATCGCATTGCATTGATCGCGCCGCAGGGCACCACGACACCTGCCGGAGTCGTGCCGCGCGTCAGGCAGTTTACGGTGGTGGCGCTGTTCGAGTCCGGCCACTACGAATATGACAGCACACTGGTGCTGACCGCGCTGAGCGATGCCGCAAAGCTCTTCAGGGTGGATGGTGTCAGTGGCGTGAGACTGCGGACGGCGGACATGCAGCAGGCCCCTGCGATCGCAATGGAGCTGGCGCGTCAGGTGCCTCCTGGCATCGCCGCGCGGGACTGGTCGCGCGAGAACCGCAACTGGTTCGCAGCCGTGCAGATCGAAAAGCGCATGATGTTCATCATCCTCACCCTGATCGTGGCGGTTGCAGCATTCAATCTGGTGTCGATGCTGGTCATGACGGTGACGGACAAGCGCAGTGACATCGCCATCCTTCGGACGCTGGGCGCCTCGCCCCGTTCGGTGATGCTGGTGTTTGTCGTTCAGGGCGCGCTGGTTGGCCTGCTGGGTACGCTGGCCGGGGTGACGCTGGGTACGGTGCTGGCCCTGAATGTCGGCGATGTCGTGGGTGCACTCGAGCGTCTGTTCGGTTTCCAGGTCTTGCCTGCCGGGGTCTATTTCATCAACCATCTGCCCAGCGATCTGCACACCCAGGACGTCCTCACCATCGGCCTGACCTCCTGCCTGATGGCCTTGGTCGCCACGCTATACCCAAGTCTGAGCGCCGCTCGCGTGCAGCCTGCCGAGGCACTGCGCCATGAGTGAAGCTGCATCGTCGGTGGATGCGGGCAAGGTGGTTCTGGCCTGCAAGGGGTTGCGAAAGGATTACGCGCAAGGCAGCGAGCGGCTGGGCATCCTGAACGGCGTCGATGTCCAGATCCGCGCTGGCGAGCGAGTGGCGATCGTGGGTGCCTCGGGCTCGGGCAAGAGCACCCTTTTGCATCTGCTTGGAGGGCTTGATCATGCGACCGCCGGAGAGGTCTGGCTCGATGGCGTCCGGCTGGATCAGCTCGACGAAAAGGCCCGAGGACTGGCGCGCAATCAAAAGCTCGGCTTTGTCTACCAGTTTCATCACCTGCTGCCCGAGTTCACGGCGCTCGAGAATGTCGCCATGCCGCTTCGGATCCGCCGCGCCCCACTGGATCAGGCGCATCGGCAATCGCGTGACGTGCTGACCCAGGTGGGCTTGCAGTCACGGCTCGATCACCGCCCGGGGCAGCTGTCTGGTGGCGAGCGGCAACGGGTTGCACTGGCACGGGCGCTGGTCACGCAGCCGTGTTGTGTCCTTGCCGATGAACCCACCGGCAATCTGATCGAGCCACTGCCAGACAGGTGTTCGAATTGATGGAGTCCCTCAGCCGTGCGCGCCAGACTGCATTCGTGATCGTGACCCATGATCTCGAGCTTGCCGCCCGCGCCGACCGCAGGCTTACCCTGCTTGATGGGCGACTGGTCTCGATCTGACCCTGGCCTGGCGCGAAAGGCGATGAACGCGCGCGGGTTCGCAGGATCCACAAGGCTGGGCGGGCCTGGAAAGGCCGGTCGGCGCGGCCAGGACTCCCGATGCTGATCGATACCCACTGTCATTTCGATGCCCCCGAGTTTGATCCGGACTGGGGCGAGGCCCTGATGCGGGCGCAGGCCGCAGGGGTTCAGGCCGTGATCATGCCCGCCGTGCGCCGCGAGCACTTCGCCGGTCTTCGCCGATTGGCCGCTGCGCATGGGGGTCTGTGCTACGCGCTCGGTATTCATCCGATGTGTGTCGAGACGTCGCCGGAGCAAGATCTCGATCTGCTCAGGCAGGCGGTGATCGAGGCGATGGACGATCCGCGCTTTGTGGCGATTGGCGAGATCGGCCTTGATCACTTTGTGCCCGGACTGGATCGGCAACGACAGGAGCACTTCCTGATTGCCCAATTGAGGCTGGCGCGCGAGTTCGATCTGCCGGTGTTGCTGCATGTCCGAAAGGCGCAAGACGCGGTTCTCAAGCAGCTCAGACGCATGGGCATACGCCAGGGAATCGCCCATGCATTCAATGGCAGCCTTCAGCAGGCCGGGCAGTTCAGCGCGCAGGGTCTGGTCCTTGGCTTTGGCGGAGCGATGACCTGGTCCCGGGCGCTGCAGATCCGCCGCCTCGCTGCCGGGCTTGATGCAAGCGCTCTGGTGCTCGAGACCGATGCACCCGATATTCCACCGGTCTGGAGAGCGGGCCAGCGTAACGAGCCCGCTGAACTCGCTGGCATCGCACAATGCCTCGCCGAACTCCGGGGCAGCACTTTGGAGTCGATCGCCCGGCAGACCGCGATGAACGCCTGCCGGGTGTTGCCACGTCTCGGACCCTGGCTCGACTCATCACGATTGAGACCACCGACCTAGTTCGTCGGTCGCAACTTTCGGGGCGGGACAGGTGCAGGCTTGGCTCATGGAAGCCCGAAGCCCTGGTCCGCGCTCGCCGACTGTCCTGCTTGCCGCAGCGGTACTGGCAGGCACCCAGCTTGTCCAGGTTCGGGCGCGACTTCCTGCGTCTGAATTCATCGCATCGGCGGCGGTGGTTGCAGGCCTGTGTCTGGTTCTGGGGCTCTGGATCACCCGACGCCAAGAGCGGCTGAGGATCATGGGTGCTCCGATCTTTGCCCTGGCGTTGTGGACGCTGGGTGCGGGTCTTCTGGGATGGGCCTGGGCGGCCTGGCGGGCCGAACTGGCCATGGCACAACGCCTGAGCGCCGAGCTGGAGGGCATCGATCTGCAGGTGCAGGGCCTTGTTCGCGGGCTCCCGCAACGCGGGGCTTTCGGTCATCGCTTCGACTTCGATGTTCTGGCATGCACACCGGCTTGCGGCGGGTTGAGCAGGGTGTCGCTGAGCATGGCAAGCAGCTCTGACTCTGATGTCCGGATTCGACCAGGGGAGCACCTCGCTCTGCTTGTGCGGCTCAAACGGCCTCATGCAGGCATCAATCCTGGAGCATTCGACCGCGAGCAACGTTGGCTTCAGGAAGGCATCGATGCGATCGGGCATGTGCGCCGTGATCTCACTGAGTCGCCCCAATCGCATCAGAGTCCATCGATTCTGATTGAAGACTGGCGTTTTCGTCTGCGCAACAGCATGACGAAATCGATGGCCGACTGGGAGCAGCGTCGATGGACCGCGGCACGACAGGGGTCCGAAGGCACGCTGCTGGCGCTTGCGGTGGGTGATCAGGCTGCGATTGATCCAAGCCACTGGAGGGTTTTCAATCGGACGGGCGTCGGGCATCTGATGTCGATTTCCGGGCTTCATATCACCGCACTTGCAGGAATGGCTGGTTTGCTGGCTGGTCGTCTTTGGCGGTCCAGGTCGGCATGCCGGGCGGGTCTGCCCCTGTGGCTTTCGGTTCAGCAGATCCGCTGGACCGTCGCGATGCTGGTGGGTCTTTTCTATGCGGCCCTTGCCGGATGGGGGATTCCGGCACAACGTACTGCCTTCATGTTGACCGTGGCTGCCCTGTTGCAACTGTTCGGTCGAGGTCAGGGCATGTGCACGGTGCTGTCCTGCGCCATGATCGTTGTGCTCGTCCTGGATCCCTGGGCCGCGCTAACGCCAGGGTTCTGGCTGTCCTTCGGCGCGGTCAGCATGCTGGTCTGGGCCGGGCAGGGTGCTCCGCAGGGGCGTCCCAAGGACTCCGTCGCATCCTCCCGGTGGTCAACCCGTCTTGCTTCCATGCAATCCGGCCTACGGGTGGCTGTGCAGACCCAATGGGCGGCAACGGTGGCAATGCTGCCGCTTGGGGTGCTGTTTTTCAGCAATGTCTCGGTCATCGGGCCCATGGCCAATGCCTTTGCGATCCCCGTGGTCAGCATGATCATCACGCCCGCCGCGCTGCTGGGTGCCGTATTGAGTGCAGTACACCCCAGCTTGGGTGGATGGGTGCTGGGCCCTTCGCTCTGGCTGACCGATCTGCTGCTGGCGGCATTGCATCGGTTGTCCGAGGCCAGCGGTGCGGTCTGGCAGCTGCCCGCACCCCCGTTGTGGCTTGTGCTTGTGTCGTGTCTCGGGATGGTGCTTGTGCTGGCTCCGCGCGGGGTGCCTGCTCGTCTGGGCGGTGCGCTGGCGCTGATCCCTCTGGCCCTGGTGCCCGCAGATCGTCCGGAAAAGGGCCTTTGGCGATTCTCGGCTCTCGATGTAGGACAAGGAACCGCCGCCGTGTTCCAGTCGCGCAGCTACACCCTGCTGTATGACACGGGTCCTGCGAGCCCGGGCGGCGCTGACGCAGGATCCCAGATCCTGCTGCCCTGGATGCAACGCTCAGGGCTCAGGACGATCGATCTGCTCATGGTCTCCCATCTTGATCTTGATCACTCCGGTGGCTTGCGCAGCCTGCTGTCCGGAACAAGTGTCGCTGAGGTCATGGCGTCCTTCAACGTCGATGAATGGCTGTCGGAGACGCTTGCCCCTGACGCGCTCAAAACCCCTTGCGAGCGCCACGCGCACTGGACCCAGCCTGGGCTTCGATTCACCGTGTTGCATCCTGCGGTGCCGCCCGAGCCGTCGCGAGGCTCTTCAACCAATGCGGTGAGTTGCGTGTTGCGCATTGACGGACCAGGATGGCGCATTCTTCTCGCAGGCGATATCGAGGCTGCCCAGGAGCGCAGACTTCTGGAGGTCTTCGACAGGAAGGACCTGCAAGCAGACATCCTGCTGGTGCCGCATCACGGCAGCATCACCTCGTCCACCGAGGCCTTTCTGGATGCAGTACAGCCGGCACATGCGATCTTTCAGGCGGGCTATCGCAGCCGGTATCGACATCCTCATCCGAAGGTGCTCGAGCGCTATGAGCGCCGCGGCATCACCATCTGGCGCAGTGATGCGCACGGTGCCATCACATTCGATCTGGCGCCGAATGCGCCCATACGCGTTCGAACAGCACGGCAGACGCCTGCCCGGTACTGGCGGGTCGATCTTGCTCGCAGCCCGCCCTGACCAGACCTTATTGCGCAGTCCAGCCGCCATCCATGGCCCATGCCGCCCCGCGCACCTGATCGCCCCCCGGGGAGCACAAAAAGACTGCGAGATCACCCAGCTGACGGGGTGTGACGAACTCTCCTGAGGGCTGCTTCTCTCCCAAGAGCAGGTCTTTGGCCTTTTCGAGGCTGATACCGAGCTCTGCTGCGCGGGCATCAATTTGTTTCTGGACCAGCGGCGTCAGGACCCATCCAGGGCAGATCGCATTGGCCGTGATGCCCGTACGGGCAGTCTCGAGCGCCGTGACCTTGGTCAGGCCGATGATCCCGTGCTTGGCAGCGACATAGGCGGCTTTCTCGATGCTGGCGACCAGACCATGCGCTGAGGCGACATTGATGATGCGGCCCCAGTTTTTTGCACGCATGCCAGGAAGCAGCAGGCGCGTGGTGTGAAAGGCTGCAGACAGATTCAAGGCAATGACGGCATCCCAGCGTTCGGGAGCGAAGGTTTCCAGTGGCGAGACATGCTGGATCCCTGCATTGTTGATCAGGATGTCAATGCCTCCGGCTGCAATGCAGCGCTCGGCAAGCTGCTGGATTTCCGCCGGTCGGGTCAGATCCCCGCCTTCGAACCGGACGTTCACGCCATATTGGCCCGACAGATCCGTGCGCAGCTGGTCGATCACCTGCGCGTCTGCGAATCCGTTCAGGACGATGTCGCAACCCTGCGCGGCGAGCTGATGAGCCATCCCCAGCCCGATGCCGCTGGTGGATCCGGTGATGAGTGCTTGTTTGCCTTGAAGCATGATGTCCTTGAAGTGACAGGCCAGTCAGGATCGACTGATAAAATTTGATTTTACTTTCGGAGGATTCCAGAGATGAGCACCATTCAACGTCACCATGTCGGCGCCCGCATGTCTGAGGCGGTTGTCCACAACGGAACGATTTACCTTGCAGGTCAGGTCGCCGAGGATCCTTCACAGGATGTCGCAGGTCAGACCCGCCAGATTCTGGCCGCGATCGACCGACTGCTGGCCGAGTGTGGCAGTGACAAGACCCGCATCCTGTCTGCTCAGATCTTCCTGGCCGACATCTCGACCTTCAAGGACATGAATTCGGTCTGGGATGCCTGGGTTCCTGCCGGCCACACGCCTGCGCGTGCCACGGTCGAGTCAAAGCTTGCCACGCCAAAATATCTGGTCGAAATCAAGGTCGTCGCTGCAGCCTGATTTCAGCGCCAGCCGACCCGATCGGCAATGCGCGCCGCCTGGATCTGGGCCCTGCCGACCGAGGCGATGGGCAGGGCGTCTGCCTTGAATGTCCCCCAGCTCTGCAGGACCGGGTTGTTGCGGGCGGCCGTCGTCACGACCGGCCATTCGTTATTGCCGTTGGCAAGAAATTCCTGAGCCCGGTCGCTGGCGAGGTACTCCAGAAATCTCACGGCGGCATCCAGGTTGGGTGCGTTTTTCAGCACCCCACCGCCGGTGACATTGATATGCGTGCCAAAACTGTCCTGGTTGGGCCATACCAGCTGGACCTTGTCGGCCAGGCTTTTTTCCTGGGCATTGCTTGAGCGTTGAAGGCGTGCGAGGTAGTAGGTGTTTGTCAGGGCGACCGCGCATTCACCGCTGGCGACCGCCTTGATCTGATCGGTGTCGCCACCGCGCGGCGGGCGAGCAAAATTTCCGACCACGGCTTTGGCCCATGCTTCGGCCTTGGTCGGTCCCCAGTGCTCGCTCAGGGCGCCAATCAGGGAGAGCATGTAGGGACTGCTGGCCGATCGTGTGCAGACCTTGCCTTTGAGTTCAGGGCGCGCAAGATCCTCATAGTTGCGGACAAGCGTGGCGTCGACCCTGCCAGGATTGATCACCAGCACCCGTGCCCGTGTCGAAAATGCGAACCACTGCGGACCCGCGCCGTCGTCCTTGCCTTGAAGATGAGCTGGAATGCGCTTGCTCAGCACCGCTGAACGTACGGGCTGAAACAGGCCGTCGATCTGGGCACGCCACAGCCGGGCCGCATCGACGAGCAAGAGGACATCGGCGGGCGAGCGGGGTCCTTCGCTGCGCAGGCGCTCCAGAAGGGCC
>JBMSOD010000109.1:0-9633 GCA_049422085.1 Burkholderiaceae bacterium
ATCGCCCAGATCGCCTGCCGCTCTGACCTCAGGGCCATCACCGCCACCATCTGCTGCAGGGTGAGGGCCGTAAACACCATGGTGCCGGCCTGCGCCGTGTGATGTTCCATCGCCCAGGCCTGCAGCGCGAGCAGGGCGGCGGCGCCCGTTGCGCCGATCAACCCCACCTGCTTCCAGAAGCGCGATCCCAGAATCGCCTCTGAAGGCGAATCGGGCGGGCGGCGCATCAGATCCGGGCTGGCCTTTTCAGCGGCCAGGGCCAGGCCGGGCAGGCCATCCGTGATCAGGTTGATCCACAGGATCTGCACCGGCCACAGCAAGGGCGGCATGCCCGCCAGGGGTGCTGCGCCAATCACCAGAATTTCAATGACATTGCCGCTCAGCACAAAGCACAAGAAGCGCTTGAGGTTGGCATGAATGCGCCTGCCTTCTCTAATGGCCAGCACCAGGGTGGCAAAGTGATCATCCAGCAGCACCAGCGCAGCCGCCTCGCGCGCCACATCGGTGCCCGAGCGGCCCATGGCCACGCCCACATCGGCCTGCTGCAGGGCGGGCGCATCATTGATGCCGTCACCCGTCATGGCCACGCGCTCACCGCGTGCCTGCAGGGCCCGCACCAGCCGCAGCTTGTGCTCGGGGCTCACCCGTGCAAACACCCGTACCTTCTCCAGCGCCTGCGCCAGGCCCGCATCGCTCAGGCCATCCATCTCGCGGCCACTCAACACCGGTGCGCCTGCATCGGCCAGGCCAATGGCCGCAGCAATGGCGCTTGCAGTCGACGGATGGTCTCCGGTGATCATGATGGGCACGATGCCCGCCGCATGGCACTGCGCAATCGCCTGCGGCACGCCCTCGCGGGGCGGGTCCATCAACGCCACCAGGCCCAGCAGCGTGAGGCCTGATTCCTGAATCTCTGGCCGGTCCTTTGAATCGCTCACGCGTTGCGCCACGGCCAGCACCCTCAGGCCCTGCGCAGCCAGACGAGAGGCGGCCTGCAGGGCCTCCTGTAGCCCCTCAGCGGGCCCCTCTCCACACATGGCCAGCACCGCCTCGGGCGCGCCCTTGGTGATCTGCAGCCAGCGCCCCGCTGAATCCTGACAAGCCGCATGCAGGGTGCTCATGCAGCGGCGCTGCGCATCAAAGGGCCACTCATCCACCCGGGGCCAGAGGGCCTGCGTGTCCGCCAGATTCAGCCCGGCGTCTTGCGCGGCCTGCAGCAGCGCGATTTCAGTGGGGTCGCCGCGTGCTGTGCGTGTCGTGGCATGTGGCTCGGACCCATTGCCTGCTTGCGTTTCCTGCCCGGGCTGAGCGTCGTCGTTCAGGCGCGCATCATTGTTGAGTATCAACGCCTGCCAGAAGGCCACAGCACTGCCCTGTGGCTCAGCGTCACCTGAGCCATCGGTTCCAGCCATCCACACCTGCACCACTTTCAGCTGATTGGCCGTGAGCGTGCCGGTCTTGTCGGTGCAGGCCACCGTAATCGAGCCCAGGCTTTCCATGGCCGACAGCCGCCGCACCAGTGCCTGCGAGGCCGCCATGCGATGCGCACCCAGGCTCAGCACCAGCGACATGGCGGCAGGCAGGGCCTCCGGAATGGCCGCCACCGCCAGGCTCACCGCAAACATCAGCAGCGGCAGCAGGGGCTGATTGCGCAGCAGGCCCGCCACCAGCAGGGCCAGGCAGAGCAGCATCACGCCCAGAGCGATCTGTCGGGCCAGCCTTCGCAGGCGCAACTGCAATTCGGTGGCAGGGGCCTGGGTCTCCTTGAGCATGGCCGCCACCTGGCCAAGCGCTGTGGCCATGCCGGTGGCCACCACCAGGCCACGGCCTCGCCCCGCCGCGGCATGCGTGCCGGCATGACCCAGGGTGCTGCGATCAGCCAGTTCGGTGGGCTCGGGCAGCTCGGGCTCGGCCTGCTTGCTGACCGTGACCGACTCTCCAGTCAGTGCCGACTCGTCCACCTGCAGCCCGGCACAGTCCAGCCAGCGCACATCGGCCGGCAATTGCTGGCCTGCCTCGATCAGCACCACATCACCCGGTACCAGGGCCTGGGCAGGCAGCACCTGCTCTGTGCCCTCGCGGATCACCCGGGCCTGAGTCTGGGCGCGCCGCTGCAGCGCCGCCAGGGCCTGGTCGGCCCGCCACGACTGCACGATCGACACCGTGGCATTGACCAGCAAGATCAGCCCGATGGCTCCGGCATCGACCCATTCGCCCAGTGCCACCGAGGCCAGCGCTGCTGCAAGCAGCAGCAGCACCGACAGATCGGCCAGCGGTGCCGCCAGCCGCTTCAGAAGCGACGGAGCGCGCTCAGGGCGCAACTGATTGGGCCCATGCCGGGCCAGGCGTTGGTCGGCCTCGGTATCCGTCAGGCCGAGTTCTGCATGCGAAGCCAGACGGGCCAGGCAGTCCGGCGTACTCAGGGCATGCCAGGGCGCAGGGGTCTCAGACCCCTTTGAAGGGGCAGGGTGCCGAACACGCAGATCGAGCAGAAGAGCCTCCGGATCAGGCCCCCGCTACGCTGCTTGAAAAAAACTGCTCAAAAAAAACGCCGGGCGCGGGCCCGGCGAGATTGTGCGCGCCTGAAGCGCGGCACGCGCCTCAGGAGCCTGCGGTGATGTTGGACGCCTGCTTGCCTTTGGGGCCTTGCACCACGTCAAACTGCACCTTCTGGCCTTCCTTGAGAGATTTGAACCCGTTCATCTGGATCGCACTGAAGTGTGCAAACAGATCTTCGCCGCCATCATCTGGCGTGATGAATCCAAACCCTTTTGCGTCGTTGAACCACTTGACTGTACCCGTCGCCATACCCTTACCCATCCCTGAATCGATGTTGGTTTTCTGAACACTGCCGCAGCGAGTTCGAAAACCGTACCGCGACACTCGGCTATTTTTTGACGAAACGAGGGTCGCCGTCAAGCGGGCGTGTCATTTGTGCATGTGAACTGCGCCGCTTGTGAAATGCGGTACAAGACCCCACTCATTGAATGCATCAACGCCTTGCGGAGGGTTCACTTGTCGCTAGAATGAGTCACACATGGCCACACAGAACACGCCCTCGCAGGTCCTCGAACGTCAGGAGGCCAAACTCAAGCCTCCCCCGATGTTCCAGGTGATGCTCCTCAATGACGACTACACCCCCATGGAGTTCGTCGTCGAAGTGCTTCAAAAATTCTTCGGAATGGGTCGCGAAAAGGCGACCCAGGTGATGTTGAAGGTGCACCGTGAGGGGCGCGGGGTGTGCGGGGTCTATCCGCGCGATGTCGCTGCCAGCAAAGTCGAGCAAGTTACCGAGTATTCACGCCAGCACCAGCATCCGCTGCAGTGCGTGATGGAGGAAGTATGATCGCGCAAGAACTTGAAGTCAGTCTGCACATGGCCTTTGTCGAGGCCCGTCAGCAGCGCCACGAATTCATCACGGTCGAGCACCTGCTGCTCGCCCTGCTCGACAATCCCACGGCGGCCGAGGTCCTGCGGGCCTGCGCTGCCAATCTGGACGATCTTCGTAAAAACCTCGGCAACTTCATCCGCGAGAACACGCCGGTGGTGCCAGGCACCGACGAGATCGATACCCAGCCCACGCTGGGCTTTCAGCGCGTCATTCAGCGCGCCATCATGCATGTGCAGTCCACCTCCAACGGCAAGAAGGAGGTCACCGGCGCCAATGTGCTGGTCGCCATCTTTGGCGAAAAGGACTCGCACGCGGTGTACTACCTGCACCAGCAGGGCATCACGCGCCTGGATGTCGTGAACTTCATCTCTCACGGCATCACCAAAACCCCTCAGCCCAAAGAGCCGCCCAAAGAAGAGCCCACCGAGGCCGCCGAGGAGCAGCAGCAGGCCCAGCAGGGTGCGCTGGAGCAGTTCACCACCAACCTCAATGCCTCGGCCCGCGAAGGCCGCATTGATCCGCTCATTGGCCGCGAGGCTGAGGTCGAGCGTGTCATTCAGGTGCTGTGCCGCCGCCGCAAGAACAACCCGCTTCTGGTGGGCGAGGCCGGCGTGGGCAAGACCGCCATTGCCGAGGGCCTGGCCTGGCGTGTCACGCAGGGCGATGTGCCCGAGGTGCTCAACGAGGCTACCGTGTACTCCCTGGACATGGGCGCGCTGCTGGCCGGTACCAAATACCGCGGCGATTTTGAGCAGCGCCTGAAGGCCGTGCTCAAGCAGCTCAAGGCCAACCCCAATGCGGTGCTCTTCATCGACGAGATCCACACCCTGATCGGTGCGGGCTCGGCCTCGGGTGGCACGCTGGATGCCTCCAATCTGCTCAAGCCCGCGCTGTCTTCGGGCCAGCTCAAGTGCATTGGCGCCACCACCTTCACCGAATACCGCGGCATCTTCGAAAAAGACCATGCCCTGTCACGGCGCTTCCAGAAGATCGACGTGAATGAGCCCACCGTCGAACAGACCGTGCAGATCCTGCGCGGCCTGAAGTCGCGGTTTGAGGAGCATCACGGCATCAAGTACTCCTCGTCGGCGCTGACCGCCGCGGCTGAGCTTTCTGCCAAGTTCATCAACGACCGTCATCTGCCCGACAAGGCCATCGACGTCATCGACGAGGCCGGTGCCGCCCAGCGCATCCTGCCCAAGAGCCGTCAGAAGAAGGTCGTGGGCAAGGGCGAGATCGAGGACATCGTGGCCAAGATCGCGCGCATTCCGCCCACCTCGGTGTCGTCCGACGACCGTAGCAAGCTGCAAAACCTCGAGCGCGATCTGCGCAACGTGGTCTTCGGCCAGGACAAGGCCATCGAGGCCCTGGCCGGCGCCATCAAGATGGCCCGCTCGGGTCTGGGCAAGCCCGAAAAGCCGATTGGCTCCTTCCTGTTCTCGGGCCCCACCGGCGTGGGCAAGACCGAAGTCGCCAAGCAGCTCGCCTTCCTGATGGGCATCGAGCTGATCCGCTTCGACATGTCCGAATACATGGAGCGCCATGCGGTGTCGCGCCTGATTGGTGCGCCTCCGGGCTATGTCGGCTTTGATCAGGGTGGCCTGCTGACTGAGGCCATCACCAAGAAGCCACATGCGGTGCTGCTGCTGGATGAAATTGAAAAGGCCCATCCCGACATCTTCAACATCCTGTTGCAGGTGATGGACCACGGCTCGCTCACCGACAACAACGGACGCAAGGCCGACTTCCGCAATGTGATCATCATCATGACCACCAATGCGGGCGCAGCCGATCTGCAAAAGCGCTCCATCGGCTTTTCCGACAACAAGCAGGCGGGCGACGAGATGCAGGAGATCAAGCGCCTGTTCTCGCCCGAGTTCCGCAACCGGCTCGACTCCATCATCTCCTTCGGCGCTCTGAACGAAGAGATCATCCTGCGGGTGGTCGACAAGTTCCTCATGGCGCTTGAAGAGCAGCTGCACGAGAAGAAGGTCGATGCGGTCTTCACCGACGCACTGCGCCAGCATCTGGCCTCCAAGGGCTTCGATCCGCTCATGGGCGCACGCCCCATGCAGCGACTCATCCAGGACACCATCCGCAAGGCCCTGGCCGACGAGCTGCTCTTTGGCAAGCTGGTGCAGGGCGGCAAGGTCACGGTCGATGTCGATGCCCAGGGCGAGGTGCTGCTCTCGTTTGCCGAGACGCCCTCCGCGCCCAAGGCCTCCAGCGAAGGTGAAGAGACCATCGAGGTGCTGCCCGCCTGAGGGTAGCCGCCCATCGGCAGGCAGGAGCCTGCCGTCCGGCCGCCTCATGGCGCCGCCTGCTCCGCTGCCACAATCTCGACACTGGTTCGATGGAGTGGCTCGATGAAGGTCCTGGATTCCGCTCAGATCACCTGGCTGCTGAGGGAACTCGAGGTCGCCGGTGTGGTCGCAATGCGCCGCGCGGCGCCCTATCTCTCGCAAAAGCTCTGGCTTGCCCAGCAGCTGCCCCGAGTCGACATCAGGACCGATGCCGCTTTTCAGCTGCGCCTGTCGCGCCATCTGGGCCTCAGAGGCAAGTTGCGTCAGAGCGAGCCCGCCCTCTTTGCCCTGATGGGCGAGTTGATTGCCCAGCCCCCCGAGCGCTTCGAGTCGGTGCTCCGATCGGTGAGTGCCATCACCGGGCAGGTCGAAAAATCCGTTGCCTCAGAGCTCTTCGCGCTGTTTGATCCAAAAGCGCCGGTCATCGACCGCGAGATTCGAGAACTGCTGCCCCGCTATGGCTTCGATGCGCTGGCCGAGGCCCCTGATCTTCAGGAATGTCTTGAGTGGCATGGTGCGCTGCAGGGCCTGTTCGGACAGATTCTGTCGTCTGCAGGCTGGCCCAAGGCCTACAACCGCCTGCAGCTGCACCTGGACGCCGGTCTGCATGCACAACTGAGCGGGGAGCGCATCCTGAATGCCGCGCTCAGCCATGCCCGTCGCACGATTGCGCTGATGCCGGTGCCCCGGCTCGCTGTCGAGCGCCCCGTGGCGCCCCGCGAAAGCCGGGTGCTGCATGTCTGTCGCTGAGTTGATCCTCAGCCCTGAACGCGCCCCAGCACCAGGTACTCCATCAGGGCCTTCTGAACATGCAGCCGGTTCTCGGCTTCGTCCCAGACCACTGATTGCGGACCGTCGATCACCTCGGCAGACACCTCTTCGCCCCGATGCGCGGGCAGGCAGTGCATGAAGAGGGCATCGCTGTGGGCGCGCGCCATCATGTCGGCATCGACCTGCCAGTCTGCAAAGGCAGCCATGCGATCACCGCTCTCGGCCTCAAAGCCCATGCTGGTCCAGACATCGGTGGTCACCAGATCGGCCTGATCACAGGCCTGCATCGGGTCCTCAACAATCTCAAGGTGCTTTGCGTCATGGGCACTGACCCGTGAAGGGTCGATGCGATAGCCGGGTGGCGTGGACACGCGGATCTTGAAATCAAGCAGCCCGGCTGCCTGGATCCAGGTATAGGCCATGTTGTTGGCATCGCCCACCCAGGCCACGGTCTTGCCGGCAATCGAGCCGCGATGCTCGATGTAGGTATAGACATCGGCCAGCACCTGACAGGGATGGTATTCATTGGTCAGGCCGTTGATCACCGGCACGCGCGAATTGGCCGCAAAGCGCTCGATGATGGTCTGCTCAAAGGTGCGGATCATCACCAGGTCGCACATGCGCGAGATCACCTGCGCCGCATCTTCCACCGGCTCACCGCGCCCGAGCTGGGAGTCGCGTGTGTTGAGATACACCGCCGCGCCGCCCAGCTGGTGCATGCCGGCCTCAAACGACAGGCGGGTCCGCGTGGACTGCTTTTCAAAGATCATCACCAGCGTGCGATCGGCCAGCGGGTGATAAAGCTCGTAGTTCTTGTAGCGTTTCTTGATGAGGCCGGAGCGCTCGAACAGATAGCCGATCTCCTGGGCATCGAGGTCGGTGAGCTGCAGGAAATGCTTCATGAAAGCACCCGCTTGATGATCGGCGCCAGCGTGGCCACGATGAGCTGGGCCTGTTCGGCATTCAGGATCAGCGGGGGCAACAGGCGGACCACCGTGTCTGCAGTCACATTGAGCACCAGGCCTTCCTTGAGCGCGAGGGCCACCACCTCGCCGCAGGGCCGGTCGAGTTCGATGCCGATCATCAGACCCGCGCCGCGCACTTCCACCAGACCCGGCACGCCGGCCAGTTCGCGGCGCATGCCGTCCATGATCAACTGACCCATGGCCAGGGCATTGTCGAGCAGACCCTCTTCCTGCATCACGGCCAGGGTGGTCAGGCCCGCCCGCATGGCCAGCGGATTGCCGCCGAAAGTGGTGCCGTGGTTGCCCGGCTTGAAGGTCCGTGACGCTTCGCCATGGGCCACCACTGCACCGACCGGAATGCCCGAGGACAGGCCCTTGGCCAGGGGCATGACATCGGGGCGAATGCCTGCCCACTGATGCGCAAACCACTTACCGGTACGACCGGTGCCGCACTGGACCTCATCGATCATGAAAAGCCAGCCCTTGCGATCGCACAGGGCGCGCACCTGCTGCAGATATTCGATGCGTGCGGGCTGGATGCCGCCCTCACCCTGGATCGCCTCGAGAAACACGGCGCTGACATTGGGCCGTGTGGCTGCGACCTGTTCCAGGGCGGCGATGTCGTTGAGCGGCACGCGCACGAAGCCCTGCACCAGCGGCTCGAACCCCTTTTGCACCTTCTCATTGCCGGTGGCCGACAGGGTGGCCAGGGAACGGCCATGGAAGGCCTTCTCGTAGACCACGATCTCGGGCTCCAGGATGCCCCGGTTGTGACCGTAGAGGCGCGCAATCTTGATCGCAGCCTCATTGGCTTCCAGCCCTGAGTTGCAGAAAAAGACATTGGTCATGCCCGAGAGCTCGACCAGCTGCTGGGCCAGTTGCTCGCGCAGCGGGATCTCGAACAGGTTGCTGGTGTGAATGATCTTGGAGGCCTGGTCGCAGATGGCGGCCACCAGCTTGGGGTGGTTGTGCCCCAGGGTATTGACCGCGATGCCGGACAGGCAGTCCAGATAACGTCGACCCTCGAAGTCATACAGCCAGGCGCCTTCGCCGCGCTCGAAGGCGATGGGCTGGGGGGCATAGGTGGGCATGACGGGGTTGATGGTGGACATGACTGAAGTTCTCCGCGAGTTCGATTGGTTTTTGGCCAAGAGCGGGAGTCTATGGGATTTCGATGACCGGAGCGAGGCGGTACCCTCAACTGAGCAGGCCGAACTTCGCTGGCTATAATCCGCCCGCCCCGATCTTTCTCCCCAGCTTCGCCCGGCTCGATCGATCCTCAGCCCTGACTGAGGCTCAGCCTTCTGGAGATGCCCGATCTCATGGCGTCCGACGCCTTCGATCCCCATGCCGAGCTCATCCCGGCCAGCCGCCTGAGCGAGCCGCCGCGAGCGCCTTTCCTGATCGTGGGACTGACGCAGGATCAGCGCACATTCAGGCCAAGCGACTGGGCAGACCGCCTGGCCGGGGTGATGTCGAGCTTTCAGCCCGCCGGCCTGCAGGGTGATCACCGGCTTCAGGTGTCTCCCTATGCCGTGCCCGCAAGGCATGCAGGCATCAGCAGCGTGCGGGTTGATCCTGCCATCGCCCGGATCGAACCCATGGCGCTGACCTTCCTGCTGAACTTTGCACGCGACAACAGCCTCATGCTGGTTTTGACCTCTGGAGATTCTTGAACTAATCTTCCCAACTCATTGTCTGGGAAGATGTTTTCGTGCAAGAACCCCTTGCCTTGCTGCCTTTGTCCGGGTCTGATGACCGGCGCCCGAGCTTTCGGGTGGCGGCATTCGGCCTGTCGAACGCCTTGCAGCGGGTTGCCGAGATCGTCTTTGCGCATGCCCGGCACAATCCCTATCGATACGAAGTCGTGCAGGACACCCGGCTCGATGCCTGTGATGTGGCCCTGATCGACATGACCGTCCGTGGCAACGAGCGGCTGCTGCGGGTGCTGCGCAATCGTCTGCAAGACGGGCTGGTGCTGACCGTGGGCCGGCGCGGCGCAGCGAGTCGTGTGGCCGACGATCTGCTGCTGGCCCAGTTCGCGACCCGACTGCTGGGTGTGCTCAATGAGGCTGTGGCCCGTCAGGAGGCGCTCAAGCGTGAGGCTGCGCCCGCCCCGTTGCGCGCCCGAGGGCCCGCAACGATAGAGGCACGGGTGCTTTGGGGCCGTCCGGCGCGAGTGCTGGTGCTTGATGCGAGTGCG
>JBMSOD010000110.1:0-9583 GCA_049422085.1 Burkholderiaceae bacterium
AGCGTCTGGCAGGACGATGTCTGGCGTGTGCTGTCGATCAGTCATCAGATGTTCACACCCGCCAGCACGCGAACGGCAGATCCGCAGCCCCTGGATCGCCCGTATGCCGCCGCGCTCTATGCAGGCATGCAGGTGTTCCACGCCGATGCTGAGGGCCGGGCCGAGCTCGGGATTGATCTGGGCGTGCTGGGGCCGTCCGCAGGCGCGCAGGCCTTGCAGCGCAGCGTGCATCGCCTGCTGCGTCAGCCGCTGCCCCTGGGATGGCGCTACCAACTCCAGGACCAGCCCTGGCTGCAGGTCAAGGCCGCACAGGTCTGGCGACTCGCCAGGAACCCAGGCGGTGCCGACCTGCTGGCACGAGCAGGCATCGAACTGGGTCATCCACGCAATGCCCTTCAGGCCGGAGTGGCCGCGCGATGGGGGGCGGTTCCTGAGACGGTCAGCTGGCCAGGCAGTGCAGTGCCGATGACGCAGGCCAGCCGGGGATTGATGTTTCAGGCGCATGTGCAATTGCAGGCCGTGGCCTCCGATGCCCTGCTTGATGGCCAGCCCCAGGACAGCGAATCACAGGTGACCCGTCGCCGTATCGTTCCGGAGGCCGGTCTGGGGCTGTCCTGGGCCTTGCGTCCGACCCTGGGCGTGGACGCCAGCCTGCTCTGGCGGGCACGAGACTTTGACAGCCCTTCTGGTCTGCTCCCCGCGGCCCAGCGCTGGGCCGGCTTTCAGATGCGCGGCTCGTTCGACTGAGTGTTTCGCGTCGGATCTGCCGGATCACCGACCGGGTCACCTGCCTCGGTTGCCGCGGCCGGTTTCAAGCGGGTCAGCTCGCGCTTGAAGAAGGGATAGAGCAAAGGTGCGGCCACCAGGCCCTGGACGCCAAACAGGGCCTCTCCGGTGAGCATGGCCGCCAGGATTTCCCAGGCGTTGACCTGCACCCGCGCACCGACGGTGCGTGCGTTGATGAAGTATTCGGTCTTGTGAATCAGGATCAGGTAGATCAGCGAGGAAACCGCCAGCCAGGGCGAGATGGCCAGCGAGATCAGCATCACGATGGTGTTGGCCAGCACATTGCCAAGCACGGGCAGCACGCCGGTCACCAGAGTGAACAGGCACAGCAGGCCCCGGAAAGGCAGCTCGTAGCCGAATGCAGGCAGGATCACGAACAGATAGAGCGCGGTCATTGACGTGTTGAACAGGGCGATTCGGCCCTGGGCCAGCACAACCCGCTCCAGAACGATCAGCAGGCGTCCCATGTAGAGCGCATCAGACTGCAGTGCGCCGCGTGACCAGGTGGTGGCTGCAGCCATTGCACCCACCAGGACCGCAAAGATGCCCTGGATCAGGTCATGCGCCACCCGTCCTCCCAGGCTGCCCAGACTGGCGGCATGGGACTTCAACCAGCCGAAGATCTGCGCGCGCAACTCGATGAG
Organism: Burkholderiaceae bacterium; assembly: GCA_049422085.1. GTDB lineage: Bacteria > Pseudomonadota > Gammaproteobacteria > Burkholderiales > Burkholderiaceae_E > UBA4615. The sequence goes on from JBMSOD010000110.1 coordinate 1,431, forward strand.
ATTCTCTGGAATCGATTGCGCCAGACTCGCTGGAAGCGCTTCACGCAGCATGTCCAGCGAGTGTTCGATCCGCATCAGGAAGGTTCGCAGTTCATCTCCCGAGGCAAGCGCCACGGTCCAGACGAACAGTCCGGCCAGTACCGCCAGCACCATCATGCCCACCGTGACTGCGCTGATCGCTGCCACCTTGCGGGACGCTCCTGCGCGGTCTGCCAGCCGATCGGCAAGCAGGCAACTCCAGGCATAGACCAGCAGGCCCAGCAGCACAGGCAGCAGCAGGCGCTGCCAGAGCACCAGCGTGGCGCCCAGAACGGTCAGGATCAGTCGGAAATGCTCGGGTCGAAGCTTCATCGATTCTTTCAGCGTTTGGCGCGACAGTCGTGACCGGCCCTCAGACAGACCCAACGGTCCAGAGCATGAGCCGGCTCACCTTGCGCAGTCCCACCGGTTTACCTGGCGCGGGTACTTCAATGGTTTTCTGTGCTGCCCAGTCGCCCATGTCCCAGTCATGCGAGACGATCCGAGTGCCGGGGCGCAAGGCCTGCAGTCGCGGGCGCAGCATCAGGTTGACCGCAGGCAGCAGATACATCGTGATCACGGTGGCCTGCGTGAGGTCGGTTTCGAAGAGATCCTGCGCCTCGAAACGCACCCGGTCTGACACGCCCGCCTGCTGCGCCTTCTGACGCGCCAGAGTGACCAGACTGGGATCGATCTCCACACCCAGACCAGGCGTGCCCCAGCGCTGTGCCGCGGTGATCACGATTCGCCCGTCGCCCGACCCCAGGTCGATGAGTCGGTCGGCCGGGCCGACGCCCGCAAGCTCGAGCATGGCATCCACCACGGTCTGTGGCGTGATGACATAGGGCACATCGGTTTCGCTGTCGAGCGGGCTCTGGGCGCGTGCTGCGGACCCTGCGCCCGACAGGATGTTTCCTGCCATGCCCAGTCCGAGCGCTGCGGCGCACGAGACGGCAGACGAGGCGAGAAATGAACGGCGATCAGGGCGATGGGGGCTCACGGGCCGCATCGTACCCCGAGACACCCGAGGCGACCTTTGCAAGCACCGCCTGCACCTGGAGCCAGTCAATCGGCTTGGTGAGATAGCCGGTCAGTCCGCTGGTCATGTGCTCAGCCTGCAGTTCGGGTAACACATCGGCGGATAGTCCCCAGATCGGCACCCGCGAGATGGCGCCACCCCAGGCCCGGATCTCCCGGGTGGCAGAAGCGCCATCGCAGACCGGCATCTGCATATCCATCAGGATGAGATCCGGTGTCTCTTTGCGAGCCATGGCCATGACCTGTAAACCATCCTCTGCAAGACGCACATGGTGTCCGTCCCGCTCCAGTCGGGATTGGAGCAACAGTCGGTTGATTTCATTGTCATCAGCGACCAGGATGCGCAGTGGGCGCGATGCATGGCCTACCGATGCGAGCGGTTGGGCTTCGCTCTCGGACGTCACCCCCACAGGCAGGCACAGTGCGATGGTGAAGCAGGCCCCCCGTCCTGGAACCGAATCGAGCGTGATGCTTCCCCCCATGGCTTCGACCAGCTGCTTGCAGATGGCCAGGCCCAGGCCGCTGCCGCCATAGTCCCGCTCGATCATTGGGCCAGCCTGGGCAAAGGGCTGAAAAAGCCTGGCGGCAGCCTGGGGTTCGATTCCGATCCCGGTATCGGCCACCCGGATGCTGAGTGCAAGTCCGTGCTCAAGGAGCTGCCCCGTGGTTTCGATCCTGATTTCGCCCGCCTGCGTGAATTTCACTGCATTGCCGATCAGGTTGTGCATGACCTGCCGAAGGCGCTGCGGATCACCGATCAATCTCGTCGCTGCGAGTGGTTCAACGCTCACCTTGAGCTGGTTGCCCCGGGCCTGAGCAGACACCCGATGCGTTTGCGCGACTTCGTGAATCAGGGTCGGCAGATCGAAGGGCTCTTTAGCCAGATTGATTTGCCCGGTTTCGAATCGGGCGTGATCGAGGATGTCGTTGACGACCGCCATCAGGGAACGGGAGGAACTTCGCAGAGCGCCCAGATGGCGAGCCTGTTCCACATCGAGCCTGGATTCATCGAGCAGCTCGATCATGCCCATGATGCCGGTCAGAGGGGTGCGCAACTCATGGCTCATGACCGCCAGGAATCGGGATCGGGCGTTCGCCATCGATTGCGCAGCATCACGGGCAGCTCGCAGGGATTGCTCCTCGGCCTCCTGATTCGACAGGTCATGAAGGCAAATCAGCAACCCATCCTGGTCACCGAGAGGAACCAGGCTGCCGGTAATGTGCGCCCGAAAGTAAGAGCCATCGAGCCGACGCACCCGTAGGTCGCGTTGCGCGATCCCTGCTGCAGTGATTTCTTTCCTGAACTCAGCCAGGCGATCGGGGGTCGCTGCCAGAGGGTCTTCCGGATCATCCAGCACGAAGCTTTGCGTCGTGATGCCGATCAGATCAGTGCGGCTTTGCGCCCGATAGGTTCGAACGGCGGCCTCGTTGCAGTCGACGATTCTTAGAGGGGGGGGGCCGACGAATAGCATGTGCGGCTCCCCGGATCGCTCGAACAGCGCCTGGAATCTCTTTTCTGCCGCCTTGCTGTGCGTGACGTCACGGATGATCGCAATCACGCGACTCTCGCGGCCCTCGAGATACTTGCTTGCACTGAACTCCACGGTCAGCGGCCGGCCATCGCGACGGCGGGTGGCAAAAGTGCTGCGCACGAGCTCGGGCGCGCCATCGAAGTCATCTTGATCAGTCGGGTAGAGATGCCGGCGAAGGCTGACCTCGTCAGGGGGGAACAGGTCGTCCAGGGTTCTTCCAATGGCGAGCTCTGCTCGCACGCCAAGCATGTCCTGCGCGGCTCGATTGAGCTGTCGCACGATACCGCCGCGACCGAAGGTGATGATGCCTTCGCCTGCGTTCTCGAACAGATTGGACAGCTGCTGATTGCTCGAAGTGAGCTGCTGCTGCAGCCCGATGCGCTGCCTTGCTGCGATCAACGCAGAGCGGGTCATCAGGGACACCACCACCAGGCTCAGGAGCAGCAGACCGATTGGAGCCATCAGGTTGCTGAGCCAGCCTTGCCGGACTTCGGCCAAAGGGGTTCCTGCCTGGATCATGAGCGGAAAACCTGGAACCTCCTCCCGATGCGCCAGCCAGACCCGACCATCATTGCTCATGTCCGCCGTGGCTCCCCGAACAGCCCTCGCCAGCCAGCGTGCCGCGTCTCCAGGGGGGACCGGGGTTTCAGGTGTGGGCTGCCCCGAATGCAGCAGGGTCCGCCCCTCGAGCCCCTGCAGCAAGAAGACTCCGGTTCGGGGTGTTGCGAGCGACGCCATTTCCTCAAGCAGACTGGACTTGGGCAGGACAGCCACCGCGCTCAGACGGCCAAGTCCTGGTTGACTCATTTGTGCCTGCAGTGGAACAGCCACGACGACATGGCCTGAGACTCTGCTGAGACTCTCGTGCTTTCCTGGCGCAGGCGTGTTGTTGGTCTCGTCGGAGATTCCACTGACGGACTCGAGCAGGCGCGCGGACTGCCCGGCCTTTTCGGCCCTGGAGAGGGTGGTTTCGGTCAGAGACGTGCGCCGCCCCAGGTGTCTCGGATCGCTTGAGGCAAGCACGCGTCCTTGGGCATCAACGATGGCGATTTCGCTGATGAGCCTTTCATCGCGTAATTCCTCGCGCAATCGGCTCGCGAGCAGGGGGTCGGTTGCATCGGGAGTTTCGCGGACCAGTGTATCGGTCTGCTCGAGCAATTCCTGGGTGAGCACCAGCGTTCGACTGAGCGACAGCGCCATCGCACGGGCCGAAATGGCGAGCTCGTGACGATGATCGTCCAGGGCGGATGCACGCAATTGAACGCCATGGAGCATGGTGGCGACAAACACGGCGCCCAGACTCAGCCCCGCCGTCCACCAGATCGGGCGCAGTGCATCACGTGCCTGCGCACGGTCCTTGAGCTTGTCATAAGAAGCGTCATCGGACGCTTCCAGCAGGCGATCGGGCATGATCCAGTCTGTCTCCAGTCGGCAAAGACTAGCCTCCATGAGTGAATCCAGCAAACGAATCGACCCCGCCATCGGCGCCTCGAACGCGAATGGATCCGCATCGTTTCGAGAGAACCAGCATCAGTCCGCATCGGTGGTGCGCTCGCCACGCAGGGTCGAGCATCTGGTCCCGGGCGAGGCGACCTCCGATGGCGCCGGCGTGAAACTGACCCGCCTGCTCACTCAGCGCTGGCAGCAGCGTCTCGATCCCTTCCTCATGCTCGATGCCTTTCGCAGCGACGACCCGCGCGATTACATCGCCGGATTTCCAGATCATCCGCACCGGGGTTTCGAGACCATCACCCTCATGGTGGCTGGTCGCATGCGCCATCGGGACAGCGCAGGCCATGAGGGCCTGCTCGAAGCGGGTGGGGTTCAATGGATGACCGCCGGCCGAGGCGTCATCCACTCCGAGTTGCCCGAACAGCAGGACGGTCTGATGGAGGGCTTTCAGCTCTGGCTGAACCTGCCCGGCCGGACCAAGATGAACCCGCCCTGGTACCAGGACTTCACCCGGGAGCAGCTCCCCGTTTTCAGGGGCGCTCAGGGCCTGGCGGTGACCGTGATCGCGGGCGAACACTCGGGCGTGGTGGGCGCGGTGCAACGCCCTGATACCCAGGCTCTGGTGCTCGATGTCAGCCTGAGGGCGGGTGCCCGATTTGAGCACCCTCTACCAGCAAGTCGTCATGCCTTCGTCGTGGTCTTCCGGGGCGAGGCCCGCTGCGCCGGACAGGCCCTCAGCCGCGGGCCTATGGCGGTGCTCGCGAATGATCCGCAGGCCGATGGCATCGTGCTTGAGGCCGACTCCGATGCCCGGGTGCTGGTGGTGGCCGGCGAGCCGCTGCGCGAGTCCATCGTGCAGTACGGCCCCTTCGTGATGAACAGCGTCGATGAGATCCGCCAGGCCGTCATGGATTTTCAGGCGGGCCGCCTGGCCTGAGGTTCAGCACGGGGGCTGCAGCAGGGGCGGGCGGGGTCGGCCCAGGCCGGCCTTGCGGCCTGGCAGCTCGCTCAGCGCGCCAGGACGCGGTCGTGGATCAGCATGCCGGCCAGCATCGCCACCACGAAGATCAGCGCTGGCATCAGGCCGCTGCCCAGCGCCACCAGGGCCGGTCCGGGGCAGAAGCCGCCGATGCCCCATCCGGTGCCAAACAGTGCCCCGCCGATCAGCAGGCGGGCATCGATGCGGTTGCTGGTGGGCAGGTCAATCGGATCGCCCGACCAGGACACCTTTTGTGTGCGAGCCAGCGCAAAGGCAAACACGCCGATCGCGATCCCGCCGCCCATCACCAGGGCCAGGCTCGGATCCCAGGCTCCGGCGAGGTCGAGAAAGCCTTTGACTTTGGCCGGGTCGGTCATGCCGCCCGCGATCAGTCCGAGTCCAAAGATGAGGCCGGCGGCCAGGGCAAGTAGTTGTCGCATCAGAGCGCTCCGTAAGAGATGGGTTTCGAGGGATCAGGCCAATGGGTGTCAGGGCGTTTCCGGTTTCAACCCAGCACATGCCGGATCACAAAAACCGTGACGAAGCCGGCCACCATGAAGGCCAGCACATTGGCCAGCGATCGCAGGGACAGGCGCGACAGCCCGCATACACCGTGGCCACTCGTGCAGCCATTGCCCATGCGCACGCCCACGCCAACCAGCAGACCGGCCAGCACCAGCGCACCGGTGCCGACATCAATCCGGGCTTCGGGCAGAGGCGCAAACAGCTGCCAGGCCCAGGGGGCAATCAGCAGACCCAGGATGAAGACCAGACGGACCGCGTGAGGGCGCAGGCTCTGCCCAAGGCTGAGCGATTGCAGCACGCTGCCTACAATGCCGGCGATGCCCGCAATCCGGCCGTTGCCAAGAATGTAGATGGCCGAGGCCAGCCCGATCAGCAGTCCGCCGATGAGGGCGGAGATCGGCGTGAATTGATCCCAGGCGATGGTCATGATGGATTCTCCTTGTGGTTTGGATGGACAGGCACGGCAGTCTGCCGATTGAAAATTTCAGGGGAAAGCGCTTCGATGGCCTGGTAGTGGCTCAGATAGACCTTGCCTCGCAGCCCGCTCAGAAAATGGGTCCGTGACAGTCGGTCCATGACCGGCCCCTTGACCTCAGACAGGTGCAGCACCACACCCGCCTGGGCGAGTCGTGCCTCGATGGCTTTGAGGCTTTCGAGGGCACTGGCATCGATGTCGTTGATCGCCGAAGCCATCAGCACCACATGCTTCAGTTCCGGTTGCCGCGCAAGGGCCGCATTCACCGCATCCTCAAGCGCGCGCGCATTGGCAAAGTAAAGACTCTCATCAACCCTCAGGCTGAGCACGGACGGGCTGGTGATCACCTCATGCCGGCGTACATTGCGGAAATGCTCGGTCCCGGGTACCCAGCCCACCACGGCAATATGCGGGCGGCTGGTGCGCAGCAGGAACAGCACGAGCGAGGTGGCCACCCCCGCGATCAGGCCCGCCTCCACGCCCAGCGCCAGGGTGCCCAGCAGGGTCATCATGACCGCAGCAAAGTCGGCTCTCGAGTAGCCCCAGGTGCGAGACAGGACCGAGAGATCGACCAGCGAGAGCACGGCAATCACGATCGTGGCTGCCAGCACCGCCTGCGGCAAGGCCGCAAGCCAGGGGGTCAGCAACAGCGCGGCCAGTGCGATGCCGGCCGCGGTCATCAGGCCGGCTGCGGGCGAACGGGCTCCTGCGTCAAAGTTGACCACCGACCGTGCGAAGCCTCCCGTGACCGGCATGCCTGATGTGACTGCTGCAGCCAGGTTCGATGCTCCGAGCGCGATCAGTTCCTGGTCGGGTTCAATACGTTCGCGGCGTTTGGCGGCCAGGGTCTGTCCGACCGACACCGACTCGACGAATCCGACGATGCTGATGAGCAGTGCGGGGACGAGCAGGCTTTTCCAGAGGGCCGGATCAAACGAGGGCAGAGAACCTTCGGGCAGCCCTGCCGGAATATGCCCGACCACCTTCACGCCCTGAGCAGCCCAGCCGAGCGCTTCGCTCAATGCGGTGGCGACCACGATCGCCAGCACCGGAGCAGCCTTGACCAGCAGGTCGGCGCGCGCCCGGGCGAGGCCGAGCAGCATGAGCAGTCCACGCAGGCGGCTGCGAGCAAAAGTGAGCCAGGCGAGCGTGACGCCGCCAATCAGGGCGGTCAGGCCATGCAGATCGGGCAGAGCCCTTGCGAGTGAGGGCAACAGATGCAGCAGGTCCTGGCCGTCGGCGCGAATGCCCAGCAGGCCTTTGAGCTGACCGGCCGCGATCAGGACAGCCGAGGCGGTGATGAACCCGGAGATGACCGGGTGACTCAGGAAATTCGCGATGAAGCCCAGACGAAGTGCGCCCATCGCGAGGAGCATCAGGCCGCTCATGGCCGACAGGGCCAGGGCCGCCTCCCAGTACTGGGGCGAGCCTGCGGGCGCATGCGTTCCGATGGCGGCGGCCGTCATCAGCGAAACGACGGCAACCGGGCCCACCGCCAGCACGCGGCTCGAGCCCAGCAGGGCGTAGGCAATCAGGGGCGCCATGCTGGCATACAGGCCTGCCTGCGCAGGCAGGCCGGCCAGCAGGGCGTAGGCCAGGCTTTGCGGGATGAGCATGAGCGTGACGATGACCGCCGCCAGCGCATCGGCGGTGAAGTCGTCGCGGCGGTAACCCTGAGTCCACTTCAGCATGACCGGTCCTTGATTCGAAACGCCACTGAATCAGACCGCGTCCAGCGGAATCTTCAGATAGCGCTTGCCGTTGGATTCGGCCGGCGGCAGTTCGCCTGCCCGCATGTTGACCTGAACCGAGGGCAGGATGAGCACCGGCATGTCGAGGGTGCGATCGCGCGCCTCGCGCATGGCCACGAAGGCCTCTTCGCTGATGCCGTCCTTCACATGCACATTGTTTGCACGCTGTTCGGCCACCGTGGTCACGAACTTCACCTCACGGCCGCCGGGCTGATAGTCGTGGCACATGTAGAGCGTGGTCTCAGGCGGCAGGCTCAGCACCTTGTTGATGGATCGATACAAGGTTCGCGCATCACCCCCGGGGAAGTCGCAGCGTGCGGTGCCGTAATCAGGCATGAACAGGGTGTCGCCCACAAAGGCTGCGGTGTCCTGGCCGTCGCTCA
>JBMSOD010000111.1:0-9565 GCA_049422085.1 Burkholderiaceae bacterium
CGCGTCTCGAGTGCCTCACTCTCATCCTTCACGCTCCCTGCCGGGCCGCGGACCGGGTTATGCACCCGCCTCCCGGGCCCGGGCCTCAAGATCTTCCCAGGCCTGCAGGCACTGCATGAGTTCGGCCTCGATCGACTCAAGCCGCTCCCGGTCAGCCTGCTGCAGTGCAGGCGCCTTGCGGAAATACGCCTGATCATTCATTGCCGCGAGCAATGCGGTCTGCTCAGCCTCAAGGGCTTCGATCCGCGCGGGCATCTCCTGCAGATCACGTTGTTCCTTGAAGCTCAGCTTGCGGCTGCGCACGGGTCGAGGCTCCTGACGACGGGTCTCCTGGATCCGTGGCGCCGGGCTACGCGCCGGGGCGCGCTGACCGTCGGGGTTCGCGAGCTCCGTCGCCCGGATCTGCTCCTGTCGCGCCTGCCATTCGCTGTAGCCACCGACCTGCTCCTGCCAGCGACCATCGCCCTGGGCGACCAGCACCGAGGTCACAACCGCATCCAGGAAGGCCCGATCGTGGCTCACCAGAAGCACGGTGCCGGGGTACTCCTGCAAGGTGCTCTCCAGAAGTTCGAGCGACTCGATGTCCAGATCATTGGTCGGCTCATCGAGCACCAGCAGGTTGGCCGGGCGTGCAAACAGGCGGGCCAGCAACAGCCGGTTGCGTTCGCCGCCAGACAGCGTTCTGACCGGTGCCGTGGCCCTGCGGGGCGGAAACAGGAAGTCGCCGAGATAACTCATGACATGCTTGCGCCCGCCCGCGGTCTCGATCCAGTCCGAGCCCGGGCTGATGGTTTCGGCCACCGTGCGCTCACCGTCAAGCTGCTCTCGCATCTGATCGAAATAGGCGACCTGCAGGCGCGTCCCGAGTTCGATCGTGCCCTGATCAGGATCAAGCTGGCCGAGCAGAAGGCGCAGCAAGGTGGACTTGCCCGCGCCATTGGGCCCGACAAGGCCGAGCCGGTCACCCCGGCTGACGATCAGCGACAGATCGCGAACAACCGTGCGTCCTTCGAAGGACTTGAACACACCCTGCAGTTCGGCCACCCGCTTGCCGCTGCGCTCGCCCGAATCGATGGCAAGCTGAACATGGCCCATGCGCTCGCGACGGTCGGCACGGTCGCGACGCAGCTGCTCGAGTCGCCGGACACGACCTTCGTTGCGGGTCCGCCGCGCCTCCACGCCCTTGCGGATCCAGACCTCTTCCTGTGCCCAGAACTTGTCGAACTTCTGTTGTGCCACCGCCTCGGCAGCCAGCTGGGCTTCACGCTGACGCAGGTAAGTGCTGTAGGAACCAGGAAAGGAGCGCAACACGCCCCGGTCGAGTTCGACGATGCGTGTGCACACCGCATCCAGAAAATGCCGATCGTGGGTGATGCAGATGACGGCCGGCACCCTGCGGATCATGGCTTCGATGCGCTCGATCGCCTCGATATCCAGATGGTTGGTCGGCTCATCGAGCAGCAGCAGTTCCGGCTCGAGCGCAAAGGCCAGGGCAAGAGCCGCTCGCTTGCGTTCGCCTCCCGAGGCCTGCCCGCAGGGCGATGCGGGATCCAGGCCCAGCCGATCGAGCATGGCGAGCAGACGCGCCTGGACCGCCCAGCGCGACTCGTCGAGTTCGTCCAGGCCGCTGCGCTGCATGAGGCTCTCCAGCCAGCTGTCGGCCTCAGGAAGCTCAGGCTCCTGTTCCACGCCGACCACCCGCAACCCTTCGCGCCGGTTGAGTTGACCGTCATCCAGATGGATCCGACCCGCAATGGCCGCCAGCAAGGAGGACTTGCCGGTCCCGTTGCGACCGATCAGACCGATCCGCTCGCCGGACAGCAGGGTGAGAGAGGCGCGATCTAGAAGCGGCAGATCGCCAAAGGCAAGCTGGGCATCGCTCAGCGTCAGCAGGGTGGAGGCACTCATGAGGGTCGCCACAATACCGCAGGATCGACCTCAAGGGCTGAGGCATCCCTATACTGCGCCGCATGAGCCTTCCCCGACTGCTACTGATCGCCACGGGTGGCACCATCGCCAGCGAGGCGAGCGATGCCACTCATACCGGACGTTATGACGCGGCCACGCTGGGCGCTGAGGCACTACTGCGGGCGTTGCCTTCGCTCGAGGGCCTGGCAGACATCACCGTCGAACAGCCCTTTGCGCTGGGCAGCGAACATCTGGGCAGCCGCCACTGGATGCTCCTGTGCGAGCGAGTCCGTCAGGCTCAGCAGGACCACGGCCTGCGCGGCATCGTGATCACCCATGGCACCGACACGCTGGAAGAAAGCGCGCTGGTACTCGACCTGCTGTGCGAGCGGCGGCTGCCGGTGGTGATCACGGGCGCCATGCGACCGGCAAGCGCGCTCTCGGCAGACGGCCCGATGAACCTGCAGGCCGCTGTCAACACGGCCCTCAGCGAAGGCGCACAGGGCGCCGGGGTCATGGTGCTGATGAACGACCAGATCCTCGCACCCGATCGGGCCTGGAAGACCCACAGCACTCGGGTCGATGCCTTCTCTGCACGTGACTCATCGCCTCTGGCGGATCTTCAGGATGCGCATCCGCGCTGGCACGGCTCGGCAGCAGAACGGGCGCGGTCACGCCCTTCGCTGGTCGATGCCCTGCCTGTCTTGCCCGCGATGCTGCCCAGGGTGGATCTGGTTGCAGCGCATGTGGATATGGACCCGACGCTCATCCAGTGGCTGATGACCCAGGGCGCACGCGGACTCGTGCTCGCAGGCACCGGTCACGGGACGCTGGCCGCGCCGGTGCAGGCGGCCATCTGCGAGGCAACGCGTTCAGGCTGTCGGGTTGTTCGGGCCACCCGCGTGCCCCATGGTCCGGTCTGGCCCAATGCGGGACTCGATGATGCACATCTGGGCAGTCTTGCGGCGGGTCATTGCACCCCGCACAAGGCCCGGACCGTGCTGTCGTTGGCCCTGGCCGCCGGCCTGCAGGCCGAATCGATTCAGGCGCTTTTGCTCAGGCTCTGATCGACGCTCTGACCAAGGCGCTGATCCAGACGGTCGAGCATGGCTTCGAGCTGGCTCAGACGCACCTGCAATGCATTGGCCCGGGTGCGATCCACCACGCCCTGCGGATCATCGCTCACCTGGCGGATGACACTCTGAAGTCCGCGTTCGGCAAGGCCCCGGGCCACGCCCAGCTGGGACTTGGCACCCCGGACGAGGCGATGGGCATTCGCATCGCCCACGACCCGGCTCAGATCCTCTTCGATGTCCCATCGCAAATGACGGGCCACTTCAGCCACGGCGGCCGCCACCATCACATCGCCATCGATGCGCAGATGGCCCGTCAGACCGTTTACACCGCGTGACATCAGCGCTGCCAGGCTGTCGGCCGAAACATCAAGGGTGAGGGTCACCGCAGGCGACCGCGCTTCTGATGCCTCGGTGGTGTTTTCGAGCTGACCGTCTTCGCTGATCGTGCATTGGGCTGCAAGAGGCCCCCAAGGGTTCCATGCGCTCTCGAGCACGATGCGGACATCGCGACCGGCATGCGTACGCAGCCGATCGCGCTCCCAGGACTGCTGCTGAAGCACATGGTTCAGGGCCGCCAGAACAGGGCGCATCGCGAAGGACTGCGCTGCGCCCGGACGGGGGGGCCTGAATCCGCGTGCTGCCGCGAAGGCTGAGGTTCTCACAGCCGACCCGGCTCCTGCCTCAGGCGCGAGCGATCTGCTGGATGCCCGCCAGAACCCAACCGCCCTGACCGCTTGCCGGACGGGCGAAGTTCCAGACCTCCTCGAAGGCCTCGGCGGGTGCGTCGGCCTGCTCGCGGATCATGCCGCTGAAATGCACGCTGGCCATCTCGTCGATACCGACCTGCTGAACAGCCAGCAGGCTGGCTTCGAGCGTGGTGACATCGGTCTGATTGGCTGCGCCCTTGCGGTCTTCGATCTCGAAGCGCAGCTCGGCAAACATTTCAGGGCTGGTGAACTCACGCAGATCCTGCAGGTTGCCCGCATCGTAGGAGGCCTGCATGCGGATGAAGCAGACCTTGGCGGTACGCAGGAATCCCTCGACGTCAAACCCGGCAGGGATGGCCGCAGCCGCAGTTGCGGCAGGACTGCCCCCTGCAAGGCTGCCCGTCTGAGGAGCGTCATCGAGTGCGGCATATCGCGAGGCCGTGCTGGTCGCCGACGAGGGCACCGAGGCCTCCTGACCGAGGGGCGCGTTGCCATAGCCCCCCGCAGCACCAGCCCCGGCATAGGCCGGATCCCGACGCGCAGCACCGTTACGACGGGCCATGATGAAACCGATCACGCCCACGACCACCATGACCAGCAGGCCGATCATGAGGAAGGACGCCAGTTCTTCGCCGAAGCCCAGATGGCTGGCAAGCGCGGCCAGACCGAGACCAGCAGCCAGGCCGGCGATCGGGCCAAGCCATTTGTTACGCTGGGGTGCTGCCTGAGGCGCCTGGGCCGGGGCAGCCTGACGCGCAGGGGCGGCCTGGGGCGTGGCCGCAGGAGTGGCCGGGGTGGCATCGCGCTGCATGGTGCCCGAGGGCGCCTGACGGCCGACATCGCGACCGCCGCCAACGCGCTTGGCATGGGCATCGGACAAACCGATCACGCTGACCACAGCAACCGTCATGAGGCCGATCAGAAAATTTTTCATGGTCCTTGAAGACTCAGAAGAATGGGTTGAGGGCAAAACAGGTTGAAGACATGAACCTTAAGTCAAACTTAAGATTCACGCGCATCCTGCCATGAAATGGGGATGGTCTTCAAAATTTCACCCCTTCATGCAGGGCTGTCACGCCAAAGCTCAGGTTGAAGTAGCGCACCCGTCCAAAACCCGCCTCTTCCATCATGGCCTTGAGCGTCTCCTGATCGGGATGCATGCGGATCGATTCGGCCAGGTAGCGGTAGCTCGCTTCGTCCTTGGCGATCCATCGACCCAGTTTGGGCAGCAGGCCGAACGAATAGGCGTCGTAGGCCGGCGCCAGTGGGCTCGCCACCTTGGAGAACTCCAGCACCAGCAAGCGCCCGCCGGGCTTGAGCACCCGTTGCATTTCGCGCAGGGCAACATCCTTGCGGGTCATGTTGCGCAGGCCGAAGGCGACACTCACCCGATCGAAGTGCCGGTCCGGGAAAGGCAGGTGTTCGGCATCGCATTGGGCCACTGCAGGCAGCAGACCCTTGTCGAGCAGGCGATCGCGTCCGCGCGCGAGCATGGAACCATTGATATCGGTCAGCCAGACCTCGCCGCGTTCGCCGACTTCGCGAAGAAAGGCGGCCGCCAGATCACCCGTGCCACCCGCAATATCGAGCACCTTCATGCCCGGTCGCAGGCCGGCCTGCCTGACCGTGAAGTGCTTCCAGACCCGATGCAGACCGCCCGACATCAGATCGTTCATGAGGTCATAGCGATCGGCCACCGAGTGGAAGACTTCGGCGACCCGCTCGGCCTTCTTGGCGGCAGGAACGCTCTGATAGCCGAAGTGGGTTGCATCGGACGCATCCTTGCGCCCCCCGCTGTCATCGTGACGCGGCGTGCTCACCGTGGCCTCGTGATCGGCTTGGCCTCGAAAGGCAATTCTTCGGCAGCGGCTGCGCCCTGCGGCGCCGCGCCGGCAGCATCGCGACTCGCGCCCGCCGCTTCGAGACGGGCGAGATAGTCCTTCCAAAGCTCGGTCTGCTGAGACCCCAGCCAATAGAGGTAATCCCAGGAAAAGATCCCGGTGTCATGTCCGTCGGTAAACCGGGGCTGGATCGCATAGTGACCCACCGCCTCGACCGTATCGATCCCGACCTCGCGCTTGCCTACCTGCAGGACTTCCTGGCCCGGGCCGTGCCCGCGCACCTCGGCCGAAGGCGAATAGACACGCAGCAATTCAAAGGGCAGCCTGAACATGCGTCCATCGGCAAAGCCGAGTTCGAGGATGCGCGACTGCTTGTGGACCACCACCCGGGTCGGGATGGGCGTCGTTGAATCGAGTCCGGACATGAGAAAGGCAGGAGAAGAGATCCGCCGATGGTACGCGAAAGCTTCTGTCAGACGCAGATCATCCGGTCGCCGACGAAACGGGGATTCTCGAAGCCGCCCCGGCGCATCGGATAGCCGCGAGGATTGCAGACCACCCTGCAGCCTGCGGCCAGATAGTCATGCGATGAATGGGTGTGGCCGTGAATCCAGAGGTCTGCCCGCGGCAGGCAATCCTCCATGTCACTGGCAAACGCCGGATTGGAGCTTGCAGCCAGAAAATCGGGCGACACCGAATGCCAGCAGGGCAGATGAGGGGTCACCACCACCCGGGCCCGGGTGGTGCGCGGCTCACTGAGCGCCCGCGTCAGCCAGTGCCGCGCGCTTGCATGCAGCTGGCTGGAATCCTGTGGCGTAAAGGGGCGCACCGGCCCCCCGTCGTCGCCAAGCAGAATGCGCCGGTAATAGAGCATCAGGGCTTGCGAAGCCTGCATGGCCTGTTCGGCCGACATGAAGCGGGGCCGCCCGGGCCGTTCGTACAGCCGGTAGTCGGTCCAGAGCGTGCAGCCCAGAAACTCCACATCACCGATGACCACCCGGTCGCCATCGAGCCAGTGGATATCGAGCCGCTCGGCCTGTCTGCGCTGCGCCTCGCGGGCAGCCGCATGCACGGTATTGAAGTACTCGTGATTGCCCGCAATCTGCACGATCGGCTGATGGGCAAAGGTACGTCTTGCCCATTGCAGCGCGAGCGGACCCTGCCCGATATCGCCAGCCAGCACCACCACATCGCACTCACGGGCCCGCGGGCCTGGTGTGAAGTCGGCGTATTCGACATGCAGATCGGACAGGACAAGCAGACGCATGGCTGTCTAAGGCGGAGCGCTCAGAATAAGGCGGAGCGCTCAGAACTTGGTGTAGCCCCCGTCGATCAGGAACTGCTCACCTGGGTGATAGGCCGACGCACTGCTTGCGAGATAGACGGCCACGCCTCCGAAATCATCGATTTCGCCCCAACGGCGCTGCGGAATCCGGGGCATGACATTGCCGGCGAATTTTTCGTTGTTGAACGAACGCTCGGTCATGTCGGTGGCAATCCAGCCCGGCAGGATGCTGTTGGCCCGGATGCGATGACGCGCAAGCTCAACGGCCACCGCACGCACGAAGGACGTGACCGCGCCTTTCGAGGCACCGTAATGGCTGTTGCGGGCCGCGCCTTCGACGGCGGCCGTGCTTGCGGTCGCCACGAGCGAGCCGCCCTGGCCGTGAGCAATCATGTGCTTTGCAGCCACCCGGAAAGTCAGAAACACCCCTTCCACATTGATGCGCTGAATGCGCCGGAACTCGTCCAGACTCATGTCCGCCATCATCACGCCCTTGCCCGATACGCCGGCATTGGCAAAGCAGGACTGCACCGTGCCGCCCAGCGCCTGAACCGAGGCCGCAAACGCCTCCTCGACCTGGGATTCTTCTCCCACATCGCAGACAAAGGCATGCACCCGCGAAGCATCGCCGCATTCCGCTGCAAGGGACTCACGCGCCTTGCGGGTCTTGTCGGCGTTGGAGCCCCAGATGGCAACGCGTGCGCCCGAGGCCAGCAGGGCACGGGCCATGCCCAGGCCGATGCCGCCATTGCCGCCAGTGATGATGGAGGCGTGACCGGTGAGATCAAAGGGTTTGTACATGACGGGAACCTCTCCTGAAGGTGAACTGAAGGTGAGCCTGCGACTCAGGCGATGACGATGACCTCGGGCGAAGGCGGCTCGGCATAGAGCTGCTCGACCAGCGCTGCGCGCCGATCGAGTCCGGCGCGCTGATTGATGTAGCCCTTGTCGGTGAGTTCGTTGCCGTCAATGGACGGCGGCTCGCTCATGAGCAGCACGCGCGAGACCCTCAGGCTCGATCCGGTGGCCGAGGCATTGTGGGCGAGCAGTCCCTTGCGGATGGTCTCGCGGACCGCTGGAGCTGCGATGACCTCTTCAAGGGTGGCCTGGGGCTTGCCGCACAGCACGCGGCAGGCTGCCAGGTTGGGCCAGGCGAGCAAGGCCACATAGGCCCGGTCCTGCCCCGCCACCAGGGCATCCTGGATTGCAGGCGATGCGGCGGCAATCGCGGCAACCCGCAGGGTACCCACATGCACAAAGGTGCCTGAAGTGAGCTTGAAGTCCTCTACCACCCGACCGGCAAACACCAGCCCCTCCTCGGGGCGTTCGGGATCGACGAAGGTGGCTGCATCGCCAATCTTGTAAAAGCCCTCTTCATCAAACGCCCGGGCCGTCAGCTCGGGTTGCCCGTGATAACCCGGGGTGATCAGCGGTCCGCGCAGTCGGATCTCGTACTTCGGTCCGGCCGGTACAAGCTTGAGCTCGACCCCCGGGTAAGGCAGGCCGATCAGACCGACCCGCTCGGTATTCCAGTAGGTCGACGTGGCGGTCGGGCCGGTTTCGGTCGCCCCCCATCCGGTGCTCATGACGATGCGCTCGCCCGTGTGCCGGACTGCAAGCGCCTGAAGTCGTCGATAGAGATCGTCCGGCAGCGTCGCACCCCCATAGGCAAACAGCTGCAACTGCCTGAAGAAGGACTTGGCAAGCGCCTCGTCCTGCTCGAGCGCCGTCGCCAGCATGGCGTAGCCCGCAGGCACGTTGGCGAAATAGGTGGGTGACACCTCGCGCAGATTGCGCAGCGTCTCGTCAAAGGCGCCAGGCATCGGCCGGCCATCATCGATGTAGAGCGACCCACCGTCGGCCATCAGCGGATTCATGAGGGCATTTCCGCCCATGGTGTGATTCCAGGGCAGCCAGTCGAGCAGCGTCGGCAGGGGATCCCCAGGGTTTCGCGGACGGCACTGCACCATCATGGTGGTGTTGGCACACATGGTCCGGTGGGTATTGATCACCGCCTTGGGCATGCCCGTCGAACCCGAGGTGAAGAGCAGCTTGCCTGTGTCCTCCGGGCGAATCGCATCGACACTGGCCTGCACGGCATCAGTGACCGGCGAGCGCAGCAGATCGGCAAAGGCCAGGCTGCTTCGCCCGGTGGGCGGCCGATCGACATGAATGAGCTGAATACCGGTGAGGTCGAGCGAGGCCAGGGCGGCGTCAAACGGCGGGCCATCCTGCATGAAGATCACCGCAGGCCGGATCAGCCCGAACACATGCCGCAACTTGACATGATCCTGGCTGAGCAGGGAATACGACGGAGAGACGGGTGCGGCCGGCCGACGGGCCTGCATCGCCGCCAGCATCATGAGGGCATGTTCGAGGGAGTTGCCGCTCAGGATCGCCACCGGCCCTTCTGGCAGATCGAGATCAAGCAAGGCCTGAGTCAGGGCGTTCATCTGCTGCAGTGCCTGACCATAAGTCAGTCTGGTCCAGGCGCGATCGGGGCCGCGACGCTGTGCAAGGAACACACGATCCGCAGCCTCCACCCCCCAGCGACGCACGAAGGAAGGCACATGCGGGGCGACCGGATCGAGCGGCAGGCGCGACTTCATCAGGATGGTGCCGTCGGCCCGCCGTTGGGTCTCGATATCGCGCTCAGGCCATGGAATATGGCGAAACGGCGGTTGGGGCGCGCTGGCCGATCCGGTGCTCATGCCTTGGGGTCTCCTGGGTGGGTGATACGGTCGCGGT
>JBMSOD010000112.1:0-9546 GCA_049422085.1 Burkholderiaceae bacterium
AGATGGCGCCGGCGCTGCGCAAGGTCTACGACCAGATGGCCGAGCCGCGCTGGGTCATTTCCATGGGCTCCTGCGCCAATGGTGGGGGCTACTACCACTACTCCTACTCGGTGGTGCGGGGCTGCGATCGGATCGTGCCGGTCGATGTCTACGTGCCTGGCTGTCCTCCGACCGCCGAGGCGCTCCTCTACGGCATTCTGCAATTGCAGAACAAGATCCGCCGTACCAACACCATCGCGCGCTGAGGGTCGGACATGAGCGTGCAAGAAAGCCTGCGCACCGCACTGCCGGCCGATCTGTTCGGTGCCCTGAGCATCTCCGAAGCGCTTGGAGAAACCACAATCGATGTGCCTGCCAGCCGTTATCTCGAGCTGGCGCTTGCCTTGCGTGATGCCGCCGAACTGAGGTTCGAGACCCTGATCGATCTGTGCGGCATGGACTACTCCGAGTACGAAGGCGCCCAGCAGCAGGGAGCGCGATTCGCGGCCGTGTCGCACCTGCTTTCCCTGACCCACAACCGGCGGGTCCGGGTGCGTGCGGGGTGTCCCGACGACGATTTTCCAGTGCTGCCCTCGCTGCTCGAAATCTGGCCGGCGGTGGGTTGGTTCGAGCGCGAGGCCTTCGACCTGTACGGCATCGTTTTTGAGGGTCACCCCGATCTGCGGCGCCTCCTGACCGACTACGGCTTCGTCGGCCATCCTTTCCGCAAGGATTTTCCGGTCTCTGGGCATGTCGAGATGCGCTACGACCCCGAGCAGCGCAGGGTGGTGTATCAGCCGGTCACGATCGATCCCAGAGAAAACGTGCCGCGCGTGATCCGCGAGGAAGGTTACGGCGGCGCGCATTGAGCGGCCGTCGAACGGAGTCACTGAATGGCTGAAATCAAGAATTACACGCTGAACTTCGGACCTCAGCATCCGGCCGCACACGGCGTGCTGCGACTGGTGCTCGAGCTCGATGGCGAGGTTGTTCAGCGCGCGGATCCTCACATCGGTCTGTTGCACCGGGCCACCGAGAAGCTGGCCGAGACCCGCACCTTTCTGCAAAGCGTGCCCTACATGGACCGTCTGGACTATGTGTCCATGATGGTCAACGAGCATGCCTACGTCATGGCGATCGAAAAGCTGCTTGGCATCCAGGTGCCCGAGCGTGCCCAGTACATCCGGGTCATGTTCGACGAGGTGACCCGCGTTCTGAACCATCTGATGTGGCTGGGGGCCCATGCGCTCGACGTGGGGGCTATGACGGTCTTCCTCTATGCGTTCCGTGAGCGCGAAGACCTGATGGACTGCTACGAAGCCGTGTCGGGGGCTCGCATGCATGCGGCCTATTACAGACCGGGCGGTGTTTACCGTGATCTTCCCGATCGCATGCCCCAGTACGCTGCAAGCAAGATCCGCAACGAAGCCGCGATCAGCGAACTCAACAAGGATCGGGGCGGCAGCCTGCTCGATTTCCTGCAGGCCTTCACAGACCGCTTTCCTGCCTGCGTCGATGACTACGAAACCCTGCTGACCGACAACCGGATCTGGAAGCAGCGGCTGGTCGGCATCGGCGTGGTCGATCCTGACCGGGCCAAGGCCTTGGGCTTTACGGGACCGATGCTCAGGGGATCGGGCGTGGCCTGGGATCTGCGCAAGAAGCAGCCCTATGAGGTCTACGACCGTCTTGATTTCGACATTCCGGTGGGTACGCAGGGCGACAGCTACGACCGCTACCTCGTGCGCATCGAAGAAATGCGTCAGAGCAATCGCATCATCCGGCAGTGCATTGACTGGCTGCGCGCGAATCCCGGGCCGGTGATTGTTGACGACCACAAGGTCGCTCCGCCTTCGCGGGTGGCCATGAAGTCCAACATGGAAGAGCTGATCCACCACTTCAAGCTCTTTACCGAAGGCATGCATGTGCCCGAAGGCCAGGCCTATGCATCGGTCGAGCATCCCAAGGGCGAATTCGGCATCTACCTCGTCTCCGATGGTGCCAACAAGCCCTATCGTCTGAAGATTCGTGCGCCTGGTTTCGTGCACTTGCAGGCGCTTGATGAAATGGCCCGTGGGCACATGATCGCCGACGTGGTTACGCTCATCGGAACCCAGGACATCGTGTTCGGGGAGATCGATCGATGAGTGCACCGACTCTGGGTGCCGGACTTGCTGGCGCCCCCTCGCAGGAATCCAGGGGCATGACTGATTCAGGGCTCGCGCCGCTCTTGTCCGCAGCGGCGTATCAGCAGATCGACCGCGAGATCGCCAAGTATCCGGCCGATCAGAAGCAATCGGCCGTCATGGCGGCCCTGGCCATCGCCCAAAAGGAAGTGGGCTGGGTCTCCCAGGCCGTAATCGACGATGTGGCGCGTGTCCTGGGGATGGCGCCCATCGCAGTCTGGGAGGTGGCCACCTTCTACAACATGTACGACACCGAGCAGCCGGGCAAATTCAAGATCGGAATTTGTACCTGTCTGCCCTGCGCGCTGCGTGATGGCGAAAAAGCGGCCCATTACCTCCAGGACAAGCTGGGCATCGGTTTTGGTGAGACCACCGCCGACGGGCGTTTTACCCTGGTCGAGACCGAGTGTCTCGGTGCCTGCGGTGACGCCCCTGTTCTGCTGGTCAACAATCAGCGCATGTGCAGCTTCATGAGTGCCCAGAAGATGGACGCGCTCATCGATGAGCTGAAGAAAGATTGAGAGCCAGGAGCCGTCATGGGAGCAAATGACATTCGACAGGCCTTGGACGACGTGCGCGCCCAGGAGACCTGCTTTCACGGGCGTCACATCCAGCCGCAGATCTATGCGGGCCTGAATAGCCCGGATGGCTGGCGCCTCAAGGACTACGAGGCCCGGGAGGGCTATCAGGCCTTGCGCAAGATCCTCACCGAGGGGATGACGCCCGAGCAGGTCATCGCCGAGGTGAAGGCTTCCGTCCTGCGGGGCCGGGGGGGCGCGGGTTTTCCGACAGGGTTGAAGTGGAGCTTCATGCCTCGCCAGTTTCCGGGTCAGAAATACCTGGTCTGCAACTCGGACGAAGGCGAACCTGGCACCTTCAAGGACCGGGACATCCTGCGTTACAACCCGCATATCGTGATCGAAGGCATGGCGATCGCGGCCTATGCCATGGGCATCACGGTCGGCTACAACTACATTCACGGCGAGATCTTCGAGACCTATCAGCGATTTGAAGAGGCGCTGGAGGAGGCTAGGGCCGCAGGCTATCTGGGCAACAACATCCTGGGCTCATCATTCAGTTTTCAGTTGCATGCCTTTCATGGGTACGGCGCCTACATCTGTGGCGAAGAAACTGCGCTGCTTGAGTCGCTCGAGGGCAAGAAAGGTCAGCCCAGATTCAAGCCCCCGTTTCCGGCCAGTTTCGGTCTGTACGGCAAGCCCACCACGATCAACAACACCGAGACCTTCTCGGCCGTGCCATGGATCATCCGCAATGGCGGGCAGAAGTTCCTCGAGGTGGGCAAGCCCAACAATGGCGGCACCAAGATCTTCTCGGTGTCGGGCGATGTGGAGCGTCCCGGCAATTACGAGATTCCGCTGGGTACCCCGTTTGCCAAGCTGCTCGAACTGGCGGGTGGCGTGCGGCACGGGCGCAAGCTCAAGATGGTGATCCCAGGCGGCTCATCGATGCCGGTGCTTCCTGCCGAGATCATGATGGCCACCGACATGGATTACGACTCGATCGCCAAGGCGGGTTCGATGCTCGGATCGGGGGCGGTGATCGTGATGGACGAGACCCGCTGTGCAGTCAAGAGCCTGCTCAGACTGTCCTACTTCTACTACGAAGAGTCCTGTGGTCAGTGCACCCCCTGCCGTGAAGGCACGGGCTGGCTCTGGCGCATGGTTGATCGGATCGAGCGCGGCGAAGGCACGCGCGAGGACCTCGACCGCCTCGGACAGGTGGCCGATAACATCCAGGGCCGCACGATCTGCGCGCTCGGCGATGCTGCGGCCATGCCGGTCAAGGCCTTCCTGAAGCACTACTGGGCCGAGTTCGAACACCATATCGAACACAAGCGCTGCCTGGTTCCCGCGTATGTGTGAGCGACACCATGGTTGAGATCGAGATCGACGGCAGGAAGGTCGAAGTGACCGAGGGCAGCACCGTGATGGTGGCTGCCCAGAAGCTCGGCGTCTACGTGCCGCACTTCTGCTACCACAAGAAGCTGTCCATCGCGGCCAACTGCCGCATGTGCCTGGTTGAGGTCGAGAAGGCGCCCAAGCCCTTGCCGGCCTGCGCGACCCCGGTCACTGCCGGCATGAAGGTCCAGACCCGGTCCGAGAAGGCGGTGAAGGCTCAGCAGGGCGTGATGGAGTTCCTGCTCATCAATCACCCCCTCGATTGCCCGATCTGTGATCAGGGCGGTGAGTGTCAGCTCCAGGATCTGGCGGTGGGCTACGGCGGCTCGGCCTCGCGCTACACCGAAGAAAAGCGGGTGGTCTTCCACAAGTCCATGGGACCGCTGATTTCTGCCGAAGAAATGTCCCGCTGCATCCACTGCACCCGCTGCGTTCGTTTTGGCCAGGAAGTGGGCGGCATGATGGAGCTCGGCATGGCCGGGCGTGGAGAGCACTCCGAGATCATGTCTTTCGTGAGCCGCGGTGTGCATTCCGAGCTCTCGGGCAACATGATCGATGTCTGTCCGGTGGGGGCGCTCACCAGCAAACCTTTCCGCTACAGCGCCCGCACCTGGGAGCTGTCACGCAGACGCTCGATAGCCGCGCATGACTCGCTGGGCTCCAACATCGTGGTCCAGGTCAAGGGCAATACCGTGATGCGGGTGCTGCCCTTCGAGAACGAAGCGATCAACGAATGCTGGTTGTCCGACCGTGACCGGTTTTCCTATGAGGGCCTGAATTCGGCCGAGCGACTCACGGCGCCGATGCTGAAGCAGGACGGCCAGTGGCGCGAGGTCGACTGGCCGACCGCGTTGAGCTATGCGGCCCATGCACTGGGTTCGATTCGCAGTGACCATGGTGCGGCTGCGATTGGCGCGATGGCCACCCCGCAGGCCACGGTTGAAGAACTTCATCTTCTGGCCCGTCTGGTCCGGGGGCTGGGCAGCGAGAACATCGACTATCGCGCCCGTATCGCGGATTCACGTCTTGCTGCTGCCCTTGGCGGCGCGCCTGCTCTCGGACTTCCCATCGAGGCCGTCTCATCGCTTGAGCGTGTGGTGGTGGTGGGCAGTTTCCTGCGCAAGGATCATCCGCTTCTGGCCGCCCGGGTTCGCGCGGCGGTCAAGCGGGGCGCCCGACTCGGCGTCTTGAACGCTGCCATGGAAGAGGCGCTGGTTCCGGTGGCTGCGAGGGCGCTCGTGGCTCCTTCCGGCTGGGCTGGCACCTTGGCTGAAGCCCGGGTTGCCGTATTGCAGATCCGTGGTCAGGCCTTGCCTCCCGAGCTGGCGGGCATCACGGCAGGACCTCGGGCGCAAGCGCTGGCCGAGGTTCTGGTCGGCGGCGAACCTGTTCCGGGCACGAACGCAGATGCGGGTGCAGAGGCAGGTGCAGCATCGGGAGCAGGGCAGGAAAGCGCAGCCTCGCCTGCGCGCAAAGCCATCTTCCTGGGCAATTCGGTTGCGCATCAGACGCAGGCACTCGAGATTGCCCTGCAGGCGCAGGCACTCGCCGACCTGACCGGTGCCACCTTGGGCTGGCTGGTTGAGGGGGCCAACGGTACCGGCGGTGCATTGGTGGGAGCGCTGCCCGGTGTCGGCGGTCTTGATGCACAAGGCATGGTCGCGCAAGCTCGCAAGGGCTATCTGCTGATGGGCATGGAGCCCAGTCTGGATCATGGTCAGCCCGCGCTTGCCATGGCGGCCTTGCGCTCGGCAAAGACCGTCATCGCGCTTTCGGCCTATCGCAGTGCAGACCTGCTCGATGTCGCCGACTGCCTGTTGCCGATCACGCCTTTCACCGAAACCTCGGGCAGTTTTGTCAATGCCGAAGGTCGTCTGCAAAGCTTCAACGGCGTGGTGCGCCCCCTGGGCGATGCCCGGCCGGCCTGGAAGGTGCTGCGGGTGTTGGGCAACCAACTCGATCTCGCCGGCTTCGATCAGGATCATCCCGAGCAGGTTCGTTCGCAGGCCTTGCCTGCCGATCTCAAGGCCGGCCTGTCCGCACGTGTCCAGGCTGTCGGCGGGCAGCGTGACGCGGGCAGCCCGGGATCGGGTGGGGCGATGGGCAATGGCGGGATCGCGGGCGCTGCAGTCGTCATGGAGCGCATTGCCGATGTGCCGATCCATTTCTCCGATGCGATCGTTCGTCGCGCCGAGAGCCTGCAGGCCACGCGCGATGCCGAAGCGCCCACCGCCCGCATGAATGCGGCGATGCTGGCGCGTCTGGGCGTGAAGGCTGGATCGCCTGTGCGTCTGAGCCAGAACGGTGGCGAAGAAATTCTGCTCAAGGCCGTGCTCGATGCCGACGTTGCCGATGAGGTGGTGCGGATCGCAGCCGCCCATGCCAGTACGGCCGCGCTGGCCGCACTGGGTGGCGCAATCAGCGTGGAGCGTGCCTGATGAACTGGATCGATGCCCTGAATGCACAAGGCGAGTCGGTGCTCGGTGCGGCGTGGCCCCTGGTCTGGACCCTCATCAAGATCATCGCGCTGGTGCTTCCTCTGCTCGGTTGTGTGGCTTATCTCACCTTTTGGGAGCGCAAGCTGATCGGTTTCATCCAGCTGCGCATCGGACCCAATCGGGTGGGCCCCATGGGCCTGCTTCAGCCCATTGCGGATGCGGTCAAGCTCCTGTTCAAGGAGGTGATTCTCCCGGCAAGGGCGAATCCCGGTCTGTATCTGCTCGGACCGGTCATGACCATCATGCCGGCCCTTGCCGCCTGGGTGGTCATTCCCTTCGGACCGGATCGCGCCCTGGCCAATATCAACGCAGGTCTGCTGCTTTTGCTGGCGATCACCTCTCTCGAGGTTTACGGCGTCATCCTGGCCGGTTGGGCGTCCAACTCCAAATATGCCTTCCTTGGCGCCATGCGGGCATCAGCCCAGATGGTGTCCTATGAACTGGCCATCGGTTTCGCGCTGGTTGTGGTGCTCATGGTTTCGGGCAGCCTCAATCTCACGGCGGTGGTCGAGAGCCAGACTCGGGGCATGTTTGCGGACATGGGGCTCAACATCCTGTCCTGGAACTGGTTGCCTCTGCTGCCGGTCTTCGTGGTCTATTTCATCTCGGGCGTGGCTGAAACCAACCGTCACCCCTTCGATGTGGTGGAAGGCGAGTCCGAGATTGTGGCGGGTCACATGATCGAGTACTCGGGCATGGGCTTCGCGATCTTCTTCCTGGCTGAGTACGCCAACATGATCCTGATTTCGGCGATGGCCGCGATCATGTTCCTAGGTGGCTGGCAGGCCCCCTTCAGTATTGGCATCCAGATCGGACCGCAGTGGTTCTGGGACTGGTTCTGGCTCTTCGCCAAGACCTTCCTGATGGTCTCGCTCTTCATCTGGATCCGCGCCTCCTTCCCGCGCTATCGCTATGACCAGATCATGCGTCTGGGCTGGAAGATCTTCATCCCGGTCACCCTGGTGTGGCTCGTGGTGGTGGGAGTCTGGATTCAGACCCCATTGAACATCTGGAAATGAACTGACGCCGAAGGCCCCCATGGAAGCGATCAAGGACTTCGTCAAGAGCTTCATGCTCACTGAATTGCTCAAAGGACTGCGGCTGACCGGTTCGCAGATCTTTGCGCGCAAGATCACCGTGCAGTTTCCCGAAGAAAAGACGCCGTATTCGCCGCGGTTCAGGGGGCTGCATGCCTTGCGCCGCTATCCCAACGGCGAGGAGCGCTGTATTGCGTGCAAGCTGTGTGAGGCGGTGTGCCCGGCCATGGCGATCACGATCGAATCCGAGGTGAGGCCGGAAGACGGCAGCCGTCGGACCAAGCGCTACGACATTGATCTGACCAAGTGCATCTTCTGCGGGTTCTGCGAGGAGTCCTGTCCGGTCGATTCGATCGTCGAGACCCATGTCCTCGAGTATCACGGCGAAAAGCGCGGGGATCTTTATTTCACCAAGGAAATGCTGCTCGCGGTGGGCGACCGCTACGAGGCGCAGATTGCTGCGGCTCGTGAAGCCGATGCCCGCTATCGCTGAGCCAGGCACCACCGCACAGGACACGACGTGGATCCCCAAACCCTGCTTTTCTACCTGTTCGCCGCAGTGACGGTCGTGTCCGCCCTGAGGGTGGTCACAGCCCGCAACCCGGTGCATTCGGCGCTCTTTCTGGTGCTGACCTTCTTCTCGGCTGCTGCAATCTGGATGCTGCTGAGGGCCGAGTTTCTGGCGATCACGCTGGTGCTGGTTTATGTGGGCGCCGTGATGGTGCTCTTCCTCTTCGTGGTCATGATGGTCGACATCAACCTTGATCGCATGCGTGAGGGCTTCTGGCGCAACCTGCCGGTGGCCGGGTTCGTGGGCGCACTCATCGTGATCGAACTCGCGGCCGTCCTCTGGCAGCAGTTCGCCCGGGTGGGCGAGGCCGATGCCCCCCGCCTGCCCGCCGACTACGACAACACCAAGGCGCTGGGCAGCCTGATCTACACCGAATATGTGTATCCCTTCGAAATCGCAGCGGTGCTTCTGCTGGTGGCGATCGTAGCCGCCATCGCGCTCACGCTGCGCAAGCGACAGGGTGTCAAGGGCCAGAACCCTGGCGAGCAGGTGAGAGTCAAGGCCAGCGATCGGCTGCGCATCGTACGCATGCCCGCCGAACGACCCGCCTCCGAGTCTGCTTCCGGCTCAGCTGCCGAACAGGAGTCAAAGTCATGAGCCTGTCGCTCGCCCATTACCTTGTGCTGGGTGCCATCCTGTTTGCCATCAGTGTGGTTGGCATCTTCCTCAACCGGCGCAATGTGCTGATCGTCCTGATGGCCATCGAACTGATGCTGCTAGCGGTCAACATCAATTTCGTTGCCTTCTCGCATTTCCTGGGCGATGCCGCAGGTCAGATCTTCGTTTTCTTCATCCTGACGGTCGCAGCTGCCGAATCGGCCATCGGACTGGCCATTCTGGTGGTGCTTTTCCGCAACCTCGACACCATCAATGTCGAGGATCTGGATGCGCTCAAGGGCTGACCCATGAAGACTCTGTACCTGATCGTTCCTTTTGCGCCCCTGGTCGGCGCCCTGCTTGCCGGGCTGTTTGGGCGTCAGATCGGCCGGACCCTGAGCCATGTGGTCACGATAGCCGGGGTGGGCGTGTCCCTGCTCGCATCACTGGTGGTGCTGCAGGACGTGCTGGCGGGCAATACCTTCAATGGCTCGCTCTACACCTGGGCGCTGATCGACACCATCACCTTCGAGGTCGGATTCCAGATCGACACGCTCACCGCCACCATGATGTGCGTGGTGACCTCAGTGTCCCTGATGGTGCATCTGTACACCATCGGCTACATGCACGATGACCCGGGTTATCAGCGTTTCTTTGCCTACATCAGCCTGTTCACCTTCTCGATGCTGATGCTGGTGATGTCGAACAACTTCCTGCAGCTGTTCTTCGGCTGGGAGGCGGTGGGCCTGGTGTCGTACC
>JBMSOD010000113.1:0-9522 GCA_049422085.1 Burkholderiaceae bacterium
GCCAGTAGTTGAGGTTGTGGCGGGCGCGATGGCCGGCCCGCGCAAAAGCCGAGACCTCATAGCGGTCAAGGCCTGTTCCAGCAAGTCGCTCCAGCGCCGCTTCATGGAGATCGGCAGCCGCGTCCTCATCCGGCAGCCCAGCCGGCGGCTGGGCTGCAAACAGGGTATTGGGCTCCAGTGTGAGCTGGTACACCGACAGGTGGGGAGGATCAAATGCAAGAGCCTGATCCAGGTCGGCCATGAGTGACCCTGGGCTCTGATCAGGGAGCGCCACCATCAGGTCGAGATTGAAGGTCGGAAAGTCTTCCCGGGCGGCTTGAGCCGCTGCCAGAGCCTGCGCCCGATCGTGAACACGCCCCAGCCGGTGCAGGGCCTGATCATTGAAGCTCTGGACGCCTAGGGACAGGCGATTGATTCCGGCATCGCGAAAGGCCCTGAAACGCATGCGCTCGAAGGTTCCGGGGTTGGCCTCCAGCGTGATCTCGGCATCGGCTGCAAGACGAAGGCAGGCTCTCAGATCGCAAAGCAGCCGATCGATGCCCTCTGGCGAAAACAGGCTGGGGGTTCCGCCGCCGATGAAAACCGAGTGCACCGTTCGGCCCCAGACCAGGGGCAGACTCGACTCGAGGTCGGCACGCAAGGCGTCCAGGTATCTGGCTTCGGGCAGCTCGCCTTCATGCACATGCGAATTGAAGTCGCAATACGGGCATTTCCGAAGACACCAGGGCAGGTGAACATAGACGCCAAGTGGCGGCGGACTGGCCAGGCCCGAAGCCTGTCGCTGCGCCTGCTGTACTGCACCTTCGCCTGCCTTGGCCTCGGCACCCCGGACCCGACGAGGCAGCCGCACGATGGGCAAGGACATCTCAGGCCTGAGGAGCATCGAGCTGCTCGATCAGCCGACGCATGGCCTGTGCCCGATGGCTGAGACGGTTCTTCTGATCGGCCGACAACTGCGCAGCCGTGAGCCCGCAGTCTGGCACCAGAAAATAGGGGTCATAGCCAAACCCGCCTTCACCCCGCGGCGAGTCGATCACCTGACCGTGCCACAGCCCCTGGGCAATCACGGGGATCGGATCGGTCGGCGATCGCACCAGCACCAGCAGACTCACGAAGCACGCGGACCGATCGGTCACGCCCTGCAGTGCATGGACAAGCTTCTGGTTGTTGGCCTCATCCGACTTCGGACTCTCCGGGGTGTCACAGGCATAGCGAGCCGAAAGCACGCCCGGAGCGCCGCCCAACGCTCGCACGCACAGACCCGAGTCATCGGCCAGCGCAGGCAATCCGGTATGGCTGCTGGCGTGCCTGGCCTTGGCCAGTGCATTCTCGACGAAGCTTTCGAATGGCTCTTGCGCCTCGGGGACATTCCAGTCGGATTGAGGCCTGACCCGGATGCCCAGCGGCGACAACAGGGCCTGCATTTCGCGCAGTTTGCCTGCATTCCCAGAAGCCAGCACCAGTTCGGACAGGCCCGTGAGCTTGGCCAGGTCCGTCATGGTGCAAGCGGGCGTGCGATCGCCTGCTGCTGCGCCTGCCCCAGGGCGGCGATGCCCTGGGCCGCCAGATCGAGCAAGCGATCAACCTGCTGCCTCGAAAAGGCCTGCCCTTCTGCGGTTCCCTGAATCTCGACGATACCGCCCGATCCGGTCATGACCACGTTCATGTCGGTATCGCAGGAAGAGTCCTCGTCATAGTCCAGATCAAGAATGGCCTGCCCCTGCCATAGGCCCACCGACACGGCCGCAACCGAGTCTCGCAGTGGTGATGCAGCGAGCATGCCCTTGTTCAGAAGCCAGCGGATGGCATCGTGTGCCGCAACCCAGGCGCCGGTGATCGCTGCAGTCCGGGTCCCCCCATCGGCCTGCAGAACATCGCAATCCAGCTGTATGGTGCGCTCTCCCAGCGCCTGCAGATCAATGACCGCTCTGAGGCTTCGGCCGATCAGACGCTGGATCTCCTGAGTGCGTCCGGACTGCTTCCCGCGGGCGGCCTCGCGATCACTGCGGGTATGGGTCGAGCGCGGGAGCATGCCGTACTCGGCAGTCATCCAGCCCTGACCCTTGCCCTTCAGAAATCCCGGCACCCGGTCCTCGATGCTGGCTGTGCACAACACTCGGGTGCGGCCGAACTCCACAAGCACCGAGCCTTCGGCATGACAGGTAAAGCCACGGGTAATCCGGACCTCCCTCAAGCTGTCGGGGGTTCGACCGCTGGGGCGCGCCATTGGGTCGATTCCGGGTGATGCCGCTGCATGTGTGTTGCTCATGAAACCATCCTGTCAGTCTTCAAATCAGGGCTCTTTTCTGCGCGATCGCTGGATCGCCTGCCGGATCTCGGCGATCTGCCGCTCGATTGCATCGTCCGACCAGGCGGTATCTGCGGCAGCGTCCTCCGCCTCGCCGCCGGACGGACCGGAGCCGATCGCGATCGTGGTGGTCAGCGCTCCTTCAGGCAATTCGAGCGACGAGAGGGTCGGAGCGCCCTCGGTCGGATCTGCTTCCCAGGACATGGCGAGCGCGGTCGTATTGTCCGCGATACGGCCGTTCCGGGCCACCGCCTTTTCGACCAGCTCGGGCACCACCTGCGCCACAGGATGGCCCATGAAGGCCTTGGCCAGTGCCATTTCACTGGTACCCGCCCAGAAGCCGTCCGAGCACAACAGGAGGACATCCCCCGGCTTGAGAGGCTGGGCAGCCGCGGTTTCGATGCGGGGTAGTTGCGGCGACCCGAGGCAGTTGAGGACCTTGTTCCGGTCGGGGTGAACATCCTGCTGCTCGGGCCGGATCAGGCCCGCGCTAAGCAGGCTCTGCACCCTGGAATGGTCGCGAGTCCGCGTCAGGGTCACGCCGTTACGCATCCAGTAGAGCCTTGAATCGCCGGCATGCGCCCACCATGCGCGGCCTTCCTGGACAACGCAGGCCACCACCGTGGTCCGGGGCGCCTCCGGCAGCCGATGCGTGACCTGATATTGCAGCAACGCGCGATGCGCAGACAGCAGGGCCTCCTGCAGGAATCCGCCCGGATCGGGCAGACGAGGCTTGGCCATCCGCTGAAAATGCGCCGCGCAGGTCTGCAGGGTGGTCTCGGCCGCAACATCACCGCGAACATGGCCGCCCATGCCGTCGGCGACGATCATCAGCAGCGATTCCCTGGAAAAGCAGTACCCCATCCGATCCTGGTTGGTCGGGCGCGCGCCGATGTCGGTGTCCTGAAAGATCGAGAACCTCATGGTGCATCGGTCCGGTCTGGTCCATCCTGATCCTTGCGAGCGAGGCGGCCTGGCGATGCCAGCGCCTGCCACCACTGAGCCACCGCACGCAAGGCCGACTCCTGCGGGACGCGGGCCGCCATCGCGCCGGCAGAGATGACCGACACGGCGTCCCCCCTGCCGCCTTCGCGCAGGATGCGTTGCACGGCGAGTACGCTGGGCGGACGGCCTGTGGGATCCAGGGATAGACAGTCACCCACCAGCGCGATCAGTCCGCTCGAATACCGTGAACCGATCGACTCAAGCGCCTGAGGAACCTTGTCCTGCTTCGCCCGCTGCTCTGCGGGCGGTGGCGGGGCACCCAGCATGCAGGCAAAAAGGCTGGCCCCGATCCCGTAAATGTCGCTCCATGGCCCCAGGGCCTCACCCTTGCGATTGACTTCAGGCGCCGAAAACCCGGGCGTGAACATCGGAAAGAGGCGCAATGAGTCCGCACTCAGGGTCTGCCTTGCAGCCCCGAAGTCAAGCAGGATGGGCGTGCCGTCGCGGCGCAGATAGATGTTGGCGGGCTTGATGTCCAGATGCAGCAGACGGTTGGCATGCACCTCGCGCAATCCATGACACAGCTGCACAAACACTTTCCGGATGAATCGCTCGGGCAGCACCTCACGCCCCGGTCGCTGTCGGGCGCGCAGGATCCACTGCTGAAGACTGCGACCCTCCTCAAAGGCCATGACCATGTAGACGGTCTCATGGGCACTGAAAAAATTCAGGACCCGCACCACGTTCGGGTGCTGCACCCGGGCCAGTGCACGCCCTTCCTCGAAGAAGCACTTCAGTCCGTTGCGGTAGGTGATCAGGTGCTCGGGCTCGATCCGTGGGGAGAGTTCCCCTGGGTTTCTTCGGGCAAGGCTGGCGGGCAGGTATTCCTTGATGGCGACTCGAGCTCCCTGCTCATCCTCGGCCAGATAGACGAACGAGAACCCGCCACTCGCGATCTTTCTTACAATCCGGTAGCCGCCAACGGTGTGGCCTTCCGGCAGGGGCGCGTTGCTCGGTGTCGTTGTCATGGAGCAGGGATTCTAATGAGCGCGGGCAAAGCCATCCAAAGCATGACAGGTTTCTCAACGGTCAGCGGTGCAGGCCCCTCGGGGGAGATCACCCTGGAGATGCGTTCGGTGAACTCCCGATTTCTGGAGCTTCACTTTCGCCTTCCCGACGAATTGCGCGTGGCAGAACCCCTGATCCGTGAACGATTGCAGCAGCGGCTCTCGCGCGGCAAGGTCGACGTGCGCGCCAGCCTGAGGCCTGGGGAAGAGAGCGCATCACATCTGCGGTTGAATCATGACTTGCTCCTGGCGCTCGGTCGTGCCCAGCAGGAAATCCAGAGCTCGCTGCCGCTGGCGACCCCCCTGACGGTTGCCGATGTGCTTCGATTCCCGGGAATGGTTGCTGAGTCAGCGGTCTGTGCATCACAGACACTCGAATCCATGGGCAGCATAGTGAATCAATGTGTCCAGGGGCTTAGTGATTCAAGGGCCCGGGAGGGCGAGCGGCTGCGGACGATCATCCTGCAAAAATTGCAGGCCATGCACGAGGTTGTCCGAAACCATGCCGAAAGAGCGCCAGAGCTCCTGAGACTGTACGAGGCTCGGCTTCAGGAGCGCCTGCGCCAGGCGGCTGAGTCCCCCTTGATGGACATGAAGCTGCCGATGGAAGAAACACTGGCCAGGATCCGACAGGAAGTCGCCCTTCATGGCATGAAGACCGATGTGGTCGAAGAGCTCCAGCGCCTGGCGATCCATCTCCAGGAATTTGAAGCCATTCTTCAGCGCGGCGGCCCGGTCGGAAGGAAGCTTGATTTCCTTTTGCAGGAACTCAATCGCGAGGCAAATACCCTGGGCTCCAAATCGGCCGATCTGCCCAGCACTGCGGCCAGTCTCGAGCTCAAACTCCTCATTGAGCAGGTCCGTGAGCAGATTCAGAATCTCGAATGACCCTGGTCCGGACAGACCAAGCGCAGGCCCGGGTGCCTGCATCCCAACACGCCAGCGACACGATTCCATGCCCTCGATCCCGCCCTCATCAGACCCGATGACCCCTGCCTCGGGCATGCCGGCACCCAGCGCCAGCGGGCAGCTGCTCATCGTTGTCGCTCCCTCGGGCGCAGGCAAAACCAGCCTGGTTCACCACCTGCTCGCATCACGTGCGGGGGTCATCATGTCCGTGTCCACCACCACCCGGGCGCCGCGGGCGGGGGAGCGCGAAGGCGTGGATTACCACTTCACCACGCCTGAAGATTTCATCGAACGGCGTGACCGCGGCGAGTTTCTCGAATGGGCACGGGTCCACGACAACTTCTACGGAACCTCAAAAGCCTGGATCGAGGCGCAGCTTGCCGACGGCACCGATATCGTGCTCGACATTGACTGGCAGGGTGCGGAACAGATTCGCTCGAAGTTTCCTGAAGCGGTGGCTGTCTTCATTGCCCCGCCCTCGATGGCGGCGCTGCGAAGCCGCCTGATCGCGCGGGGCAAGGACTCGCCCGAGGTCATTGAGCGTCGGCTGGCTGCGGCACGCACCGAACTTGAGCACGCGCAAGACTGTCAATATGTCATTGTGAATCAGGAATTTGCAGCCGCGGCAACCGAGTTCTGCGGTATCCTCGACACCTTGCGCTGCCGATACCCGAGACAGCGGATGCGTCACCTTCCCCTGTTTCAGGACCTTGGCATGTAAGCACATGCCGGTGAGAGCCGCGTCCCAGGTTTCATCTGGTACGGCACTGATTTAAAAGCATATCCATTCCTGTGTATTTGTCCGGAGCCCTCCATGGCACGCATCACCGTTGAAGATTGCCTGCGTCAGATCCCGAACCGCTTCGAGCTGGCGCTGGCGGCCACCTATCGCGCACGCATGCTGGCTCAGGGGCACACGCCCAAGGTCGACTCCAAGGACAAGCCCACCGTAACGGCCCTGCGCGAGATCGCTGCAGGCAAGGTCGGCATCGAGATGCTGCGACGGGTACCAACCTGAGGGGGTCACTCTGCAGCGAACTGCCACCCCCTCGCCTGCGGCAGGGCCCGCCTTTGCAGGGCCCGCCTTTGCAGCGCCGGCCGATGAGCGACAGATCGTCTCAGTCTCTGAGCTCACCCGGCTGGCCTCGGCTTACCTGGGCGAAGACGAGCTAAGGCGGGTTCGCGAGGCCTACCGGTTTTCAGACTCCTCCCATCTGGGCCAATTCCGCACCAGCGGCGAGCCCTACATTTCCCATCCGATCGCCGTTGCCGAGATCTGCGCGTCCTGGCGGCTGGATGCCGATGCCCTCATGGCGGCGCTCCTGCATGACGTCATGGAGGATTCGGGCGTTACCAAGGCCCAGATGATCGAACGCTTCGGCGTTCAGGTGGCCGAGCTGGTTGATGGCCTGTCCAAGCTCGACAAGATCGAGTTTGCCAGCCGGGAGCAGGCCCAGGCCGAGAGCTTTCGCAAGATGCTGCTGGCCATGGCACGCGATGTGCGCGTCATCCTGATCAAGCTCGCAGACAGGCTGCACAACATGCGCACCCTGGGCGCAGTCGAACGCAGCAAACAGCGACGCATCGCTGGCGAGACGCTCGAGATTTATGCGCCCATCGCCGACCGGCTTGGTCTGAACGAACTCTTTCGCGAACTGCTCGACCTCTCGTTTCGCAACCTGCATCCCTTCCGGTATGCCACGCTGAGCAAGGCGGTCAAGGCAGCCCGTGGCATGCGTCGCGAAGGCTTCGGAAAAACCCTCGATGCGGTCCGCAAGTCGCTGCAGCTCATGGGTGTAAGCGCGGACATCATCGCGCGCGAAAAAGCGCTCTGGGCCATCTACCGCAAGATGCAGGACAAACGGCTGAGCTTTTCCCAGGTCATGGATGTCTATGGCATCCGGCTGCTGGTCAAGTCCCTGCCCGACTGCTACCTCGCCCTTGGCGCCTTGCACCAGGCCTTCAAGCCCATGCCAGGCCGGTTCAAGGACTACATCGCCATCCCCAAGGTCAATGGCTACCAGTCGCTGCACACCACGGTGGTGGGGCCGCATGGCACTCCGGTCGAATTCCAGATCCGGACACGCGACATGCATCAGGTCGCCGAATCGGGTGTTGCGGCGCATTGGCTTTACAAGGCGGATCGAGACAGTTTCACCGACCTTCAGCGGCGCACTCATCAGTGGATCAAGTCACTGCTGGACATCCAGAATCAGACCGGCGATTCACTTGAATTCATTGATCACGTCAAGGTCGACCTCTTCCCGGATGCGGTGTATGTCTTCACGCCAAAGGGGCAGATCCGTGCTCTCCCAAGGGGGGCCACTGCCATCGACTTTGCGTACAGCGTTCATACCGACGTCGGTAACCGTTCGGTGTCAGCACGAATCAACGGAGAGCCCGCACCGCTCAAGAGCGAATTGCACAATGGTGATGTGATCGAGATCATCACCGACACAAGCGCACGAGCCAGCGCGGCATGGCTGACCTTCGCAAGAACAGGCAAGGCGCGTGCAGAAATCCGTCATTTTCTGCGTACCGCAGAACATGATGAATCGGCCGAATTGGGTCGAAAACTGCTCGACCAGGCGCTGGCTGCTCTTTCCATCGAGCGCCCCGCCATCCCGGCGCCGGTGCTGGACAAGGTGGCCCGGGACATGGGGGCGCGCGATATCGACGATCTTCATGTGGATCTCGGTCTGGGGCTGCAACTGGCCCCGGTGGTTGCAAGAACCCTGTCCCTGGAACTCAGCGGCAAGCCGTCGCTTGCCGCGCTGGCCGCCCGACCCGTTCCTCTGGTGATTCATGGCGCCGAAGGCAGTGCGGTGCAATGCGCAGGATGCTGTCACGCGCTGCCTGGCGACGAGATCATCGGCCATATGCGGGGCGGTCATGGACTGCAGGTGCATCGAGCTGACTGTGAACAGGCGAGCCGACAGCGCACCAAGGATGCCGAGCGCTGGATCGAGCTAGAGTGGGCGGAAGAAGTCCAGGGGCTATTCCGCACGCTGCTCGAGGTGCAGGTTCAGGACAGGCCTGGGGCGCTTGCCCGCGTTGCCGCTGAAATCGCAGCGAGCGAGGCCAACATCGTCAATGTGGCCATGGACGAAGATGGAGATCGTCTGGCCGTGCTGAGATTCACGCTTCAGGTGACCAGTCGCCATCACCTCGCCCGCGTGTTCAGACAGATCCGCAAGCTCGCTGAAGTCACGCGCCTGTCAAGGCTCTGAACCGCTCTCGTAGCGCACCGAGAGCACTTCAAGCTCAAGCGGTCCCGAGGGCGTGTTCAGAGCAACCGTATCACCCTCGCGAGCCTTGATCAGCGCCCGGGCCACCGGAGAGATCCAGCTGATCAGCCCCCGTAGCGGATCCACCTCATCCACGCCCACGATCCGCACCGTTCGCTCGATACCGTCGGACTGAAGATAGCTGACGGTTGCACCGAAAAAAATCTGATCATTGCCCACCTGATTCAGGGGGTCCACCACCTCTGCCTTATCCAGCCTGCGGGTCAGGAATCTGATCCGGCGGTCGATCTCGCGAAGCCGCTTCTTGCCGTACAGGTAGTCCCCGTTTTCCGAGCGATCCCCGTTGGAGGCAGCCCAGGACACCACCCGGACCACCTCGGGACGCTCCTGATCCAGGAGCTGGAGCAGTTCGCTCTTCAGGCGGGCATGCCCCTGCGGTGTGATGTAGTTGCGCTCTCCAGTCACCGCCGCCTGAGGTTCGGCGATCTCTTCTTCCTCATCGTCGCTCTCGCGCACGAACGCCTTGTTCATGAAGCCCTGACCTCCTCTGTCCCTGGGTGCTTCGCTATGGGCTGCCGCTGCTGCAGGCCGTCTTCAGATCCCAGGCGCTCTGTTTGCCTGTACTCGCCGATCGGCCTCTCCCGACCACTGATCGCCGAAGCTGACATTCCTGAAGTGAGGCAGTGATACTGAGTGCATGAACACATCCACACTGACCCATCAGGCATCACAGCCTCTTCTCGTCGACCCGTCCCTGGCCGACACGGGTCTGGACCTGCTTCGACTCGACGCCACCGAGTGGGCTCTGCTGGAATTCTCCTGGCTGGAGCAAAGCCCCCCGGCGTTCGACGAGCAGCGCCGCGCCGAACTGATTGAGCTTCTCGAGACAGGGCTGGCCGAAATTGATGCCCTCCGCCCCCATCGATACGGCGTCTACGGCGCAATGTAAGGATCGCGTCGGCTCAGCGACCCGCGATCGCCATCTCACCGATCAGCACGGATCCGCAGCGGACCGCACCCCGCTTGACCTCATCGGTGCCCACAG
>JBMSOD010000114.1:0-9513 GCA_049422085.1 Burkholderiaceae bacterium
GAGTACCCTGGTCGATCTTCTGATGGGCCTGCTTGAGCCTGACCAGGGAGAGATGTGGGTCGACGGGGAGCCTCTGACGCCATTCAATCGGCGTGCCTGGCAGCGCCGGATTGCACATGTTCCTCAGGCGATTTATTTGTCGGATGCGAGCGTTGCGGAAAACATTGCCTTTGGTGTTCCTGTAGGCAAGATCAATATGGATCAGGTGAGACTGGCTGCGACGCGCGCGCAGATTGCCGAATTCATCGAGACCATGCCGCAGGCGTATGCCTCCACGGTGGGCGAGCGAGGCATTCGGCTGTCAGGCGGGCAGCGTCAGCGGATCGGGATTGCTCGGGCGCTGTACAAGGGGGCCGACGTTCTGGTGCTTGATGAGGCGACCAGTGCGCTCGACGATGAGACCGAAAGGCTCGTCATGGAGGCTGTGAACGCGCTTGATCGCAATCTCACAGTGATCATGATTGCGCATCGGACCTCCACCCTGTCGGCTTGCAATGCCATCTTCCAGGTCGAAGGCGGCCGCGTAAGGCTGATCGGGGGCTACGAGGCAATTAGCGCTGCGGTCGGTCAGTGACCTTGACCAGGTGCGCTCAAGAACCCAGAAATCCTTTGTGCCAATCCACTGAACCTTCGGGTGGGCTGGCTGATTGCGGTTTGCAACGCCTGCGCTGAACCGACGATCGTCACCTTGTTTCGTGCGCGGGTGATTCCGGTATAGAGCAGCTCACGCCCAAGGATGGGAGAGTCAGCAGGCGCGAGCATCAGGAGCACCTGATCGAATTCCGAGCCCTGCGATTTGTGGACGGTCATTGCAAAGGCGGTTTCGTGCTCGGGCAGCCGTTCGATCGGCAGGCTCCTGAACGCAGGCGCAGTCGTCGACGCGGGTGTGGCGGCAGTTGCGGGTGACGCAGGTAAACCCGCCGGTCCGGGCTCGACACTTGTTGGAAAGTAGACCCTGAGAACACCGTCTGCATCTGGCAATGCGATGCCGATATCGCCATTGAATAGCCCCGATGCAGGATCATTGCGCGTGATCATGATCACCCGGCCGGGGTGCCAGCCGTCCGGATCAAAACTTCTGGGTGATCCTGCCGCCGAGCGCTGCAGCCAGGCCCCGATGCGGGCATTGAGCTGCTCGACCCCGTGAGGCCCTTGTCGAAGGGCGCACAGCACCCTGAAGGACTGCAGCGCCTGATGCAAGGCCTGGGCCGTCACCAGCATGTCAGGTGCTGCCGGGGTCTGTCGCTCCGACGCCTGCGCTTTATGAAACCCGGGTTGCTTCAGCATCTGCACGAGCGTGTCGCTGTATCCCTTGAAGCCTGCCTCAATCTTTTCCTGAACCTGATGCTCGCTGTCGGGGTCGAGCCTCTCCAGTGTTTCCGGGTGGGCACTCAGTTGCCGATGCGCATGTTCTGACTCGCCAGCCCGAACTGCCTGGGCGAGTTGTCCGATGCTTGAGTCTTCGGCGAACCTGAAGTTGCGCGTGAACCAGACGATGCAGGAGGGCAGGCTCTCCCTCAGGCTGGACAGCTCGGCAAAAACCGCACCGGCCTCAACCGCAGCCAGCTGATCCTTGTCGCCCAACAAAATGATGCGGGCCTCCTCCGGAACGGCCTCGAGCAACTGGGTTGCCAGGGCAAGGTCGAGCATCGAGGCCTCATCGATCACTAACGCATCAATGGGCAAGGGAGCGCCCGCATGGTGCCGGGGCTGACCCGCGCGTGGATGAATGCCGATCAGTCGATGAATCGTGCTGGCCTGCCTGGGCAGCATTTCGCGCAGGGCTTGTGGCAGGGCGGAAGAGCGTGCCGAAATCGCCTCCAGCATTCGGGCCGCTGCTTTACCGGTAGGAGCAGCCAGTGCAATCCGAAGCTGGCTGTTCTGCATCAGCAGGCCAGCCAGCAGATTGACCACCGTGGTGGTCTTGCCGGTGCCCGGTCCGCCACTGATGATGCTCAGCCGATGCGTGAGCGCCATGCGTGCGGCAGCAAACTGAGCATTGCTTGGGTCGTCGGCATGCGTGCCAAACAGGGTTGCAAGGGCCTGAATGATCTTTGGGTCAGCTGTGGTCTGCGGTTGCACGACCGCTTTCATG
This sequence comes from Burkholderiaceae bacterium, assembly GCA_049422085.1. Taxonomy (GTDB): domain Bacteria; phylum Pseudomonadota; class Gammaproteobacteria; order Burkholderiales; family Burkholderiaceae_E; genus UBA4615. Next base: position 2,096 of record JBMSOD010000114.1, read on the forward strand.
ATCCTCCGGGCCAGCCTCAGTTCCAGTTCAAAGTAGCGCGCCAGATAGAGTCGGCGGTGTGCATCGATCACCATCGGAGCGCCCGTCTCGCTGCCTTCAGTCACCGCAAGCCTTGAAGCGATCAGGTCTTGCACGAGTTGTTGTGCCTGATCGAGTGGCAGGCAGACATGACCGGCAGAGGTGGCCAGACTCAGATCGTGCGCGCACGCCAGGGCGCGCGCTAGACCGGATGCATTCGCCTCTGGCTCTGCGACCCAGCGTTTCAGGTGCGATACAAAGCCGTCTGCGAGCCATCGCGCCGCCGGGTCGGCCTGCTCAAGCCACGAGGCCGTGTTCATGATGCGATTGCCTCCCTCGAAAACAACTGCCCCATCGCGGCGAGAAGCGCCCGGCTGGGCTGACGGGAGTCGACACCGCAGACCTCTCCGTCGGGGGTACACCAGCCTGGCCTCACCCCTCGAATAAAGAGGTAGATGGAGCCACCGAAATGGCGCTCGTGGCGATAGCCGGGAAGTCTTCGCTGCAGGTACCGGTGCAAGGCGTAGCAATAGAGCAGGGCCTGCAGGTCGTAGTGGTTATCGGCCATGGCCTGCGCCACCCGGTGGGGTTGATAGTCCTGCATCTGCCAGCCCAGGTGGTTGGATTTCCAGTCGAGCACGTAATAGCGTTCGTCGTGCATGAAGACCAGATCAATGAAGCCCTTGAGATAGCCCTGCAGAGTCTCGAAAGCGGGCAGGCGGATGCGCGTGCCATGGTGATCCAGCAGGTCTTGCACGGCTTTGACCTGGAGCCTGGACACCGGCAATGTGAATTCAAGTTCATTAAGACGGTGGCCATGAGCAATGTCGGCCATACGGAAACCGGCAGGCAGCGTCGTAGTGAGTGTGTCTTGCAGCATCTGCTGCAGTTGTCGCGGCCAGGCCGTAGTCGAAGACACTGTGCGAGCAGGCTGCGAGTCGGGTGGGGTTTGTCTGAGCATCTGGTCGATCGTCTGGGTCCAGGTGCTGGCCTCTTGAAAGTCGATATGCTCGAAGATCGCGTGAATGCAGGTGCCTGCCTGCGCGCCGCGAGGGAAATGCAGGATGTCCTCGCTGTCGACCTGATCGCGCATCATGTTTTGTAATGCAGCCCGAGCCAATTGGTCATGGTCGCTGCTGCTGCGTTCCGCGTCGGCGCCATGCACCAGACTGCTGTAACTCCCCAGGCGCCAGCTTGAACCAATGAAGCCCGGCGAGGGCAGGGCGTCGAGGGTCTGCTCAAGATGAAGCGCAGGAGATTGCCCGGCAGACTGCCCGGCAGACTGCTCAGAAGTCGGCTCGAGCGATTGCTCAGGAGGCTGCTCAGCAGATGTCATCGGATGCGTTCGATTTGATGACTGCACCGCAAGGGCTGCGGGCAACTCGCAAAACTGGATGTGCTGCGCATGTGCCGTCGCCCAGGCCTGCCAGGCCGCATGGATCGCGGCAGGATCTCGAGTTGCCTTGCTCCAGGTCTCGAAGCGGTCTGGGCCGCCGGTGACCATCCAGTTGAGCAGGGTGGATGCCCCCGCAGTCGCTCGTTTTTCCAGGGCCTCGTTGCGTCGACCGCCCAGCGGCTGGCCACTGACCAGATAGAGGCGATGTACCGCCCGCGTGAGGGCTACATAGGTCAGCCGGACGTTCTCTGCACCGATTTCGGCTTCGATGCGCGATCGGACCTCTGCCTTTGCATCACCGCGCTCATTGCCTGATCGCAGGTCAATGACGGGCTGGCCGTGGTCATCGTGATAGCGCGCGCCCGCGCCTGTATCCCGATGGCTTGCCGTGATCGAGGTGGTCCAAAGGAAGGGACAGAACACCACCGGGAATTCGAGTCCCTTGCATTTGTGGATGGTGAGTACCTTGACCAGATCCCGATCGGACTCCAGCCGAAGCAAGGCGGCTTCAGCATTGCCGCCTTCGATACGTTCGCGCTTGAGCCATTCAAGAAGGGCTGAAGGCTGGGGATGCTCATGAGCCGCCTCCTGCAGGCGTTCGAGCAGATGCAGCAGGTTGGTCATGCGCCGCTCGCCGTCGGTTCGACTGAGCCATCGGCCGGCAAGATCCAGTTCACGCATCAGCAGCCTGAGCATGCTTGCGATGCCTTTGCGAATCCAGAGGCTCTTCCAGTCATGAAACCTTCCGAACCAGTGGGCAAGCAAGGCATCGTCATGCTGAAGGGCGACCAGGGTGTCTGCACTTTCTCCGATCAGGTCGGTGCTGAGGGCAACCCGTAACCGGCCAGGGTGGCTGGGGTTGATCACCGCGTCGAGCACGCGTTCAAGTTCGAGCGCATCGGTGCTCTGATGCACGCTTTCCTGGGCGATGGAGACGCTCGCAAGTCCACGGGCCAGAAGGGCCTGACGAATACGCTCTCCCTCGACATGGGTGCGGACCAGCACCGCAATGTCAGATCCACTCAAGGGTCGATCATCAAGTCTGACCTGGCCCTGACGTGCGCCGTGAAGCAGTGAGGCGATTTCGGCGGCACAGGCTTGTGCGCTGAGCTGCTCGGCCTGTCGTCGATCCTTCATGTCTGGCGGGTTGGGGCCAGGGAGATGCCAGACCGTCAGGGCGGCCGGCCTCGCTGATGTGGTCTGCGTCCTCGATAAAGCGGCACGCTCATCCCTGAACACCGGGCGTTCCCTTTGACCTGCCTGAACCTGCCGGTACTGCACGCCCGGCAGGACAAAGGCTTGCGGAGTCGCGCTGAAGAAATGGTTGAGTGCGCTGATCAGCTCTGGTGTGGAGCGCTGATTGGTATTGAGGGTGTGTTCCTGAGAAACCGTGGTTCGCGCATGCAGATAGGTGTGCAGGTCGGCATTGCGAAAGCTGTAAATGGCCTGCTTGGGATCGCCGAGCAGAAACAGACGGGCCTGTGGGTTCGAAAAGAGCCGATCGAAGATCTCGAACTGAAGCGGATCGGTATCCTGGAACTCGTCGATGAGTGCTGCCTGAAAGCGTTCCTGCAGGGCCCGGGTGAGTGTCCCGGAGGCATCCATCTGCAATTGCGCATGCAGATTGCTCAGCATGTCGTCAAAGCCCTGCAGCTGACGGGCGCGTTTGAGCCGATTCAGTCGAACAGGCAACTCGGCGATGGCCTGCTTGCGCAATTGCATCCAGAGCGTGGCGCCAAGACTTTTTTGCGCTTCCAGGGCCTTCATCAACGCACCGGTGGCAACCAGAAGCTCCGGGCTCAGGACCGAGGTGTGGCCTTTGTTCAGGGCGTAGCGTCCCGGTGTCAGGAGCATGAGCAACTTGCACCGGTCCTCGTCTGGCATCGGCAACAAGGGCTCGGACTGGCTGAGCCATTGCTGCCAGGCCTCGATCGACAGATCGAGTTTGAATTTGTCCTTGCCGAAGGTTTTCCCGTTCAGGCCCGGGCGGTCTGCAGCAAAACCCGCTTGCCACTCGTTCTGTCGGCCGAACCAGAGCGCCTTGAGCTGCTCAAAGCAGCTGGGCAGATCGGGCAGCGTTTCCTCGTGAACCGTCGCCGGGCTGTCCGGCCAGATCAGGCGGGAGGTGGGCCGGGCGAGCACCTGCGTCAGGTCTTTTTGCAGGTGCTCGGGCGTCAGATTCGCCTGCAGGAGGTGGTCGAGCAGAGCGCGGGGCGCCTTGTGACTCAGCACATGCTCGCGCCAGAAATCGGCGACCCCCTCGCTTTGGAGCGCCTGGGCATCCTGGATGACATCCAGGCTGAGGGCTTGCCCTGCGCTGAAGGGTGCATCGGCCAGCGCCCTCTGGCAAAAGCCATGGATGGTGAAGATCGAGGCCTCGTCAAAAGAGGCCAGGGCATGCTCGATGCGGGCGATTTGCTTCCCGGGCGAGATGCCCAGCGCGTTCAGACGGGCCAGAAGACCTTCAATGAAGGCATCGGGTTGGGCCTGTCTGCGATGCAAGGCCTCGCGAACCTGAACAAGGCGTGCCCGGATACGATCGCGTAATTCCGCTGTGGCCGCATTGGTGAAGGTCACGACCAGAATTTTCTCGATAGGCAGTTCGGCCTCGAGCAGCAGCCTGAGATAAAGCGCGCAGAGATTCCAGGTCTTGCCCGTGCCTGCCGAGGCTTCGACCAGGTGGCGTCCAGTCAGCGCGCATCCGAAGACATCCAGCGCCTGCGCAGCAGCCGCTTCCTCAGGCGATCCGGCGGACGGTCTGGCAGAGGGGCTGGCGGACGGGCTGGCAGAGGGGCTGGCAGAGGGGCTGGCAGAGGGGCTGGCAGACGGGCTGGCAGAGGGGCCGCCAGAGGGGCCGGTCGAACTTGGATGCTCTTCGAGAGATTCAGGCATGGTTGAGCTCACAGTGCTCTAGCAAGGGCCCAAAGATCTGATGAGCCAGCAGATCGAAAGCATCGGTATCGATCGGTGACTCAAGACCGCGCCAGACCAGCTGGATCTCCGGTCGGTCGGACTCGCCCCAGGCACCTCGCCGTCGCGGCATCCAGGCTTCGTGAGCCTTTCCAGGGTCACCTTGTGCCAGGGCCAGCGACGATCGAGGGAAAAAGGCCAGTGGTGAACGCTTTGCCTTGAGGGCCAGGGCGGCCAGTTCGGACAGGCACTGCAGGGGAGCGTCTACCGAGCGGAACACCAGATGCTTGTCGAAGGTATGGGCTTGCGTCTCGGTCTTGATGTTCTGGGGTCGCAGCGCGCAGAGCACCAGGTGATGGACCCAGGCGCTCAGGAGGGCTCGTTCGAGCGGCGGATCGCCCAGACCAAGGAAGAGTCCGTGTTCATTGAGGCCACTCTGAGCCAGTCCCTGAGAAACGTGTCCACGATGCCCGTGCGATGCGTTGTTGTCGGCGCTGCGGTCAGTGCCAAGCTGTCCGGTCAGGATCAGTGATCCGGTCGCGGATTCGGCTGTGTCCAGAACCAACTCGAAGGGGATCGCCAGGTGGGCGCTGTGCTGCAGGGCCAGACGGACACGCTCAACATAGGCTTGCGCGCATGCAACGCGTTCTCGGACGGGTTGCTCGCCCAGCCATCCTCCAGGAAGCTCGGGGGCCAGTTGTTTGCGTTGAATCAGAGGTTCCAGAGGATGCCCTTGGAGCAAAGCGAAAGCTGCCTGACGCTCAAGTTGACGCAAGGCACGCCGGTCGGCTGTCAGCGGCTCTTCATCCTGCAAGGGCTCTGGATCTCGTTCAAAGCGCAGATGCGTCTGTTCCTGCAGCAAAGCCGAGCTTGGGTCGCAAAGGATGCGGATCAGGGCATCCAGAGTCAGATGGGTGTGGGTCTGAATGCCCCCCTGCATCAGAGTGCTCCCTGTTTCATTGACCAAAGGGCTCTTTGCTTCGTTGAAAAACCGCGGAGGCCCGTCGCTCGCCTGCCCCCGCGCACGTAAAGGCAGGGCCTGTCGCCATGCCTGTGCGATCTGCGGGTCATGACTGCGTATCCGAGGATCACTCTGCGGGAAAAACGCGCTGCGATCGAAGGCCTGCAAAGGATGGGCGACATGCAGGGCCTTCCTGACATTGTCCGGGCATCCCCGCTCAAGGGTTTCGATCAGCTCGGCCAGCAGGACCGAGGGCGGCAGCGACGCGTTATCGCGAATGCTGAACGCGGTGTAGCCCAGCAGGAGCCGCTCTCGCGCGCACAGCAGAAGATCGAGCATCAGATTACGGTCGTCTTCGCGCCGCTGGCGGTCGCCCATGCGGGGCGCGCGTGCCATGAGGTCGAACTCCTGTGCTCGGGACTGGGCAGGAAAGGCGTTGTCGTCCAGGCCAAGAAAAGCCACGATGCGAAACGGCAGGTGCCGCAGACTTGCCGGGGCTGAAAAAGTGACCTCACCCGAGGGCACGCCTCCGCGTGCGGCCTCTTCGAATGCGGCTTGCAGGGCTCGATTCAGGATGCCCGCCTCGATTGGCTCACCGGGGTCGATCCCGCTCATCTCGTCGAACAGTCGGGTCAGCGTGCTGCGAGTTGCCTGAAGGTCTTCGATGTCGCGAGCGGGTACCTCGATGAAGCGCGCCAGCAGGTCGGATAGCAGCTGCTGCCACTGCGCGGCAGTCAGGGGCGTCGCCAGGCGGGCCGCGAGTTCGATCAGCGATTGGCCGAAGCGCCAGAGCTTGCCCAAGGCGAGGCTGTCGCTGCCTTGAATGTCGGTGACAGGCCAGCGCCCGAGAGCATCATGCGGCGAATTGAGGGGCAAGGCATACGACGCAAACAAGGCATCCAGCGCGTCGATGAGCGTGTGTCGGGCGAGGTCTGCACCCCCAAAGGCAGCACGGTGACGTGCGTCAAGTCCCCAGTGCGCACCCGCTTGCGCGAGCCATTCCGCCAGTGTCTCGTGTTCCGCAGGGGATAGTCGGAGTCGACGCGCGATGGGTGCCTGGGCTAGAAGATCGAGCAGGCCGGTAACGCCAGCACGACCTGTGACGAAGCCCAGCAGATCCTGCAGAGCCCTTGCAACCGGATTGGCCTGTGGGGTGGCCAGACCGCTGATTCGAAAGGGAATGCGACGCTCGACAGGGACGGTGCCAAAGATGGCTTCGATCAGGGGTGCTGCCGCAGTCAGGTCGGGCATGACCACCAGTACGTCGCCTGGCGCAAGTGTGCTGTCGCGCTCTGCAAAGGCGCTCAGCAGTCGGCTGTGCAGGACTTCGAGTTGGCGGCTGAGCGAATGGCAGGCGTGGATCTCGATGCTGGAATCGCCCTGCGCTGGCGGCAGGCTGCCCGGTTCGACCGGGCTCAGTTCGAGAATGCTGTTCTGAAGGGCTGCAAGAAGCGACCGATCCGGGTTGGGTCGATAAGTGCCTTCATCGTCAAAGCGATCTGCAAAGGCATCGATCAGCACGCCGAGTTGGGACTGGGTCTGCTTTCCCCAGGCTGCGAGCAAAGGGTGGCCAACTTCAAAGCCGTCGACCTTTGCTTTTCGGGCCAGGTGGCTCAGACGGCGAGCATCGACCAGATCAAACCAGTATTCCTGACAAGGGTTGATGACATGCACATGCACGTCCATGACCTCGCCCAGCGCAGCCAGCATGCGTGCATGCTGGGGCGGCATTCCTGAGAGCGCGACCAATTGCACCTGCGCGGGCTGCCCCAGCGCCTGCCAGGCTTCAGGCGATGTGCCTGAAAGGATCTCGATGAAGCGCCCGACCGGATCGAAGCCCGTTGCGCCGATCTGCTCCTGAAGACGGCGCCACAGGGCCGCCTGCCAGCGCTCGTCTTCCTGAACCGAAGGCGCGTGGATGGCGCTTTGAAGGGTCAACTGACCCTTCTCCCATGCAGCAAGCCAGTCGGGCCGATAGGTGGTGTACTGCTCGAATCGTCCACCCAGTTGCATGCCCAGATCATGCCGCATGAGGGCGTCGCAGGCCTGAAGGTAGCGGGCCAGTCGTGGATGATCCTGAACCCAGTCGTTTTCTTTGAGCAGACCGTGTAAGCGCCAGCCCATGCGTTGAGC
>JBMSOD010000115.1:0-9456 GCA_049422085.1 Burkholderiaceae bacterium
CGGGCGCGATCCTGAGCTACATCATGTGCAAGGCCATGAACCGCTCGTTCTTCAACGTGATCCTGGGCGGCTTCGGGGGCGAGGCCGGTGCGGCTGCGGGCGGCGCCCAGCAGCAGCGCCCGGTCAAGAGCGGGTCGTCCGATGACGCAGCCTTCCTCATGACCAATGCGGATACCGTGATCATCGTGCCTGGCTACGGTCTGGCCGTGGCGCGCGCCCAGCATGCGCTCAAGGAGCTCACGCAAAAGCTGATCGAGCATGGCGTGACGGTGAAGTACGCGATCCACCCTGTGGCGGGCCGCATGCCGGGACACATGAATGTCCTGCTGGCTGAGGCCGAAGTGCCCTACGACCAGGTCTTCGAAATGGAAGACATCAACTCCGAATTCGGTCAGGCCGATGTGGTGCTGGTGCTGGGCGCCAACGACGTGGTCAACCCTGCCGCCAAGGATCCGAAGTCGCCCATTGCCGGCATGCCGATCCTGGAGGCCTACAAGGCCAAGACCATTATCGTGAACAAGCGCAGCATGGCCTCGGGCTATGCCGGTCTGGACAACGAGCTCTTCTACATGGACAAGACCATGATGGTCTTTGGTGATGCCAAGAAGGTCGTCGAGGACATGGTCAAGGCCGTAGAATGAGTCCGCGCGCCTCGCATCGGGGCGCGTGTATCTCGGAGGCTCTCATGAATGACGCATCAGAGGCGCAGCGCCTGGACGCCCTGCGCAAGGTCTGCCTGTTCGATTACCTGTTGCATATCGTCGGACTGCTGCTCTCGGCAGGCATCCTTTCGGTGATCGCCCTGATCATCAATTACGTCAAGAAGGACGATGCCCGGGGCACGATCTATGAAAGCCACATGCGCTGGATGATCCGGACCTTCTGGTGGACGATCGCCTGGTTCGTGATCATTGCTGTGCCCGCAGCCCTGCTGACCATGCTGACTCTCGGTCTGCTGAGCTTTCTGTTTGTGTTGCCAGCGGTATGGTTTCTCTACCGAATGATCCGCGGTCTGCTCGCACTCAATGACGGACGAGCCATGCCCCTGGCCTGATTTGCCCGCGTTGCGGGTCAGGAGTGGTCTTCTTTTTCGGCAATGCGTCGCAGATGGGACAGCCCTGCGAGCAGCACAATGACGCCTTCTACCGCTGCCAGCCATCGTGGTCCGGGCATGATCTCTCCGACCATCAGGACCGAATGCAGCGCGAGCACCACGATCATCAGCAAAACGCCGTGACCTGAGGGGTCCTGTCGGTCAGGCGCTGTAGACGACGGATCGATGCCGGTCTTGACGGCATCGCTCGGCTCGATGGAAGCGCTGTGTGACTGTGTCGGAGGCATGGAAACCAGTGTAGGCACTCGTGCATGAACTGCAGTGACGGAATGCACGAAATGCGTTTTTGTCCGACGTTCGGCAGATTCAATCGCGTCGGCAAGGCTTCAGTCTGTCCGGGCGAGGATGTCGTCCACCCACTCGATCCAGTGACGGACGGGTGTCCCGGTGCCCGACTGCAGATGGGCAAGGCAGCCGATGTTGGCCGACAGGATGATCTCGGGCTGCTCGGCCTGCAGATGACCCAGCTTGCGATCGCGCAACTGGCGTGACAGCCCGGGCTGAAGAACCGAGTAGGTTCCTGCCGACCCGCAGCACAGGTGGGCTTCCTGCACAGGCACCAAGCTGGCACCCAGCGCCGTCAGCAAGGGCTCGATGACACCGCGCACCTGCTGGGCATGCTGAAGGCTGCAAGGCGGATGAAAAGCAACCCTGACAGAGGACCGCGCCGACTGGGCCGGCAGGGACTGTGCGGCGAGCCACTGACCCAGGTCCAGGCAACGCTCCGACACCAGGCGGGCCTTGTCGGCATACTCAGGGTCGTCCTGGAGCAGATGCCCGTAGTCCTTGATCATCGAGCCACAACCCGAGGCATTGATGACGATGGCCTCTGCGGCTGGCTCACCCCGGTCGACCGGTTGCAGCCAGGGCCACCAGGCATCGATGTTGCGGCGGGCCTGGGCCTGAGCCCCGTGACCATCGGCCAGATGCTGCCGCACCGCGCCGCAGCATCCCGAGCGGGGTGCCACCACGGCCTGCACGCCCAGCCTGTCCAGTACCCGCGCGGTGGCGGCATCGATTGACGGCGCCATGGCTGGCTGCACGCAGCCTGCCAGCAGGAGCACCTTTCGGGCATGGTGACGATCAGGCCAGACTCCGGCAGGTCGGGCTTCGGGCACCTTGGCCTGAAGGGATTGGGGCAGCAGCTTGCGAACGGCCTGACCCAGACGCAAGGCAGGCGCAAAGGCGACCGAGCTCAGGCCTTCGCGCAGGGCGGTCCGCATCAAGGCCTCTGCCGTGGGGCGGTTGACACGTTCTTCGACGATCTCGCGACCGATATCCACCAGCTGCCCATACCTGACCCCGGAAGGACAGGTGGACTCGCAATTGCGACAGGTGAGGCAGCGGTCGAGATGCTGCTGGGTTTCACGGGTGGGCGCAGCGCCCTCGAGGACCTGCTTGATCAGATAGATGCGTCCGCGCGGTCCGTCGAGTTCGTCGCCAAGCAACTGATAGGTCGGGCAGGTCGCATTGCAAAAACCGCAGTGCACGCAGCTGCGCAAGATGCTTTCCGCACGCTGCCCTCGCGCACTGGCTGCAAATTCGGGGGTGAGACGGGTTTCCATGGATTCAGAACTCCGCGTGCATGCGGCCCGGGTTGAAGATGCCTCGGGGATCGAAAGCCTGCTTCAGACGACGGTGCAGATCGAGAACGGCAGGGGCAAGGGGCGCAAGCACCGGACCTTGGGGTTCGGCTCCCGACGGATGTCGATGAAACAGGCTGGCCGACCCCCCAGCCTGGGCAGCCGCAGCCCGGATCTCTTCGGCACTGCGAGCCGACCAGATCCAGCGCAGGGCGCCCCCCCACTCGATCAGTGCCGGCGTGTCGAGCGCAAGCACCGGCGCGGTGGACGGAACTGAAACACGCCAGAGGGCGGGCCGACCGGGTGGCTGAGTAGACAGCGCTGCAAGCTCATGCTCGCGCACGGCTCGCCAGAAGCGCTCCGCAGCATCGGGCTCGAGCGGGCGCGCGCCATGCGTGTCCAAAAACCGGCGCGCTGCGGTCTCGACTGCTGCAGCAGCGCCCTGCAGTCGTAGCGCGAGCCGGCCCTCGCTCCAGGCACTGGCTGCAATCGGCAAAGGCTGGCCTGCCCAGGTGTTGAGCAGATGCAGCGCACGGGCTTCATCGAGATCCATTGTGAGGGTCGTGCGCGCTGCGGGCACGGGCAGCACCTTGAGCGACACCTGCACGATGGGACCGAGCACGCCCAGCGATCCGGCCAGAAGGCGCGCGGCGTCGTAACCGGCCACATTCTTCATGACCTGCCCGCCGAAATTGAGCAGCTCGCCCCGGGCATCCATCAAGACTGCGCCCAGCACGAAGTCGCGAACCGCACCCGCACTCGATCGGGTGGGGCCTGACAGGCCAGCCGCCACCATCCCGCCCACGGTGGCCCCTTCGCCAAAATGCGGCGGCTCGAAGGCAAGGGTCTGTCGTTGTTGCGCGAGAGCGGCTTCGATCTCGGTCAGCGGTGTCCCGCAGCGGGCGGTGATCACCAGTTCGGTGGGCTCGTAACTTTCGATCCCGGCAAAGCAACGCAGATCGAGTTCGGCATCCGACTGCACCGATTCGCCATAAAACCGCTTGGTATCGCCGCCACGCAGGCGCAAGGGACGTCCCAGGACCTGCGCCTGGCGCACCTGGTCACGAATGGACTCGAGCACAGGGTTCTCCTTGGCCAGGGTCAGAAACGGGGCAACTCGGGAAAGCGCAGCTTGCCCTGATGCACATGCATGCGGCCATATTCGGCACAGCGCGCAAGGGTAGGAATCGCCTTGCCCGGATTGAGCAGACCCGGAGGATCGAAGGCATGCTTGATCGCAAAGAAGGCCGCCCGTTCCGCCGGCGAAAACTGCACGCACATCGAATTGATCTTCTCGATGCCCACGCCATGCTCGCCCGTGACCGTCCCGCCCAGTTCGACACACAACTCAAGGATGTCAGCGCCGAACCGGTCTGCCCGTTCCCACTCGCCCGGCTGATTGGCATCGAAGAGGATGAGCGGATGCAGGTTGCCGTCACCCGCATGAAATACATTCATGCACCGCAGACCGTAGGTGCGCTCCATCTCGGCGATGGCGGCCAGCATGCGGCCCAGGTTCTTGCGCGGAATCGTGCCATCCATGCAGTAGTAGTCGGGGGAGACCCGACCGGCCGCCGGAAAGGCGTTCTTGCGTCCCGACCAGAAGCGCAGTCGCTCGGCCTCGGACTGTGACACCACGCATTGCGTTGCCCCCGCAGCAACCAGCACCTGCTGCATGCGCGCAATCTCTTCGGCCACCTCTTCGGGCGTGCCATCGGCTTCGGCGAGCAGGATCGCCTGCGCGGACAGGTCGTAGCCTGCCTTCACGAAGGGCTCGACCGCCTCGGTCGCCTTGCGGTCCATCATTTCGAGGCCTGCAGGGATGATGCCGGCGGCAATGATGGCAGCGACCGCGTCGCCCGCCTTGACCACATCATCAAACGACGCCATGACCACCTGCGCAAGCTGAGGCCTGGGAATCAACCGGACCAGCACCTCGGTCACCACCGCAAGCATGCCTTCGGAGCCGATCACCAGGGCGAGCAGGTCCAGCCCCGGAGTATCCAGCGCGGCACCCCCGAAGGTCACCGCCTCGCCCTCGATGGTCAGGCCGCGCACCTCGAGCACGTTATGCACGGTCAGGCCGTATTTGAGGCAGTGAACGCCTCCTGAATTCTCGGCGATGTTTCCGCCGATCGAGCAGGCGATCTGCGAGGACGGGTCGGGCGCGTAGTAGAGCCCGTAGGGCGCTGCGGCCTCGGAGATGGCGAGATTGCGCACACCGGGCTGAACCCGGGCTGTGCGGGCAAGCGGATCAACATCCATGATGCGGTTGAGCCGGGCGAGCGACAGTACAACGCCCGCTGCATGCGGCATGGCCCCGCCCGACAAGCTGGTCCCCGCGCCGCGGGCGACCACCGGAATGTCGAACTGCCTGCACAAGCGCAGCACGGCCGCAACCTGGGCTTCGTTCTGCGGCAGGCAGACGGCCAGGGGCAGTTGCCTGAACGCCGACAGACCATCGCACTCATAAGGCCTGACCTGCTCGGTCGCGCTCAGCAGGGCGTCGGCCGGCAGAACGGCCCGCAGCGCGTCGAGCGCCTGCCGGGCACGGTCTGCCTCCTGAACGGCACGAGGATCCGACCAGCGCGGCTCCAGCGCATCGGGCCTCGCAAGCAGGTCGCCCGCTTCGATTGGTGCCCCTGTGTCGGGGACCCCTGTGGCGGGCGCCCATGTAGCAGGGCCCCCCGTGGCAGGAGCCATCTGGGCGGGGCTTGGCGTCAGTGGATGGGACATGGGATGAAGGGGCTGGCAAAGGGCCGCGAGGACTGCGGTCTGGACCCTCGATTATCCCCGACGACATGCCGCCCACCCCCGGAAAGCCCCTGACTTGACACCCATGGGGCCTGCCCGATACCGTCCCGGTCAGTCTCATCCCCGCTGCGGGAGAGACCGGCCCCGCCGACCCTGCCTCACGGCATCGAAGCGGAGCGCCGGCGCCGAAGGTGTATTGCCCCGAAAACTCTCAGGCAAAAGGACCGCAGCGGATCGGACTCTCTGGAGAGCAGGTCGCGCCTTGGGCGTGGACCTCGCCGAAGGTCAATCTCTCAGGCAAATGGACAGAGGGGGCAGCTCTTGAGCAGCGTAGGCGGTTTGACCGCCCCATCGCGGCTTTGGGCTTGCCCGCGACCTCACCATCCTCCGGAGTCCTTCCATGACGAGTCCCGCCGATCGCAAATACACCGAATCGCACGAATGGGTGCGCGCCAACGCTGACGGCACCGTGACCGTCGGCATCACGGCTCACGCACAGGATGCCCTGGGCGAACTGGTCTATGTCGAGCTGCCCGAGCCGGGCCGTACGCTGGGTGCCGGTGAGGCCTGTGCCGTGGTCGAGTCGACCAAGGCGGCGTCCGATGTCTACGCGCCGATTCCGGGCGAGGTGGTGGCGGTCAATGCCGGGCTGGGCGATGCGCCCCAGACCGTCAACAGCGATCCCTTTGAAGCAGGATGGCTCTTCACGCTCAAGCCGGCCAGCGCTGATGCACTCGCCGGACTGCTGAGTGCCGAAGCCTACGACAACGGCCCGGGAGCCTGAGCATGAGCACCCGCGATACCCACCTGGGCGATCTGCGCTCACTCCTGGGCACCGACGAATTCCACGGCAGGCATATCGGCCCGCAGGGCGACGATGAAACCCTGATGCTAGCGGCGATCGGCTACGCCTCACGGCGCGACCTGATCCGCGACACCGTGCCCGCTGGCATTTTGCGAGATGCGCCCCTGGCCCTGTGCGAGCCCACCACCGAAGCGGCCGCCCTGGCCGAACTGCAGGCCATTGCCAACCAGAACGAGATCTGGCGCAGCTACATCGGTGCGGGCTATCACAACACCATCACGCCTGAACCGATCCGGCGCAATGTGCTCGAAAATCCGGGCTGGTACACCGCCTACACGCCGTATCAGGCCGAGGTGGCACAGGGCAGGCTGGAATCCCTGCTCAATTTTCAGCAGATGGTGATCGACCTCACCGGTCTCGAGGTGGCCAATGCCTCGCTGCTTGATGAAGCGACGGCCGCAGCGGAGGCCATGGGCGCCATGCGCCGCTCGAGCAAGCAGGCCTCCAACCGCTTCCTGGTCGATGCCAGCGTGCATCCGCAGGTGATCGCGGTCATTCGAACCCGGGCGCACTGGATGGGTCTGGAGGTCGAGGTCACGGATGCTCAGACCGCTGATGCGTCGGGCTTTTTCGGTGCCCATGTGCAATGCCCCGACACCGAAGGCCGGCTGAGGGATTTCTCGGCACTGGCCCAGGCCCTGCATGCCGCAGGCGGCAAGCTGTGTATCGGGGTGGATCCACTGGCTGCCCTGCTGGTCAAGTCTGCCGGTGAAATGGGCGCCGACATCGCGATCGGCTCGGCTCAGCGCTTTGGCGTGCCGCTGGGCTATGGCGGCCCCCATGCTGCGTTCATGGCTGCGCGCAATGACATGCTGCGTACCCTGCCGGGTCGCATCATCGGCGTGTCCAAAGACGCTGCCGGTAACCTCGCCTACCGGATGTCGCTGCAGACCCGCGAGCAGCACATCCGCAGGGACAAGGCCACCAGCAACATCTGCACCGCGCAGGCCTTGCTCGCGAACATGGCCGCTTTCTATGCGGTGTATCACGGCCCCCAGGGTCTCTTGCGCATCGCCCTGCGAACCCATGCCATGGCCAGACTCCTGGTCGCCGCCAGCGGTCTGAAGCCCCTGCATGAAGCGTATTTCGATACCGTGGCCTTCGATCTTGCTGCCACCGGACAGGATCCGGCAGCGGTGGATGCTCGTGCTGCGCAAAGACGCATCAACCTGCGCGTCCTGGCCGCGCACCAAAGGGCCATCGCCCTGGACGAAACCACCGGCATGCAGGATGTGGCCGATCTGGTCTGGGTGCTGACCGGTCGTGCGCTGGATTCGGCCACGCTGATCGATGGGCTGGGTGGTCAGGTCGGGGCAGAGCCCGCGGCCATCCCGGCTGCATTGCAGCGCACCTCACGCGTGCTGAGCCATCCGGTCTTCAACCGGTATCACACCGAGACCGAATTCGTTCGCTACCTCAAACGCCTGGAGAACCGGGATATCTCGCTGGTGCACTCGATGATCCCGCTGGGCTCATGCACCATGAAGCTCAATGCGGCCGCCGAGATGGCGCCGGTCACCTGGCCGCAGTTCGCCGCACTGCACCCCTTTGCGCCTGTCGGGCAGGCCAAGGGCTACGCGACCTTGCTGCAGCAATTGGGTCAGTGGCTGGCCGAGATCACCGGCTTTCATTCGGTGTCGTTTCAGCCCAACTCGGGAGCACAGGGCGAATATGCAGGCCTGCTTGCCATCCGGCGCTGGCAGGATGCACGCGGCCAGGGCCATCGGGATGTCTGCCTGATCCCGTCATCGGCCCATGGCACCAACCCCGCCAGCGCGCAGATGATGGGCATGAAGATCGTGGTGGTGGCCTGCGACAGCGAGGGCAACATCGACGTCGCAGACCTTGAGGCCAAGGTGGCACAGCACCGCGAGGCCCTGTGCGCCCTGATGGTCACCTATCCGTCCACGCACGGCGTGTTCGAGGCCAGCATCCGCGATGTCTGCGCCATGGTTCACGAGGCTGGCGGGCAGGTCTACATGGATGGCGCCAACCTCAATGCGCAGGCCGGCCTGACCCGGCCGGGCGATATGGGTGCGGATGTCTGCCACATGAACCTGCACAAGACCTTCTGCATTCCTCACGGCGGAGGCGGGCCAGGCATGGGCCCGATCGCTGTGGCCGAGCATCTGGCTTCGCATCTGGCCAGTGATCCTTTTGTCGCACCCAATGACGCCAACAGCGTGTCGGCCGCGCCCTTCGGCAGCGCGCTGATCACCACCATCTCCTGGATGTACATCCGCATGATGGGCGCGAGCGGCATTCGTGCGGCGACCGAGGCCGCCATCCTGAACGCCAACTATGTGGCCGAGCGTCTGCGAGGACATTTCCCCATCCTGTACACCGGCGCGAACGGCCGGGTCGCCCATGAGTGCATTCTCGATGTGCGGCACCTGAAAGCCGAGTGCGGCATCACGGCCGAGGACATTGCCAAGCGTCTGATGGACTATGGCTTTCATGCCCCCACCCTGTCCTTCCCGGTGGCCGATACCCTCATGGTCGAGCCCACAGAAAGCGAGTCCAAGGCAGAACTCGACCGGTTCTGCGAAGCCATGATCGCCATTGCAGCCGAGATTGCTGCCGTGAAGTCGGGTGCGCTCGATCGCCAGGACAACCCGCTCAAGAACGCCCCGCACACCGCGTTCGAAGCCATGGGCGAGTGGGCGCATGCCTACAGTCGCGAACAGGCGGTCTATCCCCTGCCCTGGGTGCGCACGGCCAAGTTCTGGCCTCATGTGAAGCGTATCGACAATGCCGCGGGCGATCGCAACCTGATCTGCACCTGCCCACCGGTGAGCGACTATGTCTGACGCCAGCCCTTCGGCCGCCCCGGTGCGGCGTATTGCGCTCGATGCCCTGCATCGCGAGCTCGGCGCGAAGTTCGGTCCGTTTGCGGGCTTTGACATGCCGATCCAGTATCCGGCAGGTCTCAAGGCAGAGCATGCGCACACCCGCAACGCTGCGGGCCTGTTTGATGTCTCGCATATGGGTCAGGTCCGTATCCGCGCCCGCGACGGATCGCAGGCCACCCTGCAGCGTTCGCTTGAAGCGGCACTGCCGGTGGACTTCGATGGCTGGCCCGCCGGGCTGCAGAAATATTCCTTTCTGCTCAATGACCAGGGGGGTATCGAAGACGATCT
>JBMSOD010000116.1:0-9410 GCA_049422085.1 Burkholderiaceae bacterium
CCTCAACCCCGGCAGTGCAAGGCCAGGGCAAGGGGGCTCAGCAGGCCCTGGGCCCCTGTCAGCAGGAGGCCGCGGAGCTCGAGTTCGAGCAGGGAAGCGGCGATTTCATGCACCTGAAGACCGAGGTGTGCAGCGATCTGGTCCGGATGCGCTGCGCCCCCCTGCAGCAGGGACAGGATGCGCCTTTGCAGGGGGTCTGAAAGCACATCGCCCCTGGGTGTCTGCCCGATTGGGCGTATGGAATCGGTGAGCTCGGCACTGCCTGGCTGGATGGCCGGCGCCGGGCACTGGATCAGGATGTCGGCTGCTGACTCGACCAGGGTGGCCCCCTCGCGAAGCAACTGATGACAACCCCGGGATACCCCCGAGCGGATGGGGCCAGGCACGGCGAAGACCTCACGCCCGCACTCCGAGGCCAGCCGGGCAGTGATCAGGGAGCCGCTTTGCAGCGCCGCCTCGACAACGATGACCCCCGCTGCCAGGCCGGCGATCAGCCGGTTGCGCCGCGGAAAGAAGGCGGCTGCGGGCGGTGTGCCGGGCGGCAACTCGCTGATCAGGGCGCCTTGTTCGGCGATCTGCCTGGCCAGAGCCTCATGCCTGCGGGGATAAATGCGATCGATGCCGCAACCCAGCACGGCAAGGGTTGAGCCAGGCCCCCGCAGGGCGCCCTGGTGGGCTGCCAGGTCGATGCCCAGCGCCAGACCGCTGACGATCGTCCAGCCCGCCTGCGACAGATGTTGAGCGAGTTCGGTCGCGGTATCGCTGCCATGGAGGGTGGCATTGCGCGACCCGACCATGGCCAGCATGGGGCGCTCGAGCCAGCGACGCTCGCCGTTCATGAACAGCACAATGGGGGGGTCGTGGATGTTCGCAAGCGACTCCGGATAGTCGGGATCTGTGCGGATCACGATCTGGCTGCCTTTCAGGGTAGCCCAGGCCAGGGTCTGATCGATGAGCGCATCGCGGATGGTGTCGCGCTCAAGAAGGCTGCGGACCTGGGCGGGCCTCAGTCCGGCGGCCTCAAGCGCTGCTCCGCTCGCTGCAAAAATGGCGCCCGGACTCTTGAAGTGATCAAGCAGTCGTGAAGCGCAGACCGGCCCGATGCCATCGGCAAAGGCGAGTCGCAACCAGCCTGGAAGGTCTTCGCTCATGGCGTCCCCGCGCTTGAGATTGGCTGCCCTGGGGGCCAGGGTACGAACCCGGGCCTCTGCCCTGGGCATGAACCCGGGTCAGTGCTTTGGGGTCGATGCGGTGATCAGCGGGAGGCGCTGGCCTGCAGAACCGGGTTCGGTGCGGGAGTCGCGACCATGGCGCCCACCGAAATGGACTGGGATGCGCCCGTGACCAGGCCGTAGGCGATTTTTTCGAACACCCTGAACACCACCAGTTCGCCAATGGGCTCACCAGGCAGGACGACGCGTTCTCGTGTGTCGCGATCGGTGACCTGACGGCTGGCACCAAGCACCCGCAGCACATGTCCTACCTCGATGCCGGCATCTGCTCCTGGCGAGATGGCGACCACGCTGTGTCTGCCCACCGACTCGATGCCGCGGTACACCGAGAGAATGCGCCCTTCGATCGCCCGGTCGGGAGCGCGCGGCGCAAGACTCGGAAGATGCGTGGCCGTTGCCGGCACCAGGCGATCGCCCGTGCCAATCTCTTCAAGGTTGGAATCGATACGCAGTGTTGCGGGATCGCCCATGCGCTTGAGGCTTGCTGTGCCCACGAACAGGGTTTCCCATGCCAGAGGCTGCCGTGTGGACGGATCGAGCAGGGGCCGCGCAGGACGGTAGACATGCCAGCGCTCGGGGGCATCGGCGGGCAGCCCGCGGGCGTAGGCGAGGTCTCCGCGGCTAAGGTAGATGCGCCCGTCCTGCGTCCCGACGATGCGGGGATGCCTGGCCAGTTCGGCCGGGTCGAGCACCCACGGGCGGTTCAGGAAGGGTTCGATCGCCGCTGCAGGCAGGGTGGGCAAGGCCTGCGGTGGCAGGGCCTGCTCTCTCACCCCAGGAGCAAGGCGCACGACAGGCAGGCCCTGGGCGCCCTCGCCCGAGCCATCGCGGCCCACATCGCGGGCCAGCCTCAGTCGGGGCGTGGCACCGGATCGGTCCAGGATCACGACATCGCCGGGGTAGATGAGGTGCGGGTTGGCGATCTGGTCTCGGTTGAGTTGCCAGACCTGCGGCCATTGCCATGGTGCACTGAGGAACCGGCCTGCAATACCCCACAGGGTGTCGCCGCGAACCACGGTGTAGCGCTCGGGTGCGTTGGGCGAAATCTGGACCGGTGCCGAGCCGGACGCCGGACCCTCGGCCTTGACCGGTGCCGTGCCGCAAAGCCCCGTCCAGAGCGCGGCGACGAGAAGGGCCGAGCGGACCCGCGTGCTAGGATTCCTGTTCATGTTGCGATGCCTGCTGAGCATGCCTGCGATGCCCTCATGGTACGTGGGTCTGATCCCTGACAGGGTCTCTTGAGCCGAACGGAAGGCTTAGGTCGATGGCTGTACTTGACATTCTTCGCTATCCCGATCCCCGCCTGCATACCGTGGCCCGCCCGGTGGCAGTGGTGGACGACCGCATCCGACAACTGGTTGTCGACATGGCCGAGACCATGTACGACGCGCCCGGTATCGGGCTGGCGGCCACCCAGGTCAATGTGCATGAACAGGTCATCGTGATCGACCTGTCCGAGGAGCGCGATGCGCTTCAGGTCTTCATCAACCCCGAGATCATCGCGACCTCCGAGGAAACCAGCGAGCGGGATGAAGGCTGCCTGTCTGTTCCCGGCATCTATGACGCGGTCGAGCGACCTGCGCGCATCCGTGTTCGCGCCCTGGATGCGCAGGGTGAGCCCTTCACCGTCGATGCCGAGGGCCTGCTTGCCGTGTGCATTCAGCATGAGATGGATCACCTCAAGGGACGTGTCTTCGTTCAGTACCTCTCGCGCCTGAAGCAAAGCCGCATCAGAACCAAGATGATCAAGGCCGACAAGGCTGACAAGGCCGACAAGTCAGACCGGCCCGAAGGGTCAAGGCCCGCGAATCGCTCCGACCGCGAAGCGGCCTGACGCGTTCTGCTCCATGCGACTGATTTTTGCCGGCACGCCGGTCTTCGCCGAGCGTGCTCTTGCGGCATTGCATGCCGCCGGCCACACCATCGCGCTGGTGCTGACCCGACCGGATCAACCCGCACGACGAGGCCAGAAGCTCACGGCGAGCCCGGTCAAGGTCTGGGCACAGGCGCACGGTCTGCCTGTGGCGCAACCTCCCAGTCTGCGTGACCCGCAGGCCCAGGCCATGGTTTCGCAGGTGGGCGCCGAGCTCATGGTGGTTGCGGCCTATGGCCTCATCCTGCCGCAGACGGTGCTCGACCTTCCTCGTCTGGGCTGCCTCAACATTCATGCTTCGCTCCTGCCTCGATGGCGGGGAGCGGCGCCCATTCAACGCGCAATCGAAGCCGGCGATCAGGAGACGGGCATCACCATCATGCAGATGGATGCCGGCCTGGATACCGGGCCGATGCGACTGATGCGACGCCTGCCGATCGGGCCGCAAGCGACCGGCGGCGAGATCCATGATGCCCTTGCCGAACTTGGAGGCGAGGCGATCGTGCAGGCTCTGCACGAGCTGCAATCCGGTGTTCTTCCGATGGAGCCGCAGCCCACCGAAGGAATCACCTACGCCCGCAAGCTCACCCGTGAAGATGGCAGGCTTGATTTCACTCTCCCCGCCTGCACGCTGGTCGACCGGATCCGCGCCTTCGACCCCGTGCCCGGCTGTACCGCCAGTCTGGCAGGAACGCCTGGGCAGGCGGGTCCGATCAAGGTCTGGAGGGCACGGGTACATCAGCAGGCCTTGCCGGACTCAGGGCAGCCGACCCGTGGATCCGCCGCTGCCGAAGGGTCCTCAGGGCAGGAAGGCTCCGGACATCCCGAAGGCCCTGTTCCGGGAACGGTTCTCCAGGCCTCGGCTCGTGGGATCACGGTAGCCTGTGGCCCTGATGGACGGGAATCCATCGATCTGCTCGAACTGCAACGACCAGGTGGTCGTCGCCTGCCGGCCAGGGAGTGGCTTGCCGGGTCGTCTCTGGCTGCCGGCGACAGACTTGAATCTGGTGGCACCGACCCCACATGACTCTGACCCACCGGGTGACACCCAGGTCACCACGGGCTTTTTTCAGCGGAGGCTGATGCGATGTTCAACTGGATGAAGACGGCCATGCTCATGGCGGGCATCACCGCATTGTTCATGGCGCTTGGCGGCGCGATGGGTGGCCAGTCGGGCATGCTGCTTGCGCTCGGCTTTGCCCTGGTATCCAACTTTTTCGCCTACTGGTTCTCCGACAAGATGGTCCTGCGGATGTACAACGCCCGCGAGGTTGACGAGACCAGTGCGCCGCAGTTCTACACCATGGTGCGCGAGCTCGCCGAGCGCGCTCAGTTGCCCATGCCCCGGGTCTATCTCATCGATGAGGATGCGCCCAATGCCTTCGCCACCGGTCGCAATCCCGAGCATGCTGCCGTTGCTGCCACCACCGGCATCCTGCGCGTACTCAATGCCCGAGAGTTACGCGGCGTCATGGCTCACGAACTGGCGCACGTAAAGCATCGAGACATCCTCATCTCCACCATCTCGGCCACCATGGCGGGCGCGATCTCGGCCCTCGCCAACTTTGCGATGCTGTTCGGCGGACGCGACAGCGAAGGAAGACCGTCCAACCCGATTGCCTCGATTGCGCTGGCCATTCTTGCGCCGATCGCCGGCATGCTCATCCAGATGGCGATCTCGCGTGCCCGGGAATTCGAGGCTGACCGGCTTGGTGCAGAGATCGCAGACGATCCTGAGGCGCTGGCAAGCGCACTCGACAAGATTCACCGATTCGCTCAGGGCATCCCTCTTGAGGCTGCGGAGCGTCATCCGGCAACGGCCCAGATGATGATCATGAACCCGCTCTCGGGCGGCGGCCTGCGCGGTCTGTTTTCAACCCATCCTGCCACCGAGGACCGGGTGGCCCGACTGATGGACATGGCGGCCGCCCGACGGGGCGGTTTCGGACGGGCCTGAGCGTTGATGGCCGGGGTGTGATGACGCTGCATCGCGCCCCGCTCGGCGACGAAATGCTCGCCGCTGCAAGGGCCCTGGCCTCAGTGCAGGCGGGCCGGCGCTTGCCCGATGCGCTTGATGAAGCCTGCGCGACCCTGACTGCGCCATCGCGCGGGCCTGCTCGCGATATGGCTTACCGGTGTGTCCGCGGACTGGGCCTGCTGCGAGGCCTGAGCAGGCTTCTGAATCACCGTCAACCCGACCCGCAGCTCCTCGGGCTGCAATGGGTGGCGCTTGAGCAGCTCCTTGCTTCGGATCGGGCGGATGCGGTTGTGGTCGATCAGGCTGTGGGCGCGCTCAGGCGTTGTGGGCCAGGCCCTGCTGCGGCTGCTGGCTTCCTCAATGCCACTCTGCGCCGTTTCGGTCGGGAGCGCGAGGCTTTACTCGCAAGCGCCCGGTCCGACCCCGAGGCGCGCTACAACCTGCCCCGCTGGTGGATCGATGCCCTGCGCAAAGCCTGGCCCGAGCACTGGGAGCAGATCATCGACGCCAGCAGCGCGCAGGCACCCATGGTGTTGCGGGTCAATGCGAGGCGCATTGAGCGTGATGTGCTTCGTGACACGCTGACGCAGGCAGGGATGCCGTCCAGGGTAGTGGGCCCGCAGGCAATCGCGCTTGATCAGGCCCTGCCGGTGCAGGCCATCCCGGGCTTCGAACAAGGCTGGTGGTCGGTTCAGGATCCGGGGGCGCAGATGAGTGCCTTTCTTCTGGGAGCCCGCGATGGGGAACGGGTGCTCGACGCCTGCGCAGCACCGGGGGGCAAGACAGGGCATCTGCTGGAGTTGGCCGACCTGCGACTGACGGCGCTCGATATCGACCCGGTTCGCTGCCGACGCATCGAGGAAAATCTGTCCCGCCTGGGGCTGCTCGGGCCGGAGGTGAAAGTCACACCGGCCGATGCTGCGCGCACCGACACCTGGTGGGATGGCGAACCCTTTGACCGCATTCTGCTCGATGCGCCCTGCAGCGCATCAGGCATCCTGCGCAGGCATCCCGATGTCCGATGGCTGCGCAGACGTGGCGATCTCGCCACATTGATGCAGGCGCAACAGCGTCTTCTCGACGCCCTTTGGCCGCTGCTTCGCCCGGGTGGTACATTGCTTTACGTCACCTGCTCGGTCTTTCCTGAAGAGGGCGAACAGATGATTCAAGCCTTCCAGAGGCGGCATTCCGATGCCCTTCGCGAACCCATTTCCTGGGCCTGGCCTGACGGTTCCAGCGAGCCGGTTGCGCAGCTTTTTCCGAGCGACCAGTTCCCGCGTGAACACGACGGCTTCTTTCATGCCCGATTGAGCCGACGCCCGTGAAGCGACGTACCGCCATCGCGGCGCTGTCGATGGCGGTATTGACGGCCTGGGCGCCGGCCGCCCGCAGCGCTGAACCCCTCTCGGTCCTGCAGGCCGCTCTCGAGCCATCGGCCGACGGCGAGTCCTGGGTGCTGTCCGCAGATTTCCTGCTGCCGCTCAATGCAACCCTCGAAGAGGCGGTCAATCGCGGAATTGCACTGCACTTCGTCGTGGAGTTCCAGTTGCGCCGATCGCGCTGGTACTGGTGGGATGACCAGGTGGCGACGGCCACGCAAACCCACCGACTGTCCTGGCATGCCCTCACGCGCCAGTACCGGGTGCTGCTCAACGGCGTGTCCGAGTCACATGCCAGTCTGGCTGATGCCCTGGCCTCGTTGGCGCGTTTGCGTCAATGGCGCGTGATGCCACGAGAGCGGGCCGTGCCAGGGCAGACCTACGAGGCCCGGTTGCGCATGCGGCTCGATACCGACGCTCTTCCCAAGTCTTTCCAGATCTCGGCGCTGACTCAACGCGACTGGGCACCTCCCTCGGAATGGAAACGCTTCCCCCTGAGGCCAACCCCCTGAGCGCCTCAGAATCGAGGTCCTGGGCCGGGGCATTGCGATATGCCCTGTTCGCCTCGCTTGCCTTCGGTGCGGTGCTCATCACGCTTCTGGCGGTGGCCAGCGGCAATGACAGGCTTCTCGAAGATCACTACACCCTGCTCCTCTTTCTGAACCTGGGCGTGGGTCTGGGGCTGCTGGGCCTGGCGGTCACGCTTGCGGTTCGTCTGTGGCAACGCTGGCGGGCGGGTTTGTTCGGAACGCGGCTGATGGCCCGGATGGCAGGGGCCTTTGTGGCCATGACCCTCCTGCCCGCCTTGCTGATCTACCTGGTCGCGGTCCAGTTTCTGGGCCGTTCGGTTGAGTCCTGGTACGACGTGCCGATGGAGCGTGCACTGGAGTCGGGCCTGACCCTGGGCCGGGCTTCCCTGGATTCGCTCCTGGTCGACGTGCAGTCGAGGGCGCGCAGGCTGGCCGCGGAACTTTCCGAGCAACCCACCTCCCAGTGGCGCAGCCTGCTCGAGCAGGGACGTGAGCGGGCACAGGTTCAGGAGGCGCTGATCATTACCGCGAGTGGCCGCATCCTGCAGGCCAGCGGTGGAAGCCTGACCCAGCTGGTTCCAGATCTTCCTGCACCTTCGGTGCTGAGACAGGCTCGCGCGGGCCGTGGCCTGGCCAGCCTTGAACCGGTGGACGGCGCGGGGGAGGCGAGGGGTTTGCGCATCCGGGTGATCGAGCCGATTGCGGTCGGGGGTCAGCTTGGCGAGGAGCTGCGTCTGCTCCAGTTGCTGCAGCCAGTTCCGCAGACCCTGGCAGGCAATGCCGAGGCGGTCGCACAGGGTTGGCGGGACTATCAGGAGCTCGCACTGGCCAGGACCGGGCTCAAGCGCATCTTCCGCACCACCATGACGGTGACTCTGCTGCTCACGATGTTTTCGGCCATTGCGGCCTCCTTCCTTCTGGCCGGCTGGCTGATCGGACCGCTGGCCATGCTCGCAGCCGGGACGCGTGCCGTCGCAGGGGGTGACTTTCGCCCCGTGAAGGACTACACCGGACGCGATGAACTCGGCGTTCTCACCCAGTCCTTCAATGCCATGACCAGGCAGCTCGAAGAAGCGCGTCTGCTGGTCGAACGCAATCAGCTTGCGCTTGAGCGTGCCAATGCCCAGCTGGCCAGCGTGCTGGGCAATCTGACTGCGGGCGTGCTGGTCCTCGACGATCAACGCAGGGTGATCCTCGCCAACGAGAGCGCTGCGCGGATTCTCGGGGCCGAACTCGCAGGCATCCAGGACTGTTCCCTCGACACCCTTCCGCGACTGGGCGCCGTCGCAGCACGTATCCTTGAGGCCTTCGATGCACTCGAGGCGGCGGACGAACGCGGCTGGCAGCGACAGTTCAGCCTCAATCCGCTCGGGATCGAAGACACTGCTGCGGGTACCGACCCGCGTGGAGCGCCGGTGCAGACCCTGCTTGTTCGTGGCGCCCGGTTGCCCGGGGTCCAGACGGGGGCCCTGGTGGTATTCGACGATGTGAGCGAGGTGGTCGCGGCGCAACGCGGGCTTGCCTGGGGGGAGGTTGCCCGCCGGCTGGCCCACGAGATCAAGAATCCGCTCACGCCCATTCAGCTGGCCGCCGAGCGCATGCAGCACAAGCTTGCCGACAAGCTGCCTGCCGCCGAGGCCGAGCTCCTGGCGCGAAATGCCCGCACGATTGTCGATCAGGTGGGCAGCCTGAAACTCATGGTTGACGAGTTCAGTGACTATGCCCGCCTGCCCGCAGCCCAACTCGCCGATCTCGATCTGCGGGAGGTGGTCCAGGATGTTGCAACCCTGTATGCCCCCCAGGAGGCGGCAGGAGTGCTCCGCATGCATCTTGCGCCTGATCTGCCGCGCATCATGGGGGATGCGAGCCAGTTGCGACGGGCGGTACTCAACCTGGTCAAGAATGCCCTGGAGTCGGCCGAACGCCAGAGCGAGCCGCGCGTCGATCTCGAACTGAAGCCTCGTATCCGCGATGGTCAGCGCACCGGGCTCATCCTGTCGGTCACCGACAATGGCCCCGGTTTTCCGCCGGGTATGCTGGAGCGAGCCTTCGAGCCCTATGTCACCCACAAGCCTCGCGGTACCGGACTGGGCCTGGCCATTGTCAAGAAGATCGTTGAAGAACATGGCGGACGGATCGAACTGTCCAACCTCGCTGGCGATTCGGGAGCCATTTCCGGGGCCTGTGTGAGCGTGCGCTTGTCGAAGCTGGCCAAAAACGAGGAAAATCAGGGTTTCACCACATTACCGACGGCGCCGGCCCCACCCACGGCATGAGGTCGAACGGTCTGGAGTACTGTCCTCGATGGCCGACATCCTGGTCGTAGACGACGAAATTGGCATTCGCGAACTGCTGAACGAGATCCTCGGCGACGAGGGTCACACGGTGCTGCTCGCCGAAAATGCGGCGCAGGCCAGG
>JBMSOD010000117.1:0-9346 GCA_049422085.1 Burkholderiaceae bacterium
TGGCAAGCGTTCTGCGAGGGGCGCACCGGATATCCACTGGTTGATGCGGCGATCGCCCAGATCCTGCACAGCGGCTACATGCACAACCGGCTGCGCATGGTGGTGGCGTCCTTTCTCTGCAAGGATCTCGGTCTGGACTGGCGACGTGGCGAGCGCTGGTTCGCTCAGCATCTGATCGACTACGACCTGTCCGCAAACGCAGGAGGCTGGCAATGGGCTGCCTCGAGTGGATGTGATGCCCAGCCCTGGTTCCGGATTTTCAATCCGGTGACGCAGTCGCGCAGGTTCGATCCGCAAGGCCGCTTCATCCGCAGGTATCTCCCCGCACTGTCGGGGTTTTCAGACCGGCATCTGCATGAGCCCTGGCTGGCGAGTCCGGCGGAACAGGCTGCTGCGGGCTGCATCATCGGGCGCGACTATCCGGCGCCTGTTGTCGATCATGGCCAGGCCAGGCTACGTACCCTGGCTCGCTATGAGGTGGTCAAGCGGCCGATCAGCCCGAGCAGCTCGGCCTCGTCATAGGGTTTGCCAAGGAAGGCCTGCACACCAAGGGCCGCGGCGTGTTCGCGATGCT
Source organism: Burkholderiaceae bacterium (assembly GCA_049422085.1). Taxonomy (GTDB): domain Bacteria; phylum Pseudomonadota; class Gammaproteobacteria; order Burkholderiales; family Burkholderiaceae_E; genus UBA4615. Next base: position 575 of record JBMSOD010000117.1, read on the forward strand.
TTTCTGCGGTTCGTGACGAAATCATCACCACCGGAATATTCGCCAGTCGGGTCTGCTCGCGAAGACGTGACAGGAGCTCGAACCCGTCCATGCGGGGCATCTCGATATCGAGCAGCAGGATGTCGGGGCGCGTGTCCTCAAGCTGCTGCAGCGCGTCGAGTCCATCCCGCGCGAGGAGCACGGTGTAGCCCTCGCGTTGCAGCAGTCGCTGGGTGACCTTTCGAACCGTGACCGAGTCGTCGACCACCATGACCGTGGGTGCAAGCACCATGCGCGCCGGTTGCATGACGGTCGGCACAGCCCGCCCCTCGGAACTTCTCCTGACCGCCTGATCAATCTGCACGGGGTCGATGATCAGCACGATGTCGCCTTGACCCAGCACGGTTGCGCCCACAATGCCCGGCATGCGGGACAACTGCGCGCCGACATCCTTTACAACGACATCCTGGACCGGGCTGACTTCGTCCACATGCAGGGCGAGTTGCTGATGACCTGAACGCAAGAGCAGCACTGGCGGGTGTCGCTGGCCTTCCGGATCGACCGACAGATCGAGCAATCGACCAAGATAGGCCAGGGGCACGGAAGCCCCCTCCAGGCTGAGGCTGCTTCGGGCATGGGCCTCGTTGAGCAGATCAGGATCCGGCTGCAAGACCTGTTCGATCACCCCCGAGCCGATCGCAAAACGCAGCCCGCCGACTCGTACCAGCATCACCTGCGACATGGCCATCGACGCGGGCAGGTGAAGAGAAAAACGCGCGCCCTGTCCTGGGATGGAACTGACATCGATACGCCCGCCCATGGCTGCAACCTCGGCACGTACAACGTCGAGTCCCACGCCACGACCGGCCACCGCCGACACCTGATCTGCCGTCGTGAAGCCGGGCAGAAAAATCAGCTGTGCAAGTTCGGCCTCGCCCAGTCGGGCCTCGGCACTGATCAGCCCCCGCTCGAGAGCACGATCGCGAATCCGCTCGAGATCCAGACCCCGGCCATCATCGGCCAGCGTGATGGCGATCGTGCGACCCTCCGCCTTCACTGAAAGATGCAGGCGCCCCTGCTCGGACTTGCCTGCCGAGGCGCGTGCCTCAGGGGTCTCGATTCCGTGGGCCACCGCATTGCGAAGCAGGTGCTCCAGAGGTCCGAGCACGCGTTCGAGCACAGACCGGTCGAGTTCGACCCGATCGCCGTCCAGATCGAGCCTGGCCTGTCGGCCGGTGTCGCGCACAGCCTGCCTGACGACGCGATGAAGTCGCTCGGCGATGCTCGAGAACCGAACCATCCGGATGGTCATGAGGTCCTGCTGAAGATCGCGGGTCACCTGGGCCTGCAGATGCAGATCGCGTGAGGCTTGCTCCAGACTGCGCACCGCGTTGTGATGCACGGTGGCAACATCGTCAACCGACTCTGCCAGCAGTCGGGTGAGTTCCTGAAAGCGGGTGTAGCGATCGAACTCGAGAGGATCAAAGTCGGGGCTGGCCGACTGCAGGTCACGTCGGGTGTTGATCCGGGTATCGGCCGCGAGCTGGATCTCGCGCAACTGGCCACGCAATCGGGCAACGTTGTCTGACAGATCGGCCAGGGCGGCATGGACCCCCGAAATTTCGCCGTCCAGGCGGGCGCGGGCGATGGCGACCTCACCCGCTTCGTTGACGAGGCGATCCAGGAGGTCGGCCCGCACGCGAACCAATGGCGATGTCACCGCAGTCGGTGCGGCGGGCTCGGTGGTCGCGGCGATGGTCGCAGGGATGGCCGCCGGAATCGCCGCCTCATGGACCTGGGGCGCATCGGTCTGCGTCTGGCCATGCGACCCGATGGGTTCAGTGCCGGTGAGGGCATCCATCATGGCGGTCGCCAGATCCTGGCGTTCGATCAGATCGGCAATCAGCGCCTGCAGACGCTCAACGGCCCCGGCCTGCGCAAGATCGAAACCAGCCATTTGCCGCTCGATCCGAGACTCCATGTCATGAATCGCCTCACCCAGCCGCATGGCCCCGGCCATGCGTGCGCTGCCCTTGAGGGTGTGCATCCAGCGCATCAGCGACGCAGCCCAGTCCGTCTGACGCGGATCCGATTGCCATTGATGCAGGGCATTGTCGACCTGAGGCATCAGGGCTCGGGCTTCTTCCAGGAAGATGGGCAGCAGGTCAGGATCGACCTCGTCGATGATGGCCTCGTCCGGATCCGGCGTGTCGTCGGGCTCGGCCTGCACCTTGGGCGCGGCCTGAACCTCGGACTCGGACTGCACCTCGGACTCGGACTGCACCTCGGGCTCGGACTGCACTGCAGACTCTGACACCAGCCGCGATTCCGGCGCCCGGAGTCGGCTGCTCCAGCGATCGACAAGCCCGCGCGCGAGCGTGATCATCAGGGGATCGGAATCAGGTTGCCGGCCCGCAGCAAACTGATGCAGCGACGCCTGCAGCCGATCAAGCAACATCCTCAGGGACTCGGCGTCCTCGGGTTCCCAGGGCAGGCCGCACTGCGCCTGGGCTTCGAAACATTGCTCCAGATCCCGCGCGGCGCCACCGACCTCCTCAAGTCCGACCAGTCGCGCACTGCCCGCCATCGAATGCGCCGCCCTCAGGGCCTGTCCACTGACGGCTTCATGAGGAGCTTCAAAAATCGCACGGCAAGCGTCTTCCAGAACAGCGATGAGCTGGTCCGCCTCATCGAGAAAGAGCCTGTACAGCGAGCGGCTCAGGCTTCGCTCGCCGATCAGGATCTCCTCGTCGATGTCCGCAACCGGAGGCTCGACCTCAACCGGAGGCTCGACCTCAACCGGAGGCTCGACCTCAATCGCTTGCTCGACCGCAACCGGCATCACCATCTCGACCGGCATCTCTTCCTGCTGACCAATGGCAGCAATCGGATGCATTGCCCCCGCACGATCGATCCAGGGCTGAATCTCGAGCGCTGCTGCGGGATCGTGTCCAAGACGCTCCACCCAGGCGGCGAACTGGTCGATCAATGCGTCCAGTCCGTCACAGAGCGCGGAGTCGACCGGTTGGCCCTGAGCCAGCCAATCATTCAGGACCTGCTCCCAGGCCCAGGCCACCTGTCCGAAATCGCCCAGGCCCACCATTCGACTGGAGCCCTTGAGCGTGTGGACAGCACGGCGTGCGCCGACCAGGGCCAGCGAGTCCGCGCCCGATCCACGCAGTGCACGGACATGACCCCGCATGGTTTCGAGTACATCCCGCGCCTCGGCAAGGAAGACCTCGAGCAGTTCGGTATCGAGATCCGGCAACGCCAGCTCGATCATGCCTTCGTCAGGTGGCGCGTCGAACTCCGGCCGGTCCGGCACCTTGAGGATCGCCGTGAAGTGTCCGTCGTCGTTGTGGAAATCAAACCCCGAGCCGACTGCCTCGCTCTGACGCAAGGACTCGGCAAAAAATCCGAGTGCGCCCAGCTGCGCTGCAACCAGCTCGCACTCGCTGGCCCCTGGCGTGGTCTCCTCATTGCTGAACGAGGCGACCCGACGGGCAATGGAGCGGGCACCATCGACCGCGTCCCGGTGACCAAGCAGGCGCATGGCTCCCGCCACCTGCAGCAACATGGCCTGTACGCCAGCCAGTGCCTCGCGCTGTGAGCCATCCTTGAAGAACGCATCGAGCACCTGCTCACAGGTGCCGAGGTTGCTCAGCAACTCATCCACCAGGGCTGTGCGAGCGGTCTTCTCCTGAGCGGCCTGACCGATCCGGCGCAACCAGCCCGGCAGGGGATCTGGTTTCGCACCCGCGACCGACAGTCCCTCGATACGGGCTCGCATCTGCGCAGACCGGGCCTCCAGGTCGTCTGACGACCCTCCCCCTGGCGTCAGTGACAGTTCGATGAAGAGCAGACAGATGGCAACTTCCATCGCAACCGGCTCAGCAGGAACCTCGTCAAGCTCCCCAAGCCACCGGCGCAGTGCAAGCAGCGCCTCGGGAAGCGTCTGCAGTCCGGTTGCGGGCATACGCGCCAGAATGGCATCCAGCCGCTGCAGGGCGGCACCAAATGCACCAAGCTCATGCCTTCCGCCGCCAGCCACGATTTCCCAGCTGGTTCTGGTCTGATCCAGTGCTTCGAGAGCCTGCTTGCGCACCCGATCCTCAACCAGCCCATACCGGGCCGCCTCGTAGGCTCGGGGGACCCGACCTTCGAGGTGATTGTCAGCACGCACCGCATCCGCAAGGGGTGACCCGGGTTGGCTGATCGCAAGAAGAAAAAGCAACTCGCGCTGCAGGCGTTGCCACTCGGCCCCCTCCTCCTGCAGTGACGACCCCGCCGCGGGGTCACCAGCCGGCGGGAGATCCTGAGCCTGCTGCAGATCGCGCAGCTGCCTGAGCCGCTTGCGCAGAACCTGCGCAACACGGGCCACCTGACGCTTTGCCGCGAGATCGGCAGGCAGACTGCCGGCCCGCAATGCATCGATAAACGCTGCAGCCAGCCACCAGGTGTCCCGCTCCTGAGCGCTGGCCGGTACGCGGGCCATGCGCTGCAGGCCGCTCAGCATGGCGCGCAGCGACGCTTCGTCCCTGGGATCACGCAAGAACCCCAGCAGCCCTCTTTCGAAGGCGCCCTGAACGGCCGCCGCATGGCGGTCGGACAACGGCTGCAGATCAAGATCCTCGGGCGCCCCCCGGATGAGGGACACCTCGAACAGGTCACTCGGCTCGATCCGTTCCGCACCGCGAAGTTCTCTCAACTCCCGGTATTGGGCAAAGAGTCCGACCGCGGAGACGACTGTTCCATTGGCGGCGACCTCCAGCCACTCCAGGGTGGCCGCGACGGCGCGCTCGATGACCGAAAGCCCGGCCAGGTCAAGTCGACGCTCGCCCTGTTCGACGGACACGGCGAACCGCTCGATCTGCTGCAGGACGCGGGCGACTTCCTCGAGCTGGACAAACCGGAGCGCGCCGATCGCCTGATGCGTCCAGTGGGCTGCATTGCGGGCATGCTCTGCAGGTTGCGCTTCATCGGCACAGGCCTCTCGCAGGCTGTCCAAGGCTCGACCCAGCGATGCCCTGATCTCGCCAAGGCACCAGGCAAGGGCTGTCAGGTCCACACCAGGACGCTGCTGCTCAAGAAGATGGGCCGGCGAGGCGCTCATGAGGGACTCACCCTGAATCTGGAGACCGAGGTCTGAAGCTCGCGTGCCAGCGCGTTGAGTTTCTGGACCGAGACTGCCGTGCTTTGCGAGCCTTCACGGGCATGGTCGGTGTACTGCAGGATCTTGCCAATGCTGCGGGCCACGGCATTGGCCGTGCTCGCCTCGGTCCCGGTCACGTCAGCCATGCGCGCAATCAGATCGGCAAGTTCACGCGACACCGCATCGATCTGCTCGAGCGCTTGACCGGCATCGTCGGACAGCGCAGTACCGGCCACCACCCCCTGGGTGCTGCGTTCCATCGCGGCCACGGCGTCCTGGGTATCCAGCTGGATGCCCCGAATCAGGGAGGTGATCTGTCGGGTCGCGCGCACGCTGCGTTCCGCAAGTCGCTGCACCTCTTCGGCCACGGTGCTGAACCCCCGGCCCGCTTCGCCGGCCGACGCTGCCTGAATCGCAGCATTGAGCGCCAGCACATTGGTCTGCTCGGTCAGATCGGTAATCAGCGCAACGATCTCTCCGATTTCCTGAGACGACTCACCCAGACGCTTGATGCGCTTGGATGTTTCCTGGATATGGTCTCGAATATCGTTCATGCCTGCCATGGATTTGGCCACCGCCTCGCGACCCAGTGCCGCGGCCTCGAGTGCCGCGCGCGCAACCTCGGCCGACTCGGAAGCCTGCGAGGAGACCTCGCGGATCCGGGTCGCCATGCCAAGTACGGCTTGTCCGGTCTGTCTGATTTCGCTTGCCTGACGTTCAGTGACTGCCTGCAGGCGCGCCGACAGGGTTTGCGCCTGGCTGGAGGCCTCATTGACCTGGCCTGAGGTGGCGTTGATGCGGGAGACCAGGTTGCGAAGTTCCTCGATGGTGTAGTTGACCGAGTCGGCGATCGCGCCGGTGATCTCCTCGCTGACGGTCGCCTGAACCGTCAGATCGCCATCGGCCACTTCCTGAAGTTCGTTCATCAGTCTGAGAATGGCCGCCTGATTCATCTCGTTGGTTTGTTTGGCCTGTTGTTCGAGCTGCTCGGCCAGGCGCCTTTGCGCCTCGGCCTCCTCGGCGCGACGCCCCAGATCCTGAATCACGGCCAGACCCAATCCGATGCCGGAGAGCACGGCCAGCAGCAGCAGCGCACCCGCCAACACACGCAAGGGCATCAATCCGGCCTGAGCCTCCAGCAACTGAGCTCTCAGCTTGAGCAATTCGGTCTTGAGCGATTCGTTGTCCAGCATGACCGCGGCATGGGCGATGGCGCCCCCCTTCAGTCCGGGCAGGCTCTCGATCAGTCGTGACAGCGCAGGACTGAGCTGCCCGAAGGACGTCCTCATCTGTTGAAGACGGGACAGCGCCTCGACATCACGCGGCAAGGGACTGCGACGCGATTGCAGCAATCCGATCAGGGCATCCAGGGCAGCGCCGTACGCAGCCGCATCACTGCGCAAGGCCATGGCCCGTTCCGCAATCGATCCGCCTGGCTGGGCGAGCTGCAGCACCTCGCGCGCCATGCGTTCAGATGAAGCGAACAGCCTTGCCGCTGCCAATGCCTCCACGCCCTGCGAGCCTGCTGCCAGCAACTGCGAGACCTGCTCGGAGCGGTCGGCCAGCGCGGGCAACTCGGACGACAGCAGATCGAGCGACCCGACCACCCCGCCAAGCACCCCTTTCTGGCTCAGCAACGCGAGGGCGGCACGATCGGTTCGCTGCCACAACTCTTCGACCGTCTTCAATTGATCAAGCAGGTCGGATGGCAGCGCGCTGATCGAATGGTCCCCGAGTTCACCGCCCTCCCGCAGGAACTGCAGTGCCGATGCGATCGACTCGCGACTCTCTGCAAATTGGGTGAGAGCGACCGACTGTCCTCGCGATGCCGCGGGGGCGTTTCGCGCCAGACGCTGCGAGTGCATGAGCGCGTCGCCGACCAGCCGGGTATGCACACTCAAGGACATGCTGCGCTGAGCTTCGAACCAGACCACAGCCCAGGCGGCAAGCAGAGCGAGCACAAGCGTCGGAAACAGCACGGACAGCTGCCGACGCATGGGCCAGTGTCTGATCAGAGGCAGCCTGAGCCAGCGCAGTTTCACGACGCCTCCATCCTGCCGTCCGCCATATACTCGCCCGCCGATCTGCGCTTCTCGGCCGGCGTCACGCGACTCACCATCAGGAAAGCGGGCTCGCGAATCAGCGCCTTCAGGTCGATGAAGTCCCTGACAGGCTGGGCATCGGGTGTATGCAGGCCATGGACTTCGTCAATCAGGATCGCAGCATTGAAGCGCAGCACCGACCCGAATGCGAGGACCCGTGACCCCTTGCCCAACTCGGACTGTCCCCAGCCGCGGTAGCGCGCCAGATCGATCAAGGTCATCAACTGTCCGCGCAGGCTGAACACCCCGATCAACCAGGGTTGGGATAGCGGAACAGGCAACACGCGCTCGGGCACGGGCATCAGTTCTCCGGCCAGTGCAAGGTCCACCAGACAGGATCGATCGGCAATGCGAACCCCCAGATGGGAATGGGAGCTCTTGGCCTGATCGGGACGGTCTGCCGTCATTTCAGCAACTCCGCGATCCGCGCCAGAAGTTCGGCGGCATCAACCGGCTTGGTGACATAGGCGCGCGCGCCCTGGCGCAAGCCCCAGATACGATCGGTTTCGGCATCCTTGGTGGTGCACAGGATGACCGGGATGTCGCGTGTTTCAGGATCCCTGGCCAGCGCACGCGTGACCTGAAATCCGTTGGCGCCCGGCATCACCACATCCATGACGATCAGTGCGGGGCGATGGCTTCGGATGCGGGCAATCGCCTGCAGACCGTCGTCGGCAGTGCGAACATCAAACCCCTGACGTCTGAGCAGTCCCACCAGGTGATGGCGCTCAGTGGCGGAATCATCCACCACGAGAATCTGGGTGGTCGACCCGCCCGCGCCCGCGCCCGCAGCCGCAGCACCAGCAATCGCAGCGCCAGCGGCCGCAGCACCAGCGGCCGACTCAGCATGGATCGCCAAACCGGTCGTATTTTTTGGCTCTGGCGCCATCTCAGGCCCTGCTCAACAAGCCTCAGGCTTCCACCGCGCGCCTGGCGTGGCGAGCCACGGTTCGCAGCAGACTGTCCTTGGAAAACGGTTTGGCGAGATAGTCCTCGCATCCCACCAGACGACCCCGCGCCCTGTCGAACAGACCATCCTTGCTCGACAACATCACGACCGGCGTCTGGTGAAGGCGCGCGCTCTTCTTGATCAGGGCACAAGCCTGATAGCCATCAAGCCTGGGCATCAGGACGTCACAGAAGATCAGGTCTGGCTCATGATCTGCCGCCTTGGCCAGAGCATCGAACCCATCCTCGGCGAGGATCACCTGGCATCCGGCCTGACCAAGAAAAATCTCGGCGCTGCGCCTGATGGTGTTGCTATCGTCGATGACCAGTACTTTCAGTCCGGCGATCGAAGGAATGTCGCTCATGCCTGTCCTTGTGCCCTGGGGCATTGCGCCGCACTAGGGCGGCCCGATGAACCGGCGAACAGACCTGGACACGATACGACCAGGCTCCAGACTGAGGCGTCAGAGCTCAACCATCTCGAAGTCTTCCTTGCGCGCGCCGCATTCCGGACAGGTCCAGTTCATCGGCACGTCGGCCCAGGCCGTGCCCGGTGCGATGCCGTGCTCGGGGTCGCCGGCGGCTTCGTCG
>JBMSOD010000118.1:0-9292 GCA_049422085.1 Burkholderiaceae bacterium
GCCCGGGGGTATGCAGGGCGCGCGCCTGAAGCTGGCCGATCCGGAAGGTCTCGCCATCCTGAAGCAGATGATCGAACTGGCTGCCGTCTCGCCGAAAGCCCGGTTCGGCATTGAACAGATCGGCAAAGACGTTTTGCACCGTGGTGATCTGATGGCCGATGGCGATCTTTCCGCCCACCTTGCGGCGCAGATAGGCAGCAGCCGAAAGATGATCCGCGTGCACATGGGTTTCGAGGTGCCACTGCACCTTCGCGCCCAGGGCCTGGACGCGATCGACCAGGCGGTCGGCACTGGCGGTGCGCGTGCGACCCGATTTGGGGTCGTAGTCGAGCACGCTGTCGATGATCGCCGCCTCGCGGGTGGCGGTGTCCATCACGATGTAGCTCACTGTCCAGGTGCCAGCATCGAAGAAGCCTTCGATCTGCATGCGGCCCTGCGCGGCTGCGCTCGCCCTGGCCGCCCCCAGGTCGGTGATGCGCTGGGCCATGGCGCTCAGGTCATAGCCGGCCGCCTGGGTCCGGGCCAGGATGGCCTCGGTGGGTTGGCGGCCTGCCTGTGACAGAGCCCACATCGTGCTCGACCTCAGACCGCTGCGGCAGTAGGCCAGAACGGGCTTGGGCAGACCCTCAAGCATCTGGCCAAAGGCTTCGCCCTGGGCATTGGTCACCTTGCCGGTTTCTGCCGGCAGCCAGGCCACCTCCATCCCCATGGCGCGTGCCGCCGTGGCCACGGTGTCCCAGTCGGTCTGATCCGGGCTTTCGCCATCCGGTCGATTGCAGACGATGCTTCGAAAGCCGGCAGCACGAATCGCCTCGAGGTCATCGGTTTTGATCTGGGCGGCAACAGACAGGGCATCGGTCAGGGGCTTGAGGATCATGGGCGGCTCCGTGGCAGTGGGCATCGGGGTGAGACCTGCTTTAACCAAGATTCATGCCACCGCAGGGTCATTGAGTCTCAAAGGTCCTGTTCATGCGGGTTTCTGTCCGATACGAGGCCGCTGCGGCAATTTCCGGGCTGCAGGGATTCATGCTGTCGGGTCATGATTTATGGCAGTTATGGCAGATTAAGTTGGCAGATAATGATATTTGGCAGTGATGTGGCATATGGCAGAATGTCGGCATGCCACTGAATCCCACCAATCAGGCGCTGGTCTCCTATCTGGAGCATGAGCGCTCGCCCGTGGCGGTGATTGCGCCCGATCACACCCTTCTGGCGGTCAATACCGCCTATCGGCGGCAGTTCGGGGTGGCCGACCGTGATTGCATTGGTCGCAAGTGCTTCGAGGTGTCGCACGGTCTCGATGCGCCCTGTGACGAGCTCGGGCGGGTCTGTCCGATGCGCGAGGCGGCCTCGTCGAGGGCGCCGGCAACGGCACTGCATGCAATGACGCCGGGGGCGGGCCGGGCACGGGCCGAGCAGAGTGTGCTCGACATCGAGGTCAGACCGATCCTGGATCAGGCCCACGCGATCAGCGCCTATGTCGAACGGCTGGTGCCGCGCGTGGTCCGGGACCGGCAGGGCGTTCCGACAGGGCCGGTAGGCCGGAGCCCTGCCTTTCAGGCGGCCATGTCGGCGGTGCAGCGGGTGGCCCCCTCCATGCTTCCCGTGCTGCTGCTCGGGGAGTCCGGCACGGGCAAGGAACTCTTCGCACGCGCCGTGCACGAGGCCAGTGAACGTCGTCAGGGGCCGTTCGTGGTGGTCGATTGTTCCGGGCTGACCGAGTCTTTGTTCGAGAGCGAGCTGTTCGGATACGAGAAAGGCGCATTCACAGGGGCGCTTGCACGCAAGACCGGGCTGGTCGAGGCCGCGCAGGGAGGCACCCTCTTTCTGGACGAGATCGGCGACGTGCCTTTATCGATGCAGGTCAAGCTGCTGCGCCTGATCGAGTCCGGCATGTTCCGCAGGGTGGGTGGACTGGAGCAGATGCAGGCGGATTTCCGGCTGGTGTGTGCGACCCATCAGCCTCTGGCTGTCATGGTGCAGGACGGACGTTTCCGGCAGGACCTCTACTTTCGCATCAGTACCTTTCCTGTCCGGCTGCCATCCTTGCGCGAGCGTCTGGAGGACCTTCCCGAGATTGCGCGGGCGCTGCTCCAGCGCACCCGAGGCAGCCTGGCCACCCGCCACGAACCGATCACTCAGCCGGCACTGGATTTGCTGGCGCACCATGACTGGCCAGGCAATGTTCGCGAGTTGCGCAATGTCCTGGATCGGGCCTCGCTCTACTCGGCCGGCGAGCCGATCGAGCCGACGCATCTGTTGCAGGGCGGATTGCCTGTGACATCCCCCTCAACATCCCCCTCATCGGTCGAGCAGGCATCCCTGACACGCTCGCCCCGTGCGGCTGAAGTCGCGTCTAAGCCCCCGGGTTCTGAGTCTGCCGGACCTGAGTCTGCCGGACTTGCGACAGCAGCCTCCGATGAGGCTGCTGCACTCGCCACATGGGTAGGCCAGTGGCAGGGCTCACGCGCCGAACTGGCGCGTCAACTGGGCATGAGCGAGCGCACGCTGTACCGGCGATTGCGCGCAGCCGGGCTCGCCCGCGCCTTGCGCACTCAGCACATCAGCATGCCGCCATCGACCAGCAGCGACTGACCGGTCATGCCCGAGGATTCGCTCGACACCAGGTACAGCGCGAGCGACGCGATCTCTTCGGCCTGCAGCACCCGGCCGATTGGAATACGGCCGAGGACTGCAGAGATCACTTCGCTGCCATCGCTTCCGGTGGCCTTGGCATAGCCGGCCTTGAGGGTCTCGACCATATCGGTCTGCACGAAGCCCGGGCAGATCGCATTGACCGTGACGCCCTGGGCCGCGGTTTCCATGGCCACGCAGCGGGTGAGTCCCACCACCGCATGTTTGCTGGTGTTGTACGCGCTCTGGTTGCGCGAGCCCCATTTGCCCGCAGTGGAGGCGATATTGAGGATGCGGCCGTAGCCCCGCTCGAGCATGGCGGGCAGCACCGCCTGAGTCATATGCAGCAGGCCAAACAGGTTCACATCAAGCAGCCGCTGAAAATCCTCGGGCGTGTAATCGAGGAATCGCTTGGACTGGTAGATGCCGGCATTGTTGACCAGCGCATCGAGGCGCCCATGCCGGGTCTGGATCGACTGCACGGTGGCAATGCAGGCGGCGCGGTCGGTGACATCGAGCGGCATCACATCAAGACGTTCAGCGGGCACGCCCTGCGCGATCAGATCGGAGCGCACCTGTTCGAGCAGGTCCTGCCGCGTGGCCGAAAGCACCACCGTGGCCCCCTGCAGGGCGCAGGCCCGACTGATGGCTTCACCGATGCCGCGACTGGCGCCGGTGACAAGCACGACGGTGTTTGCGAGCCTGGTGCCGAGCGCCGAGGTGGCTGAGCCTGCGACAGGGGCAGGGGCAGGGGCGTGGGGATGGGCATTTGAAGCGTTCATGACAGGAGCATACTTGAGCCAAAACTCAGAGCCCGTCCCATGCCCCGTTTCGCCGCCAATCTCAGCATGCTCTATCCGGAGCATGCGTTTCTGGACCGTTTTGCCGCAGCCGCCCGCGATGGCTTCAAGGCGGTGGAGTTCCTGTTTCCCTATGAATTCGATCTGAATGAGATCGCGGCACGGCTGGCAGGTGAAGGCCTGCAGCAGGTGCTGTTCAACGCACCGCCGGGTGATTTTTCAAAGGGCGAGCGCGGCCTGGCCGCGATTCCCGGACGCGAGGCTGAGTTCCGACAGGCGCTGCCGCGCGCACTGGACGCGGCCGCCCGACTGAATTGTCCTCGGGTGCATGTGATGGCCGGGCTGGCCAGCTCCGATCTTTCGCCCGAGGCCAGGGCGAGCATGCAGGCGACCTACGAAACCAACCTCGCCTGGGCGGCGCCCCTTGCGGCAACGCAGGGCGTCGATCTGCTGATCGAGCCGATCAACACACGCGACATTCCCGGCTATTTTCTGAACCGCCAGGACGAAGCCCACCGCATCGTGCAGGCCATTGGCGCCCCCAACCTGAAGGTGCAGATGGACCTCTATCACTGCCAGATCGTCGAGGGCGATGTGGCCATGAAGATCCGCCAGTACCTGCCCACCGGGCGGGTGGGGCATTTTCAGATTGCGGGCGTGCCGCAACGCCACGAGCCCGATCTGGGCGAGATGAACTATCCCTACCTGTTCCAGGTGATCGACGAGGTGGCGGCGGCGGGCGGCGGGCAGGGCTGGGGGGGCTGCGAGTACCGGCCGGCGGCGGGCAGCGCGCCGGGCGGCACCCGCGCCGGACTCGGCTGGTTCGGGCCCTGGCGCGACGCCTGACCCGACGATCGAGCCTGAGAAGTGCGTTGAGCCCGGGTCTGCCTTCGGGCTCGCAGAGGCCTGCGACCCTCAGGGCCGCATCGAGAGCTTGACCCGGCCTGTGGTGAGCGCGGGTCGGGCGAGCTTCACGAAGTCGCAGAGCAGCTCGCGGGTCTTGCGCGGATCGACGATCTCCTCAACCCAGAACTTCTCTGCCGTCCTGAAGGGCGAACGCAGCGCATTGAGCCTATCCTCGATCTCCTTCATCTTGGCCGCCTTGTCTTCGGCAGCATCGATGTCGGCACGATAGGCTGCCTCGATGCCGCCTTCGAGCGGCAGCGATCCCCAGGAGGCCGAAGGCCAGGCATACCGCAGCGACAGGCGCCCGCCGGGCTGATGCGCCGCTCCGGCCACACCATAGGCATTGCGCATGATCACCGTGCACCACGGAATCGAGGTCTGGTTCATGGCGGCCATCGCGCGTACGCCATGCCGGATGGTCGCGGTCTTTTCGGCCTCGAGTCCGATCAGAAAGCCCGGACAGTCCATCAGGTAGACCACCGGCAGATGGAAGGTCTCGGCCAGATCGACAAAGCGCACCACCTTCTGGCAGGTCTCGGCATTCCAGCTGCCACCGTTGATGTACGGGTCGCTGGCAAAGAGCAGTACCGGATGGCCATTGAAGCGCGCCAGACCGGCCACGATCGAACGGCCAAAGTTGCGGCCCATTTCAAAGAAGGAACCCTGATCAACCACCGACTCGATGATGGGTCGCACCTTGTAGATCTGACGTCGGTTGCGCGGAATCACGCTCAGCAGTTTTTCGTCGACGCGCTTCGGATCGTCGGTGCACTCGCTGACCGGGGGCAGTTCATGCACCGACGAAGGCAGGTAGGACAGGAAGCGTCGGGCCTGCTCGAAGGCCTCGGCCTCGGTTTCGACTGCATTGTCGATCGCCCCGCTTCGGGTCTGGATGTCGGTGCCGCCCAGTTCCTGCTTGGTGAGGGGCTGCCCCAGTCGGGCCACGACGGGCGGGCCGGCCACGAACATGGCCGAGGCATGGGTCATGATCGAGAAATGCGTGGAGGCGAGTCGTGCCGCCCCCAGGCCCGCGACCGATCCGATGCCAATGCCCACCACCGGCACCTGGGCGAGGTTGGCGGTCATCATGTAAAAGCCGCGGGTACCGCCCACACCGCCAGGCAGATTAGCTGCACCCTTGGTTTCGATCGTCTTGACCGAGCCACCACCGCCCGAGCCTTCGATGATGCGGATGATGGGCAGGCGGAATTCGCCTGCAAGGTCTTCGGCCATCAGCGGCTTGGCGCTGATCGAGGCATCGGCTGAGCCTCCGCGGACCGTGAAGTCATCGCCCACCACCACCACCGATCGGCCTTCCACCGTGCCGCGTCCGAAGACGCAGTTGGCCGGAGTGACCTGGGTGAGTTCATTGGTGTTCGGGTCGTACTCGCCGATGCCCGAGAGGGTGCCCACCTCCTGAAAACTGCCCTGATCGAGCATGCCATCGATCCGCTCACGCACGGTGAGGCGCCCACCATCATGCTGGCGCTTGACCTTGTCCGCGCCCCCCATCTGTTTTGCAAACGCACGACGACGCTCGAGTTCGTCGAGTTCAGGCTGCCAGCTCATGGGGTCTCCTTGGTGTGATCTGTTGGCGCGACGGCTGAAGGGCAGTCTGCCACAAGGCCCTGTGCGTCCCTAGGGGCCGGCGTTCCAGATGACCGTACCCAGTCCGTTGAGCTGATAGCCGCCGAGCCGACCGGCCTGATCGCGAAGCCGCCTGGACTGGGCCAGTTGCCACAGGGTCTGCAGGGCAGGCTCGAACCACGCGGCTCGATGAACGATGAGGTCGAGCCGCTCCTGGATCACCGGGATAAAGTCCAGTCCTGCGGCCTGCGCAGCCGCCCGTGCGCCCAGGCCCACATCCGCCTGACCGCCCCGGACCGCCTGGGCCACATGGTCTTCGCCATGGCATCGCGGGCCTGCCCGCAGTTGCCCTGTCGACAGCCCTGCTCTGTCGAGCAGCCGTTCGAGCAGCACGGCGCTGCCCGCGCCCGGCTGGCGCAGCGCCACCCGCACGCCTTTGCGTGTCAGGTCCTGCGTCGCCCGGATCCCCTTGGGGTTGCCGGGCAGGACCATCCAGCCCTGTTCGCGATGGGCCCACTGCAAGAGCGCCACGTTCTGTCCAGACAGACGCGCCATGACGGCTTCACGATTGAACTCCTGCAGGTCATTCGAGGGCAGGTGCACCAGGGCAGCGCAGACCTCTCCCCGGGCCATGCGCTCGATTCCGTCGGCACTGCCTGCGGTGAGCAGTGCAAGACCGCAACCCGATTCGCGGACTGCCCATTCGAAGAGAGGATCGTGACTGCCGCCGACCACTGGGGGTGGAGGACTCGAGGCGGGGTCGCCTCCGGATCGCAGCCACTGCATCAGGGCAGCAGGCTCGAACAGCAGGCGGCCACCGGCCCGCAGATGGGGCAGACCCTTGCGCGCTACGCCATCGTAGACCTGCCGTGTGCTGATGCGCAGCAACTGCGCCGCCTCTGCAACCGTCAGGTGAGGTGCGGACGGTGAGGGCGGTTCAACCGACCCTGAATCGTGGGTACGGGCGTGGGTACGGGCTGGCAAGGCGTGATGACTGGGAGAGTGAGAAGGCTGGTTTACAATTCTACGGAAATTTGGCAATTCCATGGAATTTTTGCAAAGTCTTCAGCTGGCGGCGGCTCTGGCGCTTTCGGGCGATCCGGAGCTCTACCGCATCATCGGCCTGTCGATTCAGCTCGCTCTGGGTGCGACTGCGCTTGGCGCGCTGCTTGGACTGCCAATGGGCGCATGGCTGGCCGTGACCCGCTTTCCAGGGCGCGGCATCCTGGTGGCGGTGCTCAATGCCCTGCTGGGTCTGCCCAGTGTGGTGGTGGGCCTGGCGGTCTATCTGCTGCTCTCAAGGGCGGGCCCGCTCGGTAATCTGGGGCTGCTCTTTACCCCGGGCGCCATCCTGATCGCGCAGACCCTGCTCGTTGCACCTGTCATTGCTGCGCTGTCGCGCCAGGTCTGTGAAGACGGCTGGGCCGACTACCACGATCTTTTCCTCTCGCTTGGCCTGCCGCCCTGGCGCAGTCTGCTGACGCTGCTCTGGGATCTGCGCTACTCCCTGTTCACCGTCGTGCTGGCCGGGTTCGGCAGAGCTGCTTCCGAAGTCGGGGCCGTGATGGTGGTCGGGGGCAACATTGATGGCGTCACGCGGGTCATGACCACCGCGATCGCGCTCGAGACCAGCAAGGGCGATCTTCCCCTGGCACTCGCCCTCGGCCTGCTTCTGGTCACGCTGGTGCTGCTCGCCAATGCCCTGGCGCTGGCCGTGCGTCACTGGAGCGTCTCCCGCCATGGATGAGCAGGCAGGGGCGACCGCGGTGCCCGTTGACGGAAGGACCAACATTCTTGCCGGAAGGGCCGACGTTCCATTGCTGGTCCGCTTGCAGGATCTTCGTCTGAGGCTCGGTTCCAGGGAAGTCCTTCAAGGCCTGGATGCGGCGCTTCCACTGTGCCCTGTCACCACCGTGCTGGGGGCCAATGGCGCGGGCAAGAGCCTGCTGCTGCGCTGCCTTCACGGCCTGCAGCAGGTGGGCGGGCGTCAGATTCTGTGGCCTCGTGCGCTGCGCCAGGCCATGGTGTTTCAGCGCCCTGTTCTGCTCAGACGCTCGGTACGAGGCAATCTCGCCTGGGCCCTGGCTGCTGCAGGCCAGGCAGGTCGCCCTGCGAGCGAGCCTGATGCGCCCGAGCGCATTCAATCCATGCTCGAGCAGCTTGCGCTTTCAGATCTGGCCGACCGTCCTGCCCGGGTGCTCTCTGGCGGCGAACAGCAAAGACTGGCGCTGGCGCGGGCCTGGCTTCTGCAGCCGGAATTGCTGCTGCTTGATGAGCCCTGTGCCAGCGTCGATCCGGGCTCGCTCGCCCTGATCGAGTCCTGCCTCAGATCGATGGCTGGATCGGGCATTCGCCTGGTGATGTCAACCCATCTGCTCGGACAGGCGCGGCGGCTGAGCGATCAGGTGATTTTCCTGCATGAAGGCCGGCTGACCGAGGTCACCCCGGCCGATGAATTTTTTCAACAGCCGCGATCCCCAGAAGCGCGGCGCTTTCTGGAGCATGCCTTGCCATGAACCTTCTTGTCTCCCGGTGTCGTGGCCTCGTCGTCTCGGGGCTCTTGGGACTGATTTCGATTGCAACGCCGGCGTTCGCCCAATCGGATGCCGGTGCTGCCGGTGGTTTCATCACCGTGGCCTCCACCACCTCCACTGAGCAATCGGGCCTGTTCAGACACCTGTTGCCGATCTTCACCCGTGAGTCGGGCATCTCGGTCAGGGTCGTGGCATTGGGTACCGGACAGGCCCTGGATATCGCGCGCCGGGGCGATGCCGATGTGGTGTTCGTGCATGATGAACCTGCAGAGCAGCGCTTTGTCAGCGAGGGCTACGGCGTGAAGCGCCTGGCAGTGATGTACAACGACTTCATCATCGTGGGCCCAAAGGCCGACCCTGCGCGGGCGGCTGGCAAGGATGTGCTGGCCGGACTGCGGGCGATCGCCGCAGCGCGCTCGCCGTTTGCGTCTCGGGGCGACAAGAGCGGCACCCATGCCGCCGAGCTGCGCTACTGGACATCGGCCGGTATTGATCTCGCCGCAGCCAAAGGCAGCTGGTATCGCGAGACGGGCTCGGGCATGGGGCCGACCCTCAATCTGGCCTCGGCGCAGGGGGCCTATGCATTGACCGACCGGGGTACCTGGCTCGCCTTCAGGAATCGTGGTGATCTCGTGCCTCTGGTGCAGGGGGATCCGAGCCTCTTCAACCAATACGGCGTCATTCTGGTCAATCCGGCGCGTCATGCGCATGTCAGGCACACAGCGGGTCAGCGCTTCATCGACTGGCTGGTGTCGCCTGCCGGGCAGTCCGCCATCGCGGCCTACCAGATCAACGGCGAGCAACTCTTCTTTCCCAACGCCTCGGCGGGAC
>JBMSOD010000119.1:0-9180 GCA_049422085.1 Burkholderiaceae bacterium
CCCGCAAGACTTCTTGCGGGTGCATTGACTGCACGCCATGGCCCGATCCGGGTCAGTCAGATGGCCTTGGGGGCGTGCATCGTCGGCCTGTTTGCAGCAGCGCTGGCAGGCAAGATGACCGCCTCGCCTGAGTCACCCCCCGACAGCCTTGTCCTCTGGGCCATGCCTGGTCTGGCGATCGCGGCGCTGGCTATTGGCGCCGGCTACGGCCTGCCCAATCCCAGCGCCTCCATGATCCTGGCGCGACACGCTCCACCGCATCGCCGAGGCCTCTTCTTTTCGATCAAGCAGACCGGCGTCCCGATCGGTGTGGGGCTCGCTGGCCTCAGCATTCCAGCATTGCTGCTCTGGCTCGACTGGCCGGGTGTCCTGGTGGTACTGGCTGCTGGATGCGCTGTCCTGCTGGTCCTGCTTCAGTTCACGCTGGGCCTGAATGCCATCGCCTCTGAA
This sequence comes from Burkholderiaceae bacterium, assembly GCA_049422085.1. Taxonomy (GTDB): domain Bacteria; phylum Pseudomonadota; class Gammaproteobacteria; order Burkholderiales; family Burkholderiaceae_E; genus UBA4615. The sequence continues at coordinate 451 of JBMSOD010000119.1, forward strand.
CCGACCCCTGCCGGGGCCTCGAGTGTCGCAGGCAGGGCATTGGCTCCTCTGGCCCGGATCTGGGCCCTGCCCGCCGTACGAAGGCTGGCCCTGGCATCGCTGGCCTATTCCATGACGCAGTTGTGTTTCGTCACGTTCCTGGTGTCCTACCTCAAGCTCGAGCACGGCATGACCCTTGCCGCGGCTGCTGGCGTCCTGTCAAGCGCACAGATCCTGAGTGTGCTGAGCCGGATCGGGTGGGGTCAGGTCGCCGACAGCTGGGTGTCCCCCCTGCGGCTGCTTGGGCTCCTTGGATTGGCCATGGGCGGCTGTGCTGCAACCCTGGGACTGTTGCCGGTGGGTTCGCCCGCGATCCTGGCCCTGCTGGCCGCGATGGCCTGCGCCGCGACCGCGATGGCCTGGAACGGCGTGTACTTTGCCGAACTGGCCCATCGGGTCCCGCCTGCCGAGCTCGCCCAGGTCACTGCAGGAACGCAGTTCCTGACCTTTTTGGGTGCGATGGCAGGCCCCATGCTGTTTTCGGCCCTGGTCGGGCCAGTCGGCAGCCATGGCCGAACCTACGCCGTCCTGGCCGTCGTGCCCGCCCTCATCGGGGCCTGGCTGTTGCTGGCTGCTGCACGCGAGGCCCGAGGCCGGACAGTCTGATCCGCTCCGATGAACCTGAACAGGACGGGTTCATCGGCACCGCGCTATCTGATTTCAGAGCCTTTTGAGGGCCTGCAGCGCTTGGCGTGACTCCTGAACCAGCTGGGCAAAGACCTGGTCGACCCGCTGACGCTCCCGGATCCAGGCAACGCCCTGACCAACCGCATAGTGCATCAGTGGTTCAACCTCATGATCCTCGATTGCACCCAGCAGATCCCCCACCAGCATGTCCTGATAGGGCATGGCCAAGGGCCTGGGCGCATCCGGTGCGGCCCACTCCTCGCTCCACGCCGAGCGCAGCTGCCGGAAGGTCTTGCCACTCTCGGCCCGTGTGATCACGGTGTCCTCGCTGCCAGCGGCGATCAGCTTCTTCAGATGAAGCGGATGGATGTTGTATTCCTCGGTCGCAAGCCAGAGGCTTCCCGTCCAGACACCCTGGGCGCCGAGGGCCAGCGCTGCGGCCACATGGCGCCCTGTCATCACCCCGCCTGCCGCCAGGACGGGCACACTGCCCGCAAGATCCACCACCTGCGGCACCAGTGAAAACGTGCCGATCGGCCCGGTATGTGCCGCCGAATCATGGCCCTGCGCGACGAGTACATCGGCGCCCGCGGTCAAAGCGCGACGGGCATGCTTGGGCGAGCCACACAGGGCGATGATTTTTTTGCCCTGACGCTTGCAGGCCTCGACAAAGTCGGCCGGGGCCCCGATGCCGCACGCCACCACCTGAACGTCCGACTCGAGCACCACCTTCATCTGCTCCCGTGCGATCTCGTTGGATCGAAGGAACCGGGTCCTCATGCCTTTGCGTTTGGGCGCGGGTACGCCGTACTTGTCATACAGACCCTTCACGAAGTCCACATGGCGCGCGGGCAGGTCGCGGGTCAGCGCGCCCGGATCATTGTCCTCGGGCATGCCCGGAGGCAGCACCAGATTGACACCAATCGGCGCCTTGCCCGCCAGCCGCCTGATCTCGGCCAGTTCGGTGGCGATCTCCTGCGGCGTGCGGCGGGTCGCGCCATAAACACCCAGGCCTCCCGAGCGTGAGACCGCAGCGACGGTCGGCACCGAATGGGTGAAGGCAAAGACCGGATGCGGGATCTCGAACAGGTCGCACACCCCGGTGTGCACGAAGGCGGGAATCGCGGTTGAACTCATGGCTTCGGACATCCATGTCTCCTGATGGGTGGTCTTTGACGGTCATCCGGTGTCGGTGGCTGACGACCGGGACCTTGACCTATCATAATAGGCTAGATGATCAACTCTCAGGATCCGCCGAGTGCCGAGAGCTCGGCCAACATTGCCCGTGCCGGCGCGCCTCGTCTTTTTGAACAGGTGCGTGACACCCTGCGCAATGAAATCCTGCGCGGGACCTGGCACGCCGGAAGCAGGCTTCCCTCCGAATCGGAGTTGATCGGACGATTCCGGGTCAGCCGGATCACCGTACGTCAGGCCATGAGCGAGTTGCAGGCCCAAGGCCTGATCCAGACCGTCAACGGAAAGGGCTCATTCGTGGCCCGACCCGACCGTGGCGTTGCGCAATCCCCGCTGGTGGGCGTCCTTGAAGCCATGCGCAAACGCGGCTTCGATGCGCGCGGCGAACTGGTGTCCTGCAAGCCAAGGCCTGCACCGGCCTGGGTTGCAGGCGAGCTTCGCATTGCCAAGGGCACGGCGACAGGGGCACTGACCGTTCGCAGGAGGTGTGATGACCAGCCCTTTGCAATCGGGACCACCTGGGGCCCACCGGCGTTTTGCGACGCGATTGCCCGTTGCAACCTGGTCGAGCACGATGTCGCTGCCGTGATTGCCGGAGAACTCGGCATCCGCACCGCGCGTACCCGCGTACGCGTCTGTGCCGAGACGGCCAGTGCGCGAATTGCGCGCAGCCTGGGCTGCGAGGCCGGGCGTGCCTTGCTGGTGGTCTACACCACGAGCTTTGACTTCGAGGGCCAGCCCACCAGTTGCGCCATCACGCACGGCTTGCCCGAATGGATGGATTACCGCGTGACCTTGCGAGGATAAAAGCGCCGTACATTCGAACAATGACAAGCATGACAATCAAAAAATAAAAACCAGGAGATCCTTGATGAGTACCCCAGGCGCGACCCCACCTGATCTCGCACGATCTGATCCCGATACACCCGCCGTCCTGTTGCGGCGGCATGAGGGCTGGGCTGAAATCGTCTTCAACCGCCCCCAGCGCAAGAACGCGATCCATGGCCCGTTTGCCCAGGCCTTTCTCAAGGCTCTGACCGACGCTGAAGAAGACGACAGCCTGCGTGTCCTGCTGCTGCGAGGCGAGGGCGGCACCTTCTGCTCGGGCCTCGATCTGCAGGAATTCAATGCCGACCCCAAGCCCGCCTGGGTGGCCGACTTCGGAACGATCTGGCGCAAGGCGCATGTGGCGCTGGCCAGCACCCGCAAGATCGTTCTGGTGGCCCTTGAGCGCTATGCAATCAATGGAGGCGCTGCGCTGGCGATCGCAGGCGATGTCGTGATCGCTGGCCAATCAGCCCAGCTTCAGGTGGCCGAGATCCGCCTGGGCATGGCAGCGCCCAACAACCTGGCCTGGATTCTCATGCGCCACTCCGAGGCTGTGGCGGCGCGCCTGGCCCTGATGGGAGACCGCATCCCGGCCACCGAACTGCTGCGCCTGGGCGTGGCCACCGAGGTGGTGCCCGATGACCAGGTGATCCACCGTTGTACGACGCTCGCGCAGGAGATGGCGCAGTGGCCTGCCAAGGGCGTGGCCGCAATCAAGCCAGCCATTCGCAGGGGCAGTCTGGGCATGAGTGTCGAAGACTGGTTCAACTCATTCGCCGTGGCCTCGCCTCCCAACCCACCCCGTCTCGCCGAATCAAGGAGTCAGCCATGACCACAGTCGCCTCAAAGAACCAGTCCGAACGTGCGGGCAACAGCGCAGCGGGTCACCGGGCGAGTCTGCCCCCCCACGAACTCGACGCCCTGTGCGCCCGGGTACGCCGGTTCATTGACGAGGAATGCATTCCGCGCGAGGACTACAGCAAAGCCCATGACATCGACTGGCTCGACCAGATCACCAAGGAGTTGCGCCCCAAAGCCGAAGCGCTGGGCCTGCGGGCGCCGCAGTTGCCGCCCGAGGTCGGCGGCCTGGGCCTGAACTGGCAGGATTGTGCCCGGGTTTTCGAAGTGTGCGGACGCAGCTTTCTGGGCGCCAATGCCATGGGCTGCGCGGCACCGGATCAGCCCAATATCGAAACCCTGCATGTGCTCGGTACACCGCAGCAAAAAGACCGCTGGCTCGGCCCCCTGATGCGCGGCGAGATCCGCTCAGCCTTTGCCATGACCGAACCCGCACCCGGGGTGGGCTCTGATCCGCGCATGCTGAGCACGCGTGCAGAACGCGACGGCGATGGCTGGATCATCAACGGCCACAAGTGGTTCAGCTCCGGCGCCGTTGGCGCCGCCTTCGCGCTGGTGGTCACGCGCACGACCGAGGGCGCGAGCTGGTTCATTGTCGAGACCTCCAATCCCGGCATGAACATCGTGCGCGCGGTGCCCTCGATCGATCCCTTTTCCAACGGCGGTCATGCCGAGATCAAGTTTGAAAACTGCCGGGTAACGGCCGATGCCCTGATCGGCGAGGTAGGACGCGGCTTTGACTATGCCCAGCTGCGCCTGGAGGGCGCACGATTGTTCCATTGCATGCGGGGCATCGGGCTGGCCGAACGCGCGATCGAATTCGCCCAGGACTACGCACTGCGCCGAGACTCTTTCGGCGCCAAACTGTCAGAGCATCAGCAGATCCAGGCGATGGTGGCCGATTCGCATATCGATCTGTATGCCAGCCGTGTCATGACGGCGGATGTGGCCCGCAGACTCGATGCCGGCGAGTCGATCCGGCACCACTCCTCAATGGCCAAGGTATTTGTCAGCGAAGCCCTGAACCGGGTGGCCGATCGCGCCGCACAGATCTGCGGCGCGGTGGGCATGTGCGAAGACCAGCCGCTCGCGCTCATCATGCGACGCCTGAGGCCCTTCCGTATCTATGACGGCGCCTCCGAAGTCCACCGCGCGGCCATCGGCAAGCGCATCTTTCACCGCGGAGCCCAGAAATGAATTCGAGTATGCAAGCCGCGCAGGGCCTGAGCGAACGCGAACAGGAGGCCGAATCCTTCCGACAGGAGATCCGCGCCTTCGTGCGCGATCACATTCCGGCAGTGGTGCGCGAAAAGTCTCGCCTGGGGGTGGCCGTCAGCGCTGCAGAAGAGCAGTCCTGGCTGCAGGTGCTGATCGAGCGGGGCTGGCTGGTGCCTCACTGGCCGGTGCAGTGGGGCGGCACCGGCTGGCCGGCCTGGAAACGCGCGATCTTTCATGACGAACTCGTGCTTGGGCATGCTCCCGAGGTCAACGGCATCACCTTCGACATGGTGGGTCCGCTCCTCGCACGCTTCGGCAGCGATGCGCAAAAGCAGCGCTTCCTGCCCGCGATCACCTCGCTCGAGCATCGCTGGTGCCAGGGCTATTCCGAACCCGAGTCGGGCTCGGATCTGGCCTCGCTGAGGACACGCGCCATCCTCGAGACCGATCCCGATGGCTCGCAGCACTATGTGGTCAACGGCAGCAAGATCTGGACCTCAGGCGCGCATCGCGCCAACTGGATCTTCACCCTGGTGCGTACGGATGTGAGTGCCAAGCCCCAGGAAGGCATCAGCGTGCTGCTGATCGAGATGAACTCGCCCGGAGTCAGCCTGCGGCCGATCGTGGGCATTCATGGCTGGCATCTGTTCAACCAGGTCTTCTTCGACAATGTTCGCGTGCCTGTAGAGCACAGAGTGGGCGAGGAGAACAAGGGCTGGACCCTGGCCAAGTCACTGCTCGAGTTCGAGCGGCTTGGTCTGGCCCGGGTTGCCGAGAACCGACGCCGCCTGGCCAAGGTGCGTGATCTCGGCGAGACCGTGCGTGAAGCAGGTATGCCGCTCTTCGAGCGGCCCTGGTTCAGCCGCCGCTTTCACGAGCTTGAGGTCAGGCTGGAAACCCTGGCGGCCACGGTGCTGCGCTTTCGCACGAAAGCCGAAGCCGGCGAGCGCCTGGGACCCGAGACCGGCATGCTCAAGCTGGTGGGCAGTCAACTCATCCAGGACATCGAAAACCTCGCGGTTGATGCACTGGGGCCTCAGACCCTGGCCTTTGATACCCAGGCGCTTCATGAATTGCCCGACCCTGAAGCCCCTGCGGCCGTGATCGACCGGCATCCCTATGCGGCAGCGGCCTCCTCGAGGCGATTCATGACCCGGGGTTTCACGATCGCCGGAGGCAGCAGCGAGGTCCAGCATGAACTGCTGGCCAAGCAGGTCCTGGGCCTCTGAGGCCTGACCTTCCTCCGCACCACCTTCTTTCCTGATGATCCACGATGTCTGAATCCACCGCCTCTGCAGAGAATGATGAACGCGCGCTGTTGCGCGATGCGGCCGCACGCTATGTCGAGCGCGACTACACCTTCGAGCAACGCAAGAGCACCGCAGCGTCAGCCGACGGCCACAGCGCCGAGCGCTGGGCAGCTTTTGCCGAAATGGGATGGCTGGCCCTGGGCGCCCCGGAAGACTGCGGCGGCTTTGGTGACCTGCAAGACGCGGCCATCGTGGCCGAAGCCCTGGGTCGCGCGCAGGCCCTCGAACCCTGGCTGGCGCAGGTCGGTCTGAGCCAGCCCCTGCTCGGGCGCCTGCATGCCGACGGCGATCTGGCCGCAGGTGAATTGCTGCGCGGCATGACCGAGGGCTCGCGCCGGGTGGCCCTGGCCGCCTGGGAGCCGCAGGGGCGCTACGACGCCTTCGACATCGAAACCACAGCGCAGACCCTGCCCGACGGTCGCTGGCAACTCGACGGCTTCAAAACCCTGGTCCTGGGCGGCGATGCGGCCGATACCCTGCTGGTGGTCGCGCGCGAACACGGCGAAGGCAGGTCCCTGCAGGGGCTCTCGCTCTTTGCCGTGCCACGGGCCACACCCGGCCTGACCCTGCACAGTCTGCCCACCTATGATGGTCGCCAGAGTGCCGACCTGCGACTGCATGAACTGGTCCTGCCCGCTCATGCCCGCCTCGGGTCGGGTGGTGCTCTGTGGCCTGTCCTTGAGGCCGCCATTGATCAGGTCACGGCGCTGGTTTGTATAGAAGCCGTGGGCACCATGGATCGCGTGCTGGCGCTGACCAAGGACTACCTGCAGCAGCGCAAGCAGTTTGGCCGACCGCTCACGGCCAACCAGGTGCTCAGGCATCGCCTGGTCGACATGTATGTGGCGATTGAACAATCGCGGGCGATTGCTCATGGCGCGATCGAGGCACTCATGGACTCTGCGCCAGCACGACGCCGCGCGGTCTCGCTGGCCAAGGCCTTCGTGTCGCCTGCAGCACGGCAGTGCGGTCAGGAGGGTGTGCAGTTGCATGGCGCCATCGGCATGACCATGGATACCGAGATCGGACAGGCGGCACGACGACTGGCGGGGCTGGCCAATCTGTTCGGCGATGAGGCCTGGCATCTGGACCGCTTGTCCCAACATCGCTGAGCGAAGCACCGCACCGTGCGAGACCGGCTGCGCGCCCGCTATCCGGCCCTGAGCCATCGGGAGTTCAGGCGTTATTTCACGGGTCAGTCGATCGCCCTGATCGGCAGTTTCGCGCATGGGGTGGGCGTGGGCTGGCTGGCCTACCGCCTCACCGGATCAGTGGCACTGCTGGGAGTGCTGGGTTTTGTCCAGATGGCGCCCGCCCTGTTTGTCTCGCCCATTGCGGGCCTGATCGCCGACCGCTACCCGAGGCGCCTGTTGCTCCTGGGCATGCTGAGCACCGTGGCGATTCTCGGATTGATCATGGCGGGCCTCACCGCTCTCGGGCTCATGACCCCCGCCCTGTTGATCGCCCTGTCGGCGCTGCGCGGCCTGCTTTTTTCCTGCGAGGTGCCCATCCGTCATGCCTTCATCGGCGACATGATCCGTGATCGCACGCTGCTGCCCAATGCGGTCGCGCTTCACTCGACCGCCCTCAATGGGGCCCGCTTTGTCGGTCCCGCGGTCGGCGGACTTCTGGTGGGCGCCTTTGGCGAGGCAGCCTGTCTGGCCCTGCATCCTGCGACGATCTGCGCCACGCTCTGGCAGTTGCACCGCATCCGCACCCCGGATGCGGTCATCCTGCCCCGGTCGCAGACCTCCTTTGCCCGACAGTTCATCGAGGGCTGGCAGCAGGCCTTCAGTGACCGGGTCATCCATCTGATGCTGATCGGCGTCTTCCTGATGGGATTTGGCGTGGGGCCTTACAGTGCGCTCATGCCTGCCGCGGTGGCGCAACTCCATGGCGAGCATCCCGAACTGGTCGGACTCTTTTTGTCCTGTGCGGGCGGCGGAGCCATGACCGCGGCCCTGCTGCTCGCCTCGGGTCAGGGCGTGCAGCGCCTGCAGCGCACCGCCCTGATCGGCAATTTCAGTGCCGGGATCGGACTGGCACTTTTTGCGGTGGGTCCCTGGATGCCCACTGCCGTGCTGGGCATGGTGATGGTGGGCTTCGGAACGATCGCGCAGGCCATCAGCACCAACATGACCATCCAGACCACGGTTCATGAGACCTTCCGAGCCAGGGTGCTCGCGATCTACACCGGTCTGTTCATTGGTGCCATGCCCATCGGAAGCCTGGTGTTCGGGCAGCTGGGCCAATGGGTGGGCGCCGCGCATGCACTGAGGCTCGGCGCCGGGCTTGCGCTGGCAGGCGCAGTGCTGACGCTGCTGAGAATGCGATCATTTGCAAGGCAGACTCCAGACGCCAGTCCGCTGCCCCCGGATCGTCAGGGCTGAATCAGGCGCTTGCCCCAACCGGGATTCGGACTGCATTCGAATCCATCATGAACCCGAGACACTCCCACAGACGCATTGCTGGCATGGATACCCACTTCGCCCTTCGCCACGAACTCCACTATGGCAATCGCATGCTTCGCTGCTATGCCGATCGGCCGCGCAGCCTTCACGCGCTCTTCAGTGCGGCCCTGGCACGCGGCACCGACCGCGAAGCGCTCAGCAGTCCTGCCGGACGCTTGACCTATGGTGAACTCGACCAGCGAGCT
>JBMSOD010000120.1:0-9141 GCA_049422085.1 Burkholderiaceae bacterium
AGAGCGCAAGCCGGTGGATCCGGGCTGCCTTGATGCTCTGGTGGCGGGCGGTATCGCCGGGTTCGATACCGCATGGAGCACCCTGATTCGCGAGTGCGAAGAGGAGGCGGGAATCCCGCCCTGGCTTGCCAGCGCAGCCAGGCCAGCCGGACACCTGGCGCTGGAACACAGGCTGATCGATCAGGGTCTGGAGGTGACTCATCGGGAACAGATCGCGCTGCACGACCTGGAACTGCCCGCAGATTTCGTTCCGAGGCCTGTTGACGCAGAGCATGAGTCGATCATGCCGATGTCCGCCCTGCAGGCCTGGCAGTCGACCTTTGAATCAAGCTGGACTGCGGATGGCGCAAGGGCCACACGCGCGCTCATTCAGCGCAATCGGTGGCTTGCAGGGGTCTGAGCAGCCCGAGGCCGGTCTGCAAACAGCCTTGTCCTGATCTGAAACAGGATTCGCCTGTCTGCTGAGACCGGATTGACCCGTCTGCCTCAGCCGTGCCGCTCAGGACAGGATGCAGGCGTAGGCCGAGTGGTTGTGGATGGACTCGAAGTTCTCGCCTTCAACCACGAATGAGCGGATGCCTGGCGTGGCCCGCACGGTGGCAGCCACATCCCGCACAAGGTCTTCGACGAACTTGGGGTTGTCGTAGGCCCGCTCGGTGACATGCTTTTCATCGACCCGTTTCAGCAGACCGTACAGCTCGCAGGAGGCCTGCTGCTCGATACGTTCGATCAGGTCCTGGACGTCGAGCTCGGTATCCGGCTCGAGCACTGCCTGCACGGTGACATGCGATCGCTGGTTGTGCGCGCCATAGTCGGAGATGGTCTTGGAGCAGGGACACAGGCTGGTCACCGGCACCAGAACCTGCAGCTTCAGTTCGGGCGACCCGGCAGAGCCGTCGATGGTGATGGACAGATCGTAGTCGAGGGTGCTCTGCACGCCCGAGACTGGCGCGGTTTTGCGCAGGAACAGCGGAAAACTGACCTCGATCCGACCCGACTCGGCCTGCAGCAATTCCAGCATGTGGGCATGCAGGGGCAGCATGGCGGCCATGGACAGGGAGCGCGCGCGCTCCTCGAGCAGGGCAATAAAGCGCGACATGTGGGTGCCCTTCTGATCTGCAGGAAGAGCGACGAACAAACCCCAGGACGCGACCGTGGGCATCTCTGCGGTGCGGGGCCCGCCCTGCCAGAGCATGGGATAGCGGAGTCCGCGCACACCCACACGCTGGATTGGCATTTGACGGTGGTCGACGCTGCCCTGGACATCGGGCATGGCCGTATCCCCGCCCATGGGCGAGGCAAGCGGGTCGCGCGAATTCATGAAGGCTCCGGAAAATGAGACAACAACCGGTACCCGGGCTCCGAAGCAGCGCGGTTCGCGCCTCGTTCCGAACCCGGTTCAGCCCGACACTCTAACTCAGCGGCTGGCAACGAGTCTCGGGGCGCCCTCGCCGGCAATGAGGTCTGCGAAACGCTCCCGGATCGATCGCTCGATTCCGGCCGCATCCAGCCCTTCGAGCTTGAGCAGCAAGGCCGGGTCGCCCTGATCGATGTAATGGTCTTTCAGCCCGAGCTGAAGCACCGGCCGGATCACACCCCGTTCGGCCATGGCCTCAAGGCAGGCGCTGCCTGCGCCACCCATGATCGCGTGCTCCTCGACGGTGACAAACGCATCGTGAGTCCGCGCCAGCGATTCGATCAGATCGGCATCTACCGGCTTGACCCAGCGCATGTTCACCACCGTGGCATCCAGGGCCTCGCCAGCCGCAAGCGCCGGCTGGACCATGGATCCGAAGGCCAGGATCGCGATCCGACGCCCGTCACGACGCACTTCGCCCTTGCCCATGGGAATGCGGGTGAGGTCCTTGCGGACCGCCACCCCAGGTCCTGATCCGCGCGGATACCGCACGGCACTCGGTCCTTCATGACAGAAGGCCGTGTAGAGCATCTGACGGCATTCATCCTCGTCTGAGGCAGCAAGCACAACCATGTTGGGAATGCAGCGCAGATAGGCGAGATCGTAATTGCCGGCGTGAGTGGCCCCATCGGCGCCCACCAGGCCGGCACGGTCGATGGCGAACACCACCGGCAGGTTTTGTAGCGCAACATCGTGGATGAGCTGGTCGTAGCCACGCTGCAGGAACGTGGAATAGATCGCCACCACCGGCTTCAGCCCCTCGCAGGCCATGCCGGCTGCGAACGTGACCGCATGCTGTTCGGCAATTCCGACATCAAAGTAGCGCTGCGGAAAGCGCCGCTCGAACTCCACCAGACCCGATCCCTCCCGCATGGCCGGGGTCACACCGACCACCCGTTCGTCGAGGGCGGCCATATCGCAGAGCCAGTCGCCAAAGACCTGGGTGTAGGTCGGTTTGCCCGCCGCAGCCTTGCGGATGCCCTCGGTCGGATCGAACTTGCCCGGCCCGTGATACAGGATGGGATCCGCCTCGGCCAGCTTGTAGCCCTGCCCCTTGCGGGTGATGACATGCAGGAAGATCGGGCCGTGCATTTCGCGCAGGTTCTGCAAGGTGGGCACCAGCGCATCAAGATCGTGCCCGTCGATCGGTCCGAAGTAATTGAAACCGAACTCCTCGAACATGGTGGCAGGGACCACCATGCCCTTGGCGTGTTCTTCCAGCCGCTTGGCAAGCTCATAGACCGGCGGCACACGCGAGAGCACGGATCGGGCCATATCACGCGCCATGGACACCTGACGCCCTGAGAGCACCCGCGCGAGGTATTTGTTGAGTGCCCCGACCGGCGGCGAGATCGACATGTCGTTGTCGTTCAGGATGACCAGCAGATCGATGTCCGGCGTGACCCCGGCATTGTTCATCGCCTCGAAGGCCATGCCGGCGGTCATGGCGCCATCGCCAATCACCGCGATATGTCGCCGCCGCCCCGGGCCCTTGTTCTCGCCGAGGTTGCGCGATGCCGCTGCCATGCCGAGCGCGGCCGAAATGGAGGTCGAGGAATGGGCCGTTCCGAAGGTGTCGTACTCACTCTCGGAACGCTTTGGAAAGCCTGAAATGCCGCCGTACTGGCGCAACCCGGCCATTGCATCGCGCCGGCCGGTCAGCACCTTGTGAGGATAGGACTGGTGCCCGACATCCCAGACGATGCGGTCGCGAGGCGTGTTGAAGACATGGTGCAGGGCAATGGCAAGCTCGACCGTGCCGAGGTTGCTCGAGAGATGCCCTCCGGTTCGGGCGACCGATTCGAGGATGAAGGACCGAAGCTCATCGGCGAGCGCCGGAAGGCGTGCCCGCTCGAGTTTGCGCAGATCGGCCGGCTCACTGATGGTCTCGAGCAGCCTGAAGGAGGAGGTGGTTGTCATGGGTCGTCCCCGTTTTTTTCCGACATTGGCCCTATCCGGGCCAGGAGTCAAGAGCGGCGCAACACGATCAGGTCGGCCAGCTCGCCCAGACGCAGGGCGCGCGAACCAAAAGGCTGCAAAGCGGTATGAGCATCCATGCGCAGGGCCTCGGCCAGGGCGCGAGCCTCGGACAGACCCAACAGGGACACATAGGTCGGCTTGTCGTTCTGGGCGTCCTTGCCGGCCGTCTTGCCAAGAGTGGCACTGTCAGCCTCCACATCCAGAACATCGTCGATCACCTGGAATGCCAGACCAATGGCAGCACAGTAGGTCTCCAGCGACTGCTGGTGCGACGGTTCGAGAGGGCCTCCGCACCAGGCTCCCAGACGGACCGCAGCGCCCAGCAGAGCCCCCGTCTTGCGACGATGCATGTCCTCGAGCTGCTCTCGGCTAAGCCTCTCTCCAACCGAGGCCAGATCGATGGCCTGCCCCCCTGCCATGCCGATCACTCCCGCCGCGCGGGCGAGCTCGGCCCCCATGCGCACAACCGCACGAGCGCCGACGCCACAGTCGACCGCCTGCGCGAGCACATCGAAAGCCAGGGCCTGCAGGGCGTCACCTGCAAGCATGGCCATGGCCTCGCCATAGGCCACGTGCACGGTGGGCTTGCCACGACGAAGCACGTCGTTATCCATGCAGGGCATGTCGTCATGCACCAGGGAGTAGGCATGAATGAGTTCGACCGCGCAGCCCGCCCTGTCCAGGGCTGCGGGCGCGGCACCGGTCAGATCGCCCGCCGCATGGGCCAGCAATGGACGTATCCGCTTTCCGCCCTCGAGCACGGCATGTCGCATGGCTGCGTTCAGGGTTGCAAGACCCTCTGGCGCCGTGGTGGTGGCGAGCTGGGTTTCGAGGCAAGCCTCGGTCCGCGCCAGGATGGTGGCCATCCAGTCGGACAGTGCCGGCGCGGGCATGCTCAGCTGCCTCCCTGACCCGTCTGACCATCGAAAGGCTTGAGAAGATCGCCTTCGAGTACACGGACCTGTTGCTGCACGCGTGCGAGATTCTCACGGCAGAAGGCCACCAGATGGGCACCTCGTCGATAAGCCCCTACAGACGCTTCAAGCGACAGTCGCCCCGACTCCATCTCCTGGATGAGCGCTTCCAGTTCCTCGAGTGCAGCCTCGAAGGATGCCGGCGGAACGGCCGAATCGGGAGAAGGTTCGTCTGGCGGGGTTGCGGATGATCCGGCGGAGGGGCTGGCCATGGATGTGGGGCACCATGACCATCAGCCAGGCGCCGCAGGAGTCGTCAAGCCTCCTAGTGTAGGGCATGGGCGCGGCTACCCACCCAGGCTGATCGAGGGTAGACTCCCCTCCCCCACAACTCACCCCTACGGAGGTCGAATCATGTCGGACCTCGGGCGTCGGGATCATCTGCAGCGCTCTGCAGCCCAGCTTCCGGTTTCGGCGTATTTCGATCAAGCGCTCTACGAGCGTGAAATCGAGATCCTGTTCAGGCATGGTCCTGGTTACGTTGGCCATGAACTCATGGTCCCGGAACCCGGGGACTACCACGCGCTCGCGGCCGAGAAGGAGGGCCGCCTTCTCGTACGGGGCGAACAGGGGCTCGAGCTCCTTTCCAACGTCTGCCGGCACCGGCAGGCCATCATGCTCAACGGTCGGGGCAATGCCCGCCAGATCGTCTGTCCGCTTCATCGCTGGACTTACGACCTGAAAGGACAGCTGCTCGGCGCGCCTCATTTCGAGCAGCAACCCTGTCTGAATCTGGGCCGCAGCCCCTTGCAGAACTGGAATGGCCTGCTCTTCTCGGGTCAGCGCGATGTCGTGGCCGACCTTGAACGCATGGGCGTAAAGCACAAGCTCGATTTCTCGGGCTACATGCTCGACCATGTCGAGGTTCACGAGTGCCCGTACAACTGGAAGACCTTCATCGAGGTGTATCTCGAGGACTACCATGTCGAGCCCTTTCATCCAGGCCTTGGCAAGTTCGTCGACTGCGCAGACCTGCGCTGGGAATTCGGCGATTGGTGGTCGGTGCAGACCGTGGGCGTGCATCATGGCCTCGGACGCCCCGGGAGCCCCACCTACCAGCGCTGGCATGAGGCTGTCCTGCGTTACAACGAGGGACGCGCCCCTGAGCAGGGAGCCATCTGGCTCACCTACTACCCCAACCTCATGGTGGAGTGGTATCCGCACGTGCTGGTCGTCTCTCAGCTCGTGCCCCGGGGGCCACGCCACACCACCAACATCGTCGAGTTCTACTATCCCGAAGAGATCACCCTCTTCGAACGTGAATTCGTCGATGCGGAGCGGGCTGCCTACATGGAAACCTGTATCGAGGATGACGAGATCGCCGAGCGCATGGACGCCGGTCGCCTGGCCCTCCTTGAACGCGGCGAAAATCAGGTCGGTCCGTATCAAAGCCCGATGGAAGACGGCATGCAGCACTTCCATGAATTCCTGCGTTCCAAACTGGATTACCCAAGATGAACTGGACCACCCTGATCTCGGCCGAGGAACTGGCCCATGCGATTGACCGCTGCATCGTGGTCGATGCACGCCACGACCTGATGCGCCCCGAAGCAGGAGCCCAGGGCTACGCCGAAGGGCACATTCCTGGCGCCCGGTTCGTGGCCATGGATACAGACCTCTCCGGGACCAAGACGGGGCGCAACGGGAGACATCCGATGCCCTCGCAGGACCAGGTCAGGGCTCTGCTGGCCGGACTGGGACTGAGCCCGGAACAGCAACTCGTCATCTATGACACCAGCGGTGGCCTGATGGCCAGCAGGCTGTGGTGGATGGCCCGCTGGGTCGGCCACGCCCGGGTGGCCGTGCTCGATGGCGGCCTGCCGGCCTGGCAGCGAGCCGGCTATCCGATCACCACGGAAACGCCCGTGGTCAAGGCAGCAGCCGCCTGGCCGGAGCGCGAGCCGCTCGAGCGGCTCGTGCTGGTCGATGACATGATCGACATCAGTCGACAGGCTGGGCAACCCGGTGTTCCCTGCATTCTTGATGCACGGTCAGGTGAACGCTTTCGCGGCGAAACCGAGCCCATGGATCCGGTGGCGGGTCACATCCCGGGGTCGCTGAATCGCCCCTCGGGAGCGAACCTGCGCGAAAACGGCTGCTTCAAGCCAGCACCTGTTCTTGCGCAGGAATTCAGGGGCGTCCTGGGCGATCGACCAGGCGCTCAGGTCATTCAGTCGTGCGGATCCGGTGTCAGCGCCTGCCACAACCATCTCGCAATGGTGCATGCAGGCCTCGAGGGTGCGGGTCTTTACGGAGGCTCCTGGAGCGAATGGTGCAGCGACCCGGCCAGGCCGGTTGCCATCGGACCGGCCTGATCCTCTTCAGTGGCTGTGCAGCAGGGACGTCACCCCTGCAATCAGTGCAATGCCGCCCAGCAGAAGGATGACCTGCTGGGCCGAGTCGGCAAAATGACGACGGCGCTGCATGTCGGGCACCAGATCGGCCAGTGCGATGTAGATGAAACTGCTCGCGGCCAGCACAAGCACATAGGGCATCAGGTCTTGAACCGAGCCCATCCACCAGAAGCCCAGAAGGCCGCCAAGCACTGAGGCGCCACCCGACAGCGCATTGAAGGTCAGCGCACGCGCACGCGAATAGCCTGCGTTGCGGAGCACGATGAAGTCGCCGATTTCCTGAGGAATCTCATGCGCGGCAATCGCTGCTGCGGTCATCCAGCCAAGCATTGGATCGGTCAGAAAGGCGGCTGCGATCAGCACGCCGTCGCCGAAATTGTGGATGGAGTCGCCGACCAGGATCAGCAGTCCTCCAGGGCCTGCTTCCATTCGGTCGTGCCCATGATGGTGTCCGTGACCATCATCCTCATGATGATGGCTGTGGCGCAGCAGGGTGGACTTCTCGAGCAGGAAAAACCCCACAAACCCGGCCAGCAGGGTCCAGGACAATGGCGTGATGCCGGCTGAGGACTCGAAGGCCTGCGGAATCAGATGGAGCACAGCCGCACCCAGCAAAATGCCGGCTGACAGGCTGACCATACGGGGCAGCCAGCGCGAGAGCGCGCCATACGAAATCCACGCGGCCGCCAGCACCGAGAACAGGCCGGACAGCAGGGTGGCGATCAGGATGGAAGTGAGGATCAGGGCAACCGCCGCAAGGTGGGGGCAAAGCCGGCAAGTATACCGAGAGGGTCACTTCGCCCATGGACCAGTTCATGAGACGATCGCAGCACCAAAAGACAACATGAGCTGGAGACCTCGTGCAACAGTCCCCATTCCTTCGCACGCCTGAACCCACATCGCGCCCGGAAATTCACGCGCCCTTCCTGAATCCTTCAGCTGCCGGAAGCGAACCGGGTCAAAGGCGCGGTATCCGAAGAGGACTGCTTGGTGCGGCCTTGCTCTCAGGCATCTGCATGGTCGCAGGATGCGCCACGGTTGCGCCCGGCAGAACATCCGAAGCTGTTGACACCTCAACACTCGACCGGTTCATGCGGCAGGTCGAAGCCGACGCCACTGCGGGACGTCTGCCAGGGGCCGTGCTCGTGGTGGCACGCAAGGGGCAGATCGTGCATGCCTCTGCGGTGGGCAAGCTGGCCCCGGATCAGACCGCACCCATGACCCGCGATGCGGTCTTTCGCATCTACTCCATGACCAAGCCGATCGTGAGCGTGGCCGCGATGATTCTGGTCGAGGAAGGCAAGCTCAGACTGTCCGATCCGGTCAGCCGCCACTTTCCGGAAATGAAAGGGGTGAAACTCGGACTCGAAAAAACCGGATCCGATGGCACGCCCCAGCTTGAGCGGGTCAATGCCCCACGGGAAATGACCGTGCACGATCTGCTCCGGCACACCTCCGGACTCACCTATGGCGTTTTCGGGCGATCGGCGGTCAAGAGCGAGTATCTCAAGGCGGATCTGCGGCCGGGTGCGCCAGGTCTGAACTTCGACAATGCCGAAATGATGAGGCGACTGGGCAGCCTGCCGCTGGCCTATGCGCCTGGCACGACCTGGGAGTACAGCGTCTCGACCGATGTCCTCGGCGCTGTGGTCGAAAAGGTGTCAGGCAAGACACTCGACGTCTTCCTGCGTGAACGCATCTTCGAGCCCCTGCGCATGAAGGACACCGGTTTTTCGGTGCCCGCATCCCAGCACAGGCGAATTGCAGAGGCCTTCCCGGTCGATCCCGACAGCCGGCAGAAAGTCCAACTGCTCGATGTGAAGGCAAGCCCTCGCCTTCTCTCGGGCGGTGGCGGACTGGTCTCGACCGCGGACGATTACCTTCGATTCGCCCAGATGATGCTCAATGGGGGCACATTGGACGGCGCGCGCATCGTCTCTCGCAAGACGATCGAGTACATGACCAGCGACCATCTGGCGGGTGTGCGGGGACCGGCGTATCTGCCTGGCCCGGGCCATGGATTCGGTCTGGGAGTGGCTGTCCGCACGGCAACCGGCGAATCGCCCCTGATCGGCTCGGTGGGCGATTATTACTGGGGTGGATACGCCGGAACCTACTTCTGGGTTGACCCCAAGGAGTCTCTGGTGGCGGTCTGGATGATGCAGGGCCCTGGTCAGAGCGCGTACTACAGGCCGCTGCTGCGAACTGCGGTCTACAGCAGCCTGCGCTGAGGCCTAAAGCAGCCTGCGCTGGCATGTACAGCGCCTGCGCTGACCTTCCGGGTCGACCCTGAACCCGGGTCGGCCCCTCGACCGGGAGCGACTCCTCGACGATTCAGGCGACACCGTGGCGACGCAGCCAGGCCACGGCCCGGGCCCCGGCACCCGCGCCCCACGTGATCAGCGCCCCCGCGGCG
>JBMSOD010000121.1:0-9097 GCA_049422085.1 Burkholderiaceae bacterium
CCTGATCTAGACGCCCTGATCTAGACGCCCTGATCTAGACGCCCTGATCTAGACGCCCTGATCTAGACGTCCGGACCTAGGCGCCGGCCTCTCGGCGCTGATGCTGTGCAATCAGGAATTTACCGGCCAGGATGACCAGAATTGCTCCCAGCACTCCGGCGAGCTGGTGGAAAGCGCCATCACTGATCCCGATGGCATGGGCCTCAGAGGCGGACCAGTCGAGGATTGCGGGGTCATCAAAAACAATCTCGCCGGCAATGTAGCCCAGCAGGGCTGCACCAGCCCACACGATCAGCGGATAACGCTCGATCACGCGCAGAAGCAAGGTGCTGCCCCAGATGACCAACGGAATACTGATCAGCAACCCGATGACAAGCAGGGTGTTGTTCCCTTTGGCCGCCGCTGCCACCGCGATCACGTTGTCAAGGCTCATGACCAGGTCAGCAATGAGAATGGTCCGGATCGCCGCGAACATCGAGCTCTTGGCTTCAATCGAGGATTCATCTGCCGCTTCTTCAGGCACGAGAAGGCTGACCCCGATGTACAGCAGGAGCGCACCACCCACCAGCTTGAGCCAGGGCAACTGCATGAGCTGTACTGCGACCACGGTAAGCGCAACCCGCATCACGATCGCAGCACCCGCTCAGATCGCCACCGCCTTGCGCTGTTTCTCGGCAGGTAATGCACGCGCAGCGAGCGCGATCACCACCGCGTTGTCTCCAGACAGAAGGATATTGGTCGCAATGATCTCGCCCAATGCCACCCAGAATGCCGCCGAAGTGATTTCCATCACTCATTCCTCCAGTGAACTACGATGTTCTGGAAGGGCACTCATGCCGCCCAACTGATCCTCATGCCTCAGGAGTGTCTTTCAAAGAACACTCTTGAGCAAACGGCCCATTTCAGAAGGATTGCGGGTGACCTTGATGCCGCAGTCGGCCATGACCGAGAGCTTTTCGTCTGCCGTTCCCTTGCCACCCGAAATGATGGCGCCAGCATGGCCCATCCGCTTTCCAGGAGGGGCCGTCACGCCAGCAATGAACCCGACCACCGGCTTTTTCATGTTGTCCTTGATCCACAGCGCGGCGGTCTCCTCATCGGTGCCACCGATTTCGCCGATCATCACCACCGCATCGGTCTCAGGATCGTCGTTGAACATGCGCATCACATCGATGTGCTTGAGTCCGTTGACCGGATCACCCCCGATGCCGACCGCCGAGGACTGACCCAGTCCGAGTTCGGTGAGTTGTCCGACAGCCTCATAAGTGAGCGTACCCGAGCGAGACACCACGCCGATCCGACCCTTGCGGTGGATATGGCCGGGCATGATCCCGATCTTGATCTCGTCAGGCGTGATCACACCGGGGCAGTTGGGCCCCAGCAGCACGGCGTGACGGTTTTCGCGCCGCATGCGATCCCTGACTTCGACCATGTCCCGCACCGGAATGCCTTCGGTAATGCAGACCACGAGATCGAGATCCGCTTCGACTGCTTCCCAGATCGCCGCGGCAGCCCCTGCAGGCGGAACATAAATGACCGATGCATTGGCTCCGGTCGCCTGCTTGGCTTCACGCACCGAAGCATAGATCGGTACGTCGTCAAAGGACTCGCCAGCCTTTTTGGGATTCACGCCTGCAACGAAACAATTGCGTCCGTTGGCATATTCACGGCACATCCGGGTATGGAACTGACCGGTCTTGCCGGTGATGCCTTGCGTGATGACCTTGGTGTTCTTGTTGACCAGGATCGACATGGTGTGTGCTCCGGAGGTTCAGCGCGCAGCGGCAACGACTTTTTCGGCGGCCTCGGCCATCGAGTCGGCCGAGATGATAGGCAGACCCGAATCGGCAAGCAGCTTCTTGCCAAGGTCTTCGTTGGTCCCTTTCATGCGTACCACCAGAGGAACCTTGAGTCCGACGGCCCGAGAGGCGGTGATGACCCCTTCAGCAATGGTGTCGCACTTCATGATGCCGCCAAAGATGTTGACCAGGATGGCCTTGAGCTCGGGATTACGCAGCATGATCTTGAAGGCCTCGGTGACCTTCTCGGCCGTTGCGCCGCCCCCCACATCGAGGAAGTTGGCTGGCTCGCCACCGAATAACTTGATGGTGTCCATGGTCGCCATGGCCAGCCCCGCTCCATTCACGAGGCACCCAATGTTGCCGTCGAGCTGAATGTAGGCCAGATCGAACTTGGAAGCCTCGATTTCTGCGGGATCTTCTTCATCGAGATCGCGCAGTGCAACCAGTTCTGGATGACGGAAAAGCGCGTTGGAATCGAAGTTCAGCTTGGCATCGAGAGCGATGACATCGCCACCGCCCGTCAGGATCAGCGGGTTGATTTCAGCCAGGCTTGCGTCGGTCTCCCAGAAGGCCTTGGCCAGACCATGGAACACAGCGCGTGCCTGGGCGAGTGACCCCTCAGGAATTCCGATGGCGCGCGACAGCTGATCTGCCTGGGCGTCGGTGAGGCCAATCGCAGGATCGATCGCAATCTTGTGAATCTTCTCGGGGGTCTTCTCGGCCACCTCTTCGATATCCATGCCGCCTTCGCTGGAGGCCATGACAGTGACCCGCTGGCTGACCCGATCAATCACCAGGCCGACATAAAGCTCCTTGCGGATATCGGCGCCCTCTTCAATGAGCAGGCGTCGAACTTTCTGGCCGGAGGGACTGGTCTGGTGGGTGATGAGTTGCATGCCCAGGATGCTCTGTGCATGGGCTTTGACCTCATCGAGCGACCTGGCAAGCTTGACCCCGCCGCCCTTGCCCCGGCCTCCTGCATGGATCTGGGCCTTGACGACCCAGACCGGGCCACCCAGCGCCTGGGCGGCCTGTAGGGCTTCATCGACGCTGAAACACGGAACGCCCCTCGGGACACGTACGCCGTAGCGTTTGAGGAGTTCCTTGCCTTGATATTCGTGGATTTTCATCGTGTGCCTCGCGCTTGGCCGACCGTAAAAGGGTGGCGGGAGGAGCCCATGCATGATGGGCTGAACAGCAAACCGGTCAGCTTACTCGTGACTCCAGGAGGGATGGAGCCTTGGGGCAACCGGAAACGGGCGCGACTGTAGCACAGTTACCCCTTCATGGCTGTGGGTAAAGCGCAAGGACCGGGCCTGATTGCAAAGCGCCTTCGATACCCGCTTTGAGGAGATGGTTTCAGCGCTGCTCGGACCCACGGGCACGACGCAGAACACCGCGGATGGTGTCGGCACCAAACCCGCGTTGAAGGAGAAAGCGCTGCTGACGGGCCAGCTCCTGCGGTGTCGATGCCGGACCCTCAAATCGCCTGGACCAGGCCTGCCAGGCGCGATCTGCTTCTGAGCGCCCCAGTTCGGACAGCGCCTCGAGGCGGTCAGATTCGGACACTCCATGGCGGTCGAGTTCGGCGGTGATTCGTCGAACGCCATATCTGGCAGCACGCCGGTGGACCAGACTCGCCGCGAACCGGGCCTCACTTTGCCAACCTTCCTGAGCGAGGCTGTCGAGCAGCTTAGGCAGATCGTCTTCAGGTGTTGCGTAGGCCGAGAGCTTGCGCTCGAGTTCGCTCCGGCTATGGTCCCTGAGTGACAGATAACGCAGGGCACGCGCTTTCAGTGAAAGCGACTTGCCCCGCGCCACGCCCTCGGGCATGTCAGGCCGCCTCGATGCCCTTCTTGCCGCCTTCGATCACCTGCAAGCCCCTGGGCTTGACGCCGAAGTGCGAGCGAACGCGGTTTTCGATATCGAGCGCGATTTCGGGATGTTCACGCAGGAACTCGCGAGCATTGTCTTTGCCTTGCCCGATGCGATCACCGTTATAGCTGTACCAGGCACCGCTCTTTTCAACGATGTTGCATTGGACCCCAAGGTCGATGACTTCGCCCTCTCGCGAGATGCCTTCGCCGTAGAGAATGTCGAACTCGGCGGCCCTGAACGGCGGCGCCACCTTGTTCTTGACAACCTTGACCTTGGTCTCGTTGCCGATGACCTCGTCACCTTTCTTGATGGAGCCGGTCCGGCGGATGTCCAGCCGCACCGAGGCGTAGAACTTGAGCGCATTGCCTCCGGTGGTGGTCTCGGGGTTGCCGAACATGACACCGATCTTCATGCGGATCTGGTTGATGAAGATGACCAGGCAATTGGTGCGCTTGATGGTGGCGGTGAGCTTGCGCAAGGCCTGAGACATGAGCCGGGCCTGAAGGCCAGGCAGTGAATCGCCCATTTCGCCTTCAATTTCGGCCTTGGGGGTGAGTGCTGCCACCGAGTCGATCACGATCATGTCCACCGAGCCGGAACGCACGAGGGCATCAGCGATTTCGAGCGCCTGCTCGCCTGTATCGGGCTGGGAGATGAGGAGCTCATCAAGGTGCACCCCGAGCCGGGAGGCATATTGAACATCGAGGGCATGCTCGGCGTCGATGAAGGCACAGGTACCGCCGAGCTTTTGCATCTCGGCGATGACCTGAAGCGTAAGGGTGGTTTTGCCCGAGGACTCGGGGCCGTAAATTTCGACCACCCGCCCCCGCGGCAAACCACCAACCCCGAGAGCGACATCAAGGCCCAAAGACCCGGTGGAGACCACCTGAATGTCTTCGGCCACCTCGGCATCGGAGAACTTCATGACCGAGCCCTTGCCGAACTGCTTTTCGATCTGGGCCAGTGCAGCGGCGAGCGCCTTGGATTTTTCAAGCTTGGATTTCGGATCGTCCATGGAGGGGCCTGCGAAGGTAAGGGTGACCGGACAAGGAATTGCGAGCGCTGGATTTCTGATTACGGCTCAGGAACTGTGAAGCATTGTGGCAGGAAAGTACTGGATGCACAACCAGTCTTTTAGCCTAGATCCTTCGTCTGCCCTCAGGCTGACGGGGGTCTGTCGACAAGGTTATGCGCCAGCAGGCTCATGGCGTGATCCAGTGCAAACGCGGCAGCCTGGCGCCGGACGGCAGCGCGATCTCCCTGAAACAGCACGGTTCGGGTCGTGACGATCGCTGCAGACACATCATCGGCGGGACCTGCGGTTGTGCTCATGGGGCCCGGGTGCAGCGCCCAACCGAAGCAGACCGTACCGACCGGCTTGCCAGGCACGGCGCCACCCGGACCGGCAATGCCCGTGACCGAGAGTGCCATCCGGAGTCGATCGACCGGGAGCATGCGCAAAGCCCCCGCAGCCATTTCGCAAGCGACCACTTCACTGACGGCCCCGTGCCGCTCCAGCGATTCGGCCTGAACGCCCAGAAGGGCCTGCTTGGCCTCGTTGGAATAGGTCACCACACCGCGGTCGAACCAGGCCGATGATCCTGCGATCTCGGTCAGCGCGCGGGCGATCAGACCCCCGGTACAGGACTCTGCCGTGGCCACCAGGCCGCCCGCGGCTTCGAGCGCGCGTCCGAGTTGCGCCGCCAGTGAGACCACCTGGTCCTCATCGATGGAGAAAGCGGATTCGGTCATGGCAGGAACGCAATGAACAGAGTCAATGAAACACACGCACCCAGAGTGCGATCACGAGCAGGGTGTATGCGGCGGCAAGAAGATCATCCAGCATCACACCCAACCCGCCCCGGACCGCCCGCTCCAGTTGCCGGATCGGCACGGGCTTGACGATGTCGAAGAAGCGGAACAACAGGAAGGCGCTCCACTGGGACGCGGGCGAGTCCGGCACGATCCAGAGCACCAGCCAGAAGGCAACCACCTCGTCCCAGACCATCGCGCCATGGTCGGACACCCCCAGATCCTGGCCCGTGCGTTCACACGCCCAGACGCCTATGACAAAAGCCAGAGGCAGGACGATCGCCCACCCGGCCGAACCCAGCAATGGATTGAGCAATAGAAAGACCACCCAGGCCCAGAGTGTGCCAACGGTGCCAGGCGACACCGGCGACAGACCGCTGCCCGCGCCCAGGGCGATCCAGCGCGACAGGCGCGGCTTCATGAAAGCCAGCGTCGGGACCGCCACGGGGGCCCTTCCGGGCGATGAGTCAATCCTGTCCGGGTTCATGGTGTTTGAAGTGATCATGGGCCTGTAGTTGCATCGGGACAAGCCGTCCCGTCCTGTCGATCAGTCGCAGCCCCCCCGCTTGCCGGTTGGCTGGCTGAGCCTCGTCCTGAAGGCGTTGGATCCGGCCAATCCGGGTCAGATCCAGTCCGAGCCGGTCTCCAAGGGCATTCAGTGCCGATCGCCGGGACGCGGGCGCCGTGAAAAGCAGCTCGTAATCATCACCGCCCGCCAAGGCAAGGCGCCAGCGATGCTCTTCGGGCAGACCGGCCAGCACCGCATGCAGCGGCAGGCGCTCGAGCTCGATCAAGGCCTCAAGTTCATGACCGCGGGCCTCGGACGATCGCTTCAGCACATGTCCCAGATCACCCGCCAGTCCATCGGACAGGTCGATGGCAGCCGAGGCCAGGCCCAGAAGCGCCAGCCCTAGACTCACCCGCGGTTGCGGCCTGTGCAATCGGTCAATAGCGCTTTCAAAGCAAGTCGACTCCACGCTGGCGGGTCTTGCCCATCCTCCCGTGGCCTGTCGATGCGCCACTGCCCAGGCGGCCCCGCCGAGCGAGCCGCTGACCCAGAGATCGTCTCCATCATGCGCGCCATCACGACGCAGCGCCAGATCGGGTTCAACCTCCCCCATGACCGTGAGGCACAGGGCAAGGGGCCCCCGGGTGGTATCCCCTCCGATCAGTTCGCAGCCATGGGCATCCGCCAGTGTGAACAGTCCGCGGGCCAGACCCGCGAGCCATGCATCATCGACCGTGGGCAGCGCCAGCGCCAGGGTAAAAGCCACCGGCCTTGCCCCCATGGCGGCGAGATCTGACAGATTGACCGCCAGAGCCTTATGGCCCAGCGCCTGCGGGTCCACCTCGGGGAAAAAATGTCGCCCCTCGAGCAGCATGTCGGTCGACACGGCCAGCGCGCCCCGTGCAGGCTTGAGCAGGGCGCAATCGTCTCCCACCCCGAGCAGTGCGACGCCTTTCGGGTCGGTGCGCGTGAAATGCCGCGCGATCAGGTCAAACTCGCCTGGCACGGCTCAGCGCGGCTTGACCTCGGCAGGCCGCAGCCGTGCAGCCACCTTGTCGAGCACGCCGTTGACGAATCGGAATCCGTCGGTACCCCCGAAGGTCTTGGTCAGCTCGACGGCCTCGTTGATCACGACGCGGTAGGGAATTTCAGGGTGATGCAGCAACTCGAAGCTTCCGACCAGCAAGGCAGCATGCTCGACCGGCGATAGCTCCGGCACAGGCCGATCCAGCAACTCTGCAAAATGCCCGCGCAGCGTGGAGGCATCGCGAATCACGCCGTGCAGCAGCGCCACGAAATGCTCCTTGTCGATGCGCTCGATCTGAGGCGCGGTACTGGTGAGATGCGCCTCGATCACACCGGCATCATCACTCGAGACCAGCCACTGATACAGGCCCTGCATGGCCAACTCGCGCGACCGACGACGCGCACTCTTGGGCGGGGTCCGAGTTTCGATCGCGCCCGTGCGCACCTCACGCGAACCGGAACGGGAACCGGACGTCACGCGCGCTCGTCTTCGTCGTCGTCATCTTCGCCCAGAGAGGCAAGCGATGCCGAAAGATTGGCCATTTCGACAGCGACGCGTGCCGCATCGCCCCCTTTTTCGCGGGTGCGCGCATGCGCCTGCTCGTCGGTATCCACCGTCAGGATGGCGTTGGCAATCGGCACGCCATAGTCGAGCGATACCTGCATGACACCCGCTGCGCTCTGGTCAGACACCACCTCGAAATGGTAAGTCTCGCCCCGGACCACCGCACCCAACGCGATCAGGGCGTCGAACTCGGCGGTATGCGCGAGCTGGCGCAGGGCCAGAGGAATCTCGAGCGCACCAGGCACCGAGCAGACCAGCACATCCTCGGGTGCGACCCCGAGCCGCTCAAGCTCGTTCAGACAGGCCTCGCGCAGCGCGTTGCAGATGTCCTCGTTGAAGCGGGACTGGACCATGCCGATGCGCAGGCCCTCGCCATTGCTGCCGGCATTGAAGATTTCGATATCCAAGGTGGGCGTCCTATGTGGGCGTTGTCTGTGGGGCGGGCGATTCATACCCGGTGACCTGAAGGTCGTAGCCCGCCATGCTCGGAATCCGGCGGGGGTGGGACAGCAGGCGCATGCGACCAACGCCCAGCTCTCGCAGGATCTGGGCGCCGACGCCATAGGTACGAAGGTCCATTCTGGCCTTGCGGACCGGCGTGGTGCTCTGGCCGGCCAAGGCCTGGAACTGGGACTCCAGTGCATCGGTCGTGCCCGCGCAATTGAGCATGACCAGAGCGCCACGGCCGAATCCAGCGATGGCCTGCAAGGCCTGATGTACCGACCAGGCGTGCCGTCCCCGGTCAACTTCGAGCAGGTCGAGCACGGACAGCGGCTCGTGCACCCGAACCAGAACCTCATCCGAGGGTCCGAACTGGCCATGCACCATGGCGATATGCGGTGAACCGCTGGGCTTGTCGCGGAACAGGCTCATGCGGAAGGGCCCGAATGCGGTGTTGACCGTTCGCTCGCCCAGACGCTCGATCAGGCTTTCATTGGCGCTGCGGTAATGGATCAGATCGGCAATGGTGCCAATCTTCAGTCCGTGTTCCTTGCCGAAGCCCACCAGGTCGGGCAGGCGGGCCATGGTCCCGTCATCTTTCAGGATCTCGCAGATCACCGATGCCGGCGTCAGACCCGCCAACTGCGCAAGATCACAGCCCGCTTCGGTATGCCCGGCGCGCATCAGCACGCCCCCCGGTCGGGCTGTCAGGGGAAAGATGTGGCCTGGCTGGACCAGATCCTCGGGGCGGGCATTTCGAGCCACGGCCACCTGGATGGTTCTTGCCCGGTCTGCCGCCGAGATTCCGGTTGTGACCCCCTCGGCTGCCTCGATCGAGACCGTGAAATTGGTGCCATGGGCTGTGCCATTGACTTGCACCATGGGCGACAGATTGAGCTGGCGGGTTCGCTGTTCGGTCAGGGTCAGGCAGATGAGGCCGCGCCCGTAGCGGGCCATGAAATTGATGGCCTCGGGCGTCACGAAGTCAGCCGCCATGACCAGGTCGCCCTCGTTTTCCCGGTCTTCTTCATCAACCAGAATGACCATCCGGCCCGCACGGAGCTC
>JBMSOD010000122.1:0-9096 GCA_049422085.1 Burkholderiaceae bacterium
CCCCCGCCGCTCGATCGGAGATCACATGTCAACGGAAGGCCGTCCTTACAAGCGTGTGTTGCTCAAGCTTTCTGGCGAAGCGCTCATGGGCGACGATGAATTCGGAATTCATCGTGAAACCCTGCAAGGCATGGTGAAGCAGATTGCAGAGGCGCTCTCGCTCGGAACCGAACTGGCCATCGTGATTGGCGGTGGCAACATCTTCAGGGGTGTTGCTCTCGGTGCGCACGGCATGGACCGAGCCACTGCCGATTACATGGGCATGCTTGCCACGGTCATGAATGCGCTGGCCCTGCAGGATGCGCTGCGCATCGCAGACATTCAGGCTCGGGTCCAGTCGGCGCTCAAGATCGAACAGGTCGTGGAGCCCTACATCCGGCCCAAGGCCTTGCGCTACCTCGAGGAAGGCAAGGTCGTCATTTTTGCTGCCGGAACGGGTAATCCGTTTTTCACGACCGATACCGCAGCCGCCCTGAGGGGTGCCGAGATCGGGGCCGAGGTGGTGCTCAAGGCCACCAAGGTCGACGGGGTCTACACTGCCGATCCCATGAAGGACGCCAGCGCCACGCGCTACCGCAGCATCAGTTTCGATGAAGCCATCGGCCGGGACCTCAAGGTCATGGATGCCACTGCGTTCGCACTGTGTCGTGACCGGCGACTTCCTGTGAAGGTCTTTTCGATCTTCAAGGAAGGGGCTTTGCGCCGGGTGCTTCTTGGGCAGGATGAAGGAACCCTCGTTCATGTCTGATCGATTCGACCGTCTTTCGACGCTGCCCGAGCGGCAGTGTTGATCAAGGGAGTGCATGCCATGCCCGTCACGATTCCTGAAATACGAAAGTCCACCGAGCAGAAGATGGAGAAGTCCATCGAAGCCCTCAAGACTGCGCTGGCCCGCGTGCGTACCGGTCGGGCGCATGTCGGACTGCTCGATCATGTCCAGGTCGACTATTACGGAAGCCTGGTGCCCATCAGTCAGGTGGCCAATGTCACCCTGGTTGATTCGCGCACGATTGGCGTGTCGCCCTGGGAGAAGAAGATGGCCTCGGTCATCGACAAGGCGATTCGCGAGTCGGATCTCGGCCTCAATCCAACGGTCGTCGGAGAGCTCATCCGGGTTCCCATGCCGCCCCTGTCTGAAGAGCGTCGCAAGGAACTGATCAAGGTGGTCAAGGGCGAAGGCGAGGATGCCAAGGTCGCGGTCCGAAATCTCAGGCGTGATGCCAACACTCAGCTCAAGGACCTGGTCAAGACCAAGGCGGCCTCCGAAGACGAGGAGCGTCGCGCCCAGGATGAGGTCCAGAAGCTCACCGACCGTTTCGTGGGCGAGATCGACAAGTTGCTGCACACCAAGGAGCAGGAGCTTCTCACTGTCTGAGTCTCTGGGACGAATTGGACACCCGACGCGCATGAGCCATGTCAGTTCGACCCAGGGCATTCCCGAGATCGGGAAGGTTCCGCGGCATATCGCGATCATCATGGACGGCAATGGCCGCTGGGCCAAGGCACGAATGCTTCCGCGCGTGGCCGGACACCATCGGGGTGTCGACGCCGTTCGCACGACCCTGGAAGCCTGCGTCAAGGCAGGCGTTCAATACCTGACCCTGTTTGCGTTCAGCTCCGAAAACTGGCGACGCCCGGCAGACGAAGTCTCCGTGCTCATGGGTCTGTTCGTCCGCCTCCTTGAAAGAGAAATCGGGCGTCTGCATGCCAATGGGATCCGATTGGTCGTTGTAGGCGAACTCTCGGCATTTGAGCCGCGGCTGCAAACGCTGATCGAGGAGGCCATGGTCCTCACTTCGGCCAATTCAAGGCTCACCCTGACGATTTGCGCCAACTATGGCGGACGCTGGGACATGCTGCAGGCCATGCAGCGCATGCTCATCGATTCACCCGGGGTGCGCGCGGAGCCAGCGCGCATTCAGGAGTCGGATCTGACGCCCTACCTGTCGATGAACCATGCCCCGGAGCCTGATCTTTTCATCCGCACAGGAGGAGAGCAGCGGATCAGCAATTTTTTGCTCTGGCAACTGGCCTATACCGAGCTCTACTTTACGGATACCTTCTGGCCGGATTTCAATGAGCGCGAGCTTGTCAGAGCCATTGAGTCCTATCAGCAGCGCGAACGACGCTTTGGTCGCACGAGCGCCCAGCTGGCAGGCCCCGAGGCGGGAGCGCTTGAGACGGCGCCGGTATCACCGACCAACAGCCCTCAGGTCTGAGGCATGCTGCTGACCCGGATCGTTACCGCGGTTGTTCTGCTCGCGGTGCTGTTGCCGGCCATTTTTCTTGCGCCCGCCTGGGTGTGGGGTCTGATCTCGCTGGTCTTCCTGGTTCAAGGGGCACGGGAATGGAGCAGATTGCTGGGTCCCAGCCCCATGGGGCAGTTGCTCGCACCCGGCCTCGCGCTGTTCGGTCTGATCTGGCTGCTGCTGTCTGTCGGCCTGCCGTCAATGCCTGCCGCGTCTGTGGCAGCAGTAGGGTCGTCTGCGATTCTCAGGTCGGCAACCCTGCTCCTCTGCGGCGCTGCGCTGATCCTCTGGCTGATTTTCATGCCTGCTGTGCTCAAGGCGGCAAGACCGGTCGGACCTGGGACTGCGCTCGCCGTCGTGTCTCTTGCCGCCTGCTGGGTCGCGCTCCTTGAGCTGCGCCAGGTCTCGCCCGTCCTGTTGCTCTCCGCAATGGCGGTGGTCTGGGTGGCCGACATCGGAGCCTATGCAGGAGGACGGCTGCTTGGAAAGCACAAGCTCGCGCCCAGAGTCAGTCCAGGCAAGACCTGGGAGGGCGCGATCACCGGTCTGCTGGCGGTAGGTGCGCTTGCGATCACCGCTCAACTGGCACTGCCAACCGGATGGGTCGTCTGGAGTTCATCCATGCTCACCAGTCTGGGGGTGCCGGCGGCCTTGATCCTGATCGCTGCGGTCGTGGTCCTCAGCATCACTGGCGATCTTTTCGAGAGCGCCCTCAAGCGTGCGGCCGGCGTCAAGGACAGCAGCCAGGTGCTGCCCGGGCATGGCGGTGTGCTTGACCGCATCGATGCACTGATCCCCACCATGCCGGTGGCATTGTTGCTTTACATGCTGCTGCCATAATGTGCCCATGAAACGACTGGCCATTCTGGGCTCGACAGGTTCGATCGGCATGAGCACCATCGACGTGGTGTTGCGTCATCCCGACCTTTATGCGGTCGATGCGCTGGTCGCTCATCGTAACCATCAGCGCATGCACGAGCAGTGCCTTCAGGTCAGGCCCGCATTTGCTGTGATGACCGACCCGCAGGCCGCACAGGCGCTGCGTGCATCGCTGTCCGCTTCGGATTGCCGCACCGAGGTTCTTGACGGAGAGGCCGCAGCGGCAACAGTCTGTGCCGAGCCCCGGATTGATACCGTCATGGCGGCGATCGTGGGTGCGGCCGGGCTTGCGCCCACGCTGGCCGCTGCCGCGAGCGGCAAATGCATCCTGCTGGCCAACAAAGAGGCCATCGTCATGGCAGGCCCGGTTTTTCTGCGTGCTGTCCGTGAGGGCGGTGCCCGTGTGCTGCCGATTGATAGCGAGCACAATGCGGTTTTTCAGTGCATGCCTGCACAGGGGCATGCCCGTGGTGTCAGACGCATTGTTCTGACCGCGTCGGGCGGGCCGTTTCGGACCTGGAGTGCCGATCAGATGCGCTCTGTCACGCCCGAGCAGGCGGTGGCTCATCCCAACTGGAGCATGGGCCGCAAGATCTCTGTTGATTCGGCCAGCATGATGAACAAGGGCCTCGAACTGATCGAGGCCCACTTCCTGTTTGGCGTACCCGAGCCCCAGCTTGATGTGATCGTTCATCCGCAGAGCATCATCCATTCGATGGTCGAATACATCGATGGTTCCACGCTTGCTCAGCTGGGTAATCCCGACATGAGGACACCGATCGCACATGCGCTTGCCTGGCCCGAACGGATCGAGAGCGGCGTGAACCTGCTCGATCTGGCCGCTCAGGGTCGACTTGATTTCGAGCTTCCCGACGAAGCCCGCTTTCCGTGCCTGGGGCTGGCTCGTGAAGCGCTGAAGGCCGGTGATGCGGCACCTTGCGTCCTGAATGCTGCCAACGAGATCGCGGTCGAGGCTTTCCTGGCCGGACGGATCGGATTCCTCCAGATTGCGCAGATCAATGCCCAAGTGCTCGAAGCACTTGGATCCGAACCTGCGCCCGCACAGGTGGCCGATGTGCTCGCGCTCGACGAGCAGGCGCGCCAGCGCGCTCACCTTGAAATTTCACGACGAGGTCATGCATGACCACCCTGATTGCATTTTTGTGCGCGCTGGCGATCCTGATCTTCGTGCACGAACTGGGCCACTACCTGGTGGCTCGCTTGTTTGATGTGAAGGTGCTGCGGTTTTCCATCGGTTTCGGAACACCACTGATTCGCTTTACGGTCGGAGCTGACAAGACTGAGTGGACGATCGCCCCGATCCCTTTGGGGGGCTATGTGCGCATGCTGGACGAGCGCGAGGGCATCGACGAATCCGTGCCTGAACATGAGCTCGCCAGAGCATTCAACCGCCAGTCACTCGGTCGTCGCTCCCTGATTGTGCTTGCAGGCCCTGTTGCGAATTTTCTGTTGGCCATCGCTCTGTATGCCGTGCTGGGCTGGTCTGGGACGCAGGAGCCGGCTGCCGTGCTGGCCCAGCCAGGTCCTGGGACGATTGCTGCGGCATCCGGTTTTGTCGCTGGCGACCGGGTGGTCGAAGTTGACGGACGAAAAATCAAGTCCCTGAACGACTTCCGCCTGCGGCTCATTGATCCGGTGGTCGACAAGCGTGCCGCGTCTGTCCTGGTGGATCGTGGCGGACAGCGAGTCCCGCTTTCTCTTGAGACGGGGAAGCTGGGTTCCGATGCGCTTGAAACCGATTTTCTGCGTACGCTCGGTCTGGAGGTCGCAGCCGGAGCCGTGGTGGTGGGTTCGGTGCTGCCTGATGGCAGTGCTGCCAGGGCAGGTCTTCTGACCGGGGATCAGATTCTCGCGATCGATGGTCGATCGATCACGCGGCCCGGGCAGGTTGTGGAACACCTTCGAGGCCATCCCGGGCAGGAGGTCCGACTCGATGTGGAGCGGGCTCGCGTTGTCCAGCGCATCGTGGTTGTGCCCCAGCCTCAGGTTTCCGACAGGCCTGAGGATGCAGGTCGCACCATCGGTCGCATCGGCGCAGCCTTGCAGGGGCGGGTTGAGATGGTGGAGGTCAGTCAGGGATTCCTTGGAGGGCTGGCTCATGGTGTGCACAAGACCTGGGAGATGTCCTGGTTCTCCCTGCGCATGCTGGGCAAGATGCTGGTGGGCGATCTGTCCTGGCGCAACCTCAGTGGCCCGGTGGCGATCGCCGACTACGCCGGGCAATCGGCGAAGATCGGTGTCATGGCCTACATCGGATTTCTGGCGCTGATCAGCGTCAGTCTGGGCGTCCTCAATCTGCTTCCTGTCCCGGTTCTCGACGGGGGCCATTTGGTATATTACGGACTCGAGGCGATCAAGGGTCGCCCGCTGTCCGAGCGCTTCATGCAGATGACCCAGCGCATCGGCATCGTGTTGGTGGCGGGCCTCATGGTGGTGGCCTTGTTCAACGACATTACCCGTCTGATCGGCGGATGATTCCACTTCTTTCAGTGCTCCCCCCGATCTGATCCGTCGGCCCGTTCGTCCCATCGCCCGCGACTCTTCCCTCGTACCCTCTATGGCTGTCCTGCGCCGACCGATCGCGAAAATCCTGCTGGCTCTGGTGGCCTCGCTGAGCAGTCACATGGCTGCAGCCTTCGAGCCGTTCGCAGTCCGTGACATTCGCGTGATGGGCGTTCAGCGCGTCGATGCGGGCACGGTGTTTGGCTACCTTCCTGTACGCATTGGCGAGACCTTCACCTCCGAAGCAGCCTCCAGGGCGGTCAGAACCCTCTATGCAACGGGGCTGTTCAATGATGTCCGGATCGATATTGAAGGCGATGTCCTGGTGGTCGTGCTTGAGGAGCGCCCGGCGATTGCCTCGGTCGACATCAGCGGCGCAAAGGCGCTGCCCAACGAGGCCTTGATCAAGGGCCTGGCTGAATTGGGCCTGGCACAGGCGCGGATCTTTGATCGGGCCCTGCTCGAGCGCGCTGAACAGGAGATCCGTCGCCAGTATCTCGCGCGAGGTTTGTATTCGGCACGAGTCACGCCCACCGTAGCGCCTCTTGAGCGCAACCGGGTCGCCCTGAGCTTCGATATCCAGGAAGGCGAAACCGCCCGGATCAACGAGATCAGGATCGTCGGATCCAAGGTCTTCAGCGAGCCCGTGCTGCTCAAGGAACTGTCACTCAGCACTCCCAACTGGCTGTCCTGGTACAGCAAGTCGGATCAGTATTCCCGTGAAAAACTGGCTGCCGATCTTGAGGCACTGCGCTCTTTCTATCTCGATCGCGGCTTTCTCGAGATGTCCATCGACTCCACCCAGGTGGCGATCGATGCCGATCGCGAGCGGGTAACCATCTCGATCAACATCACCGAAGGCGAGCGGTACACGGTGACCGGGGTCAAGATCACGGGCAATACCCTGGGTCGAGACGCAGAACTGATGGCGATGGTCCGGGTCAAGGCGGGCGATATCTATTCGGGAACCCGCCTGACCGAGTCCATCAAGGCCATGACAGACCTCTATGGCGGTCTGGGCTATGCGTTCGCAAACGTCAACCCTGTCCCGGAAACCGACCGCGAGAAGCGGACCGTGTCTCTGAACCTGTCCGTGGATCCTGGTCGCAGGGTCTATGTCCGGCGTATCAACATCTCTGGCAATACCCGAACGCGCGACGAAGTGATCCGTCGCGAACTTCGGCAGTTCGAAAGCGCCTGGTATGACGCTGACCGGATCCGGCTATCCCGTGAGCGTCTGGGTCGTCTGGGCTACCTTGAGAACATCACCGTCGACACCATCCCTGTTCCCGATGCCCCTGATCAGGTCGATCTGAACTTCAATGTTGGCGAGCGCCCATCGGGCAGTTTCATGGTGGGCGTGGGGGTGTCGAGCGTCGACAAGCTCGTCTTCACAGCCAATATCAACCAGCAGAACTTCCTTGGTACCGGTAGCACCATGATGCTGGGTCTTAATACAGGCAAGACCCAGCGCACCATCGAACTTCGAAATACCAACCCTTATTTCACCCCGGATGGCATCTCGCGGACCACCGATGTCGTCTATCGGACGCTCAATGCGCAGGAACTCGGACTGGGTGACTACCAGCTCAAGACCCTGTCAGCGGGTCTGCGCTTCGGCATTCCCTATACCGAAGTCGATCGGATCACCTTCGGCGGCATCATCGAACAGAACGATCTGGTGCTGGGGCCGGCAGCTCCGGTGCGTTTCGTGAATTATGTGAATTCGTTTGGTCGTACCACCCAGTCTTTGCTGGGCACGGTGGGCTGGAATCGCGATGGCAGAGACAGCCCGGTCACCCCGACCAAGGGCCTCTATATGGGCGCCTCGCTCGAAGCGACCGTCCCGGTGCTGGATCTGCGTTTTGCCCGGACTGATCTCTTTACCCAGTGGTACCGACCGATCACGCGGGATTACACCCTCGGTTTGAGCGCTCAGCTCTCCAAGGGTTGGGCGTTTGGTGGCAAGGAGTATCCGCTCTTCAAACGCTACTATGCAGGTGGCATCGGTTCGGTACGCGGCTTTGAGAACGCCAGTCTCGGCCCGCGGGATGCCAACAATTTCCCGACCGGCGGCACAGGAAAATTCGTTGCTTCGGCGGAATTTCTTTTTCCGATCCCTGGTCTGGGCAAGGACCAGACCGCCCGCCTGTTCACCTTCTTTGATGTGGGCAATGTGTTCGAAGACCGTCCCGATTTCGCCGACCTCAAGGCCTCGACCGGAATCGGTTTGAACTGGTTTTCGCCCATCGGACCGCTCAAGCTCAGCATGGGTTTCCCGGTCCGTCGAGAAGCGACCGACCGCACCCAGCGTTTCCAGTTTCAGATCGGGACGGGTTTCTGATGCACCTACGAGCAGTGCTGATTGCGGTGGTGTCGCTTCTTTGGGCCAGTGGTCTGATGGCCCAGGAGGCGGCAAGGATCGGGTTCGTCAACACCGAACGCATCTTGCGTGAATCCGCCGTTGCCAAGGCGGCGCAGCAAAAGCTCGAGCAGGAATTCTCCAGACGGGAAAAAGAGCTTCAGGAACTGGCGGCCCGCGTCAAGGCCGCGGGTGAACGTCGGGACCGGGATGCAGCCGTGCTCAGCGAAACCGAACGCGCCCGACGGCAACGTGAGGTGGGCGATCTCGATCGCGAATTTCAGCGGCGGCAGCGCGAGTTTCGTGAAGATCTGAGTCAGCGCCGCAATGAGGAACTGGCCGGTGTGATCGAGCGGG
Organism: Burkholderiaceae bacterium; assembly: GCA_049422085.1. Taxonomy (GTDB): domain Bacteria; phylum Pseudomonadota; class Gammaproteobacteria; order Burkholderiales; family Burkholderiaceae_E; genus UBA4615. The sequence continues at coordinate 8,371 of JBMSOD010000122.1, forward strand.
CCAATCGCCTTATCCGGCAGATGGCTGAGCAGGAAAAGATCGATCTGATACTGCAGGAGGCGGTGTATGCCTCGCCCCGCATCGATCTGACCGACAAGGTCATTCGTCTGCTCAACAATCCGCGCTGAACGCGCATGTCCGCCCGCCTCGATCGTCCGGTCACTGTCTCGGTTCTTGCCGGGGTTCTGAACCTGCCACTTCAAGGCGATGGACAGACCCGCATCGATCGCCTTGCATCGCTCGAGACTGCCGATGAGACGAGCATCGGATTTCTCTCCAGCAAAAAGCACCTGAAGGCAGCTCAGGGCAGTCTGGCCGCAGCCATGATTGTGACCGAGGGGCTTGCAGGCCAGTTGCCTTCAGGCTGTCGGGCGCGACTGATTTCGGTCGATCCCTATGCCGACTATGCGCGCCTTTCAGGATGGTTCGCCCGTTCCATGGGACCGAGCCCGGCCGCGACAGGCCGTCATCCTTCGGCCATCATCGATCCCGCTGCTCTACTTGCCGAGGATGTCTGCGTCGGTGCAGGTGCCATCATCGAGGCCGGGGCGCGAATCGGGCGAGGCTCTCGAATCCTTGCGGGCAGCAGGATCGGCGCCCACACAGCGATTGGGAGCGATTCCATCATCCATCCCGGGGTGGTGCTTTATCCCGGAGTCCGTATGGGTGATCGGGCCATCATTCATGCGGGAACCGTCATCGGGTCCGATGGTTTTGGCTTTGCCC
>JBMSOD010000123.1:0-9039 GCA_049422085.1 Burkholderiaceae bacterium
CCGCCACCGCCGCCGCAACAGCCACCAAAGCCGACCCCACCGCCACCACCCCAACCTGGGCCACGACGGAAACCACAGCCGCCACCGCCAGCGGAAGGCTCACGGGCCTCGTTGACGACCAGGGCACGGCCCTGCATCGAAAACCCGTTGAAGGCGCGAATGGCATTCTGGGCGGCATCGGCCGCAGCCATGGTCACAAAACCGAATCCGCGCGACCGACCGGTTTCACGGTCGTTGATGATGCGGGCTTCGATCACTTCGCCATGGGCGCCGAACATTTCGGCGAGTTGCTCGTCGGTGGCCCGCCAGGGCAGGTTGCCAACGTAGATCTTGGTGCTCATGCATGAACCTCGAAAACACAAGTGAATCACTGCATTCCGAGGCGAAAACCGGTGCAGGCGCCCCCTGTGAGACGAGCCGCAGACACCGCTAGCGAACCGGAACCGCAATGGCAACACAGGACCGGGACAGGGCCCCGCGAATGGCAACACGCCAAGCCAGGACACCCTGCTTCAACCCTGTGCGGATGACTGTGCCACAAAGCCCCGCTGATGGCACCTGAAACCCTTAGAACCCGCCCCGGTCTTGCGCACTCCAGAAAACTGGATAAAATCACAGCCTGTTGATGATCACAGTGATCGAGGCTCACCCATGCGCATGCTCACCGCCCGCCAGCAGGAAATCCTCCGCCTCATCCGCGAGCACATCGCCGAGACCGGTTTCCCGCCCACCCGTGCCGAGATCGCTTCGCGGCTTGGGTTTCGCTCGCCTAATGCCGCCGAGGAGCATCTGCGGGCCCTGGCCCGCAAAGGCATGGTCGAACTCACCTCCGGCGCGTCGCGGGGCATCCGCCTGCTGGCCCCTGCCGTTGCAGAGATCGCAGCCGGCATGGCGGCCGGGATCGCCGATAGTGCCGCGGCCCTCTCCGAAGCCGCCCAGCAGGCAGGTCGTCTGTTGCGTCTGCCACTGGTGGGCCGGGTGGCTGCAGGCAGTCCCATCCTCGCCCAGGAACACATCGAGCAGCACCTGCAGATCGACCCGGCCCTGTTCACCCAGGCCCCCGACTATCTGCTCAAGGTACGCGGCATGAGCATGCGTGATGCCGGCATCCTCGATGGTGACCTGCTGGCCGTGCACAAGACCCAGAACGTACGCAACGGGCAGATCGTCGTGGCCCGGGTCGATGGCGGTGTCACGGTCAAACGCCTGCAGCGCCACAGTGACCATCTGCTGCTTCTCCCCGAAAACCCCGAGTTCCAACCCATTCGGGTCGATGCGCGCACACCCGACTTCGCCATCGAGGGGCTGGGTGTCGGCCTGTTGCGTACCGGAGATGGGCTGTGAAACTCGCCTCATCCTCCTGGCCGGCAGGCGTATGGCGGGCCAGCCACTGCACCACCGAGAACATCCCTGCCACGCCCAGCGGCTTTGCCTCGCTTGACAGCCAGCTGCCCGGTGGCGGCTGGCCGCATGGCGTGGTCACCGAACTGATTGCACGCGACCCCGGTATTGGCGAGCTGCGTCTTCTCATTCCGCTGCTGCGTCAGCTCACCCTGGAGCGACGCTTCGTGATCCTGCTGGGGCCACCCCATCAGCCTTACGCGCCTGCCCTGGCTTCCTTTGGCATCGATCTTGACTACCTGATCGTCGTGCAGGCCACTCAGGCCGCCGATCGTCTCTGGGCAGTCGAGCAATCCCTGCGCAGTGCCAGCTTCGGTGCCCTGCTGGCCTGGCTCCCTCAGGCTCGCACCCGCCCCGAACATATCCGGCGCTTCCAGATGGCCGCGCAGGGCTGCTCGGGCCCGGCATTCCTGTTTCGCGAACTCCCGGCCCAGCTCGAAGCCTCTGCGGCGCCGCTGCGCCTTCTGCTCCTGCCCCGTCCGGAGCAACAGGTCTCGGTGCAAATTCTCAAGCGCCGTGGGCCGGTGGTGGCCCAGCCCCTCCATCTCTCATTGCCTCATCCTCCCACCACCCTGCATCCGCGTCACTGGAACCGCCCCGCTCGTCCTGTGGCGCCCCCCCTTGGCAGCGCACGAACGGCACCTGATCCAGCCACCTTGCATACCGGCTGGCGCAGCCACCCGACCATGCCCGCCCGTAATCCTGCGCACAATGACTGAGCAGCCTGGCCATGCAATGGGCTGCCGTTCATGGCCCCCGCCTTGTCCTGGATCATCTGCTGCAGGGCCTCGGGCCCGATATCGAAGATCAGCGCATCGCCAGCTGTGATGGTCGACATATCCTTCAATGCACCCGCGGCGCCATGGCAGTCGGAGTGCATCCAGGGCAAGGACGCGCCAGTGCACTGACGCTCGCGCACGATCTGCGCCTGATCGAGCCGCCTGCACAACAGGCGCAACAGGCGCTTCACGACATCGGTCAATGGCTGCTCCAGTTCAGCCCACGGGTCACGGTCTACGGACCTCAGACCCTCGTGCTCGAGGTCGGCCGCAGTCTGCGTCTGTTTGGCGGCCCCACACGCCTGATGCACCGCATCCGCCAGGGTCTGCAACAGCAGGGATTCCAGATTCGGACCGCCCTTGCTCCCACGGCCCGCGCCGCCTGTCTGCTGGCCCGCTGGCAGGATGAAGCCTGCATTGCTCATGAATCGAGCCTCGCCCAGGATCTGGCCACGTTACCCCTGAGTCTGCTGGACTCGGCTGCACCTCACCTCGAAGGTCTGGCGCAGATCGGAGCACAACATCTGGGCGATCTGCTTCAACTGCCCAGGCAGGGTCTGGGGCAGCGCTACGGCCCTGCTTTGCTCGACGAACTCGATGCCGCGCTGGGTCATCGTCTGGAGGCCTTGGGCAGTCTGATGCCCATGGCCCGCTTCGATGCACGCATTGATCTGCTGCATGGCGTGGAGCAGGCCGGGGCCTTGCTCCATGCCGGCCAGATTCTCATCGAGCGGCTGTGTGGCTGGCTGCAGGCACGCGGACTGGCCACACGCGAAGCCGTACTGCATGCCATGCATGAAGGCCGCCAGGGTCTCGAACAAGCCCCTACCCGCATTCCCATCCGTCTCACGCAGGCCAGCCGCGATCCATCACGCATGTGTCTGGTGCTGCGCGAACGTCTGCCCATCACCCGCCTGTCCGCGCCCGCTCATGCGGTCTCGATCCAGTGCCTGCAGACCGTGGCGCAGGCCAGTACGGTCTCTGCCCTCTTTCCTGAATTGCATCCCGATGCCCCGGTAGACGGGCTGAGCCGCCTGCTCGAGCGCTTGCAATCCCGACTGGGTCCTGAGCATGTCCTGCGGGTCGAGCCCCTGCCGGATCATCGGCCCGAACGGGCCTCACAGTCTGTGCCCTGGTCCCTGCCTGCACGCTCCCCTGCGCCTCGACAGACCGGGCAGGCACTGCCCCAGGGATCGATCCTGCCGCGTCCCCTGTGGCTGCTGTCGCCCCCCCTGGCACTCGAGGAGCAACATCACCGTCCCTACTGGAACGGACCACTGGCCCTGCTCACCGGGCCGGAGCGTATCGAGACCGGCTGGTGGGATGACCATCTGGTCGAGCGTGACTACTTCATCGCACAGACCGAACAGGCCGCCTGGGTCTGGATCTTCCGGACCCGCCCCACCCAGGGCGACAGTGGCTGGTTCCTGCAGGGTGTCTTCGGGTGAAGGGCGGGCCGCACGCACTACACTCACATCTGCAGCCAGATGCCTCGATGCATCAGACACAAGGCCCCAAGGCTCATTCCTCATGGAGACCGCATGACCCCGACCGCATCGAACGAGCGCTTCGTGCTTGCCCTCGACCAGGGCACGACCTCGTCACGAGCCATCCTGTTCAATCGCGGAGGCTCACCGGTCGCGGTCGCCCAGAAAGAGTTCGCCCAGCACTTTCCTCAACCTGGCTGGGTCGAGCACGATGCTCTCGAGATCTGGGCCACGCAGCGGGCCACCATCGCCGAGGTGCTTGCCCGCGCGCAGGTTTCGGCTGGTCAGATCAGCGCTCTGGGCATCACCAACCAGCGCGAGACCACCGTGCTCTGGGATCGACGAACCGGCTCACCGATTGCGCCAGCCATCGTCTGGCAGGACCGCCGCACGGCGCCCGATTGCGCACGCCTGCGCGCAGCCGGCCATGAGGCGCTTGTTCGCGAGCGCACCGGTCTGGTGCTGGATCCGTATTTTTCAGGGACCAAGATCGCATGGCTGCTCGATCATGTCCCGGGTGCGCGTCTGCGGGCCGAACGCGGCGAACTGGCCTTCGGCACCATCGATAGCTGGCTGATCTGGCAGCTCACCGGCGGGGCCCTGCATGTCACCGACCCCTCCAATGCCAGCCGAACCCTGCTGTTCGACCTGCACACCGCCGACTGGAATGAGCACCTGCTTGATCTGCTGCGTGTGCCGCGGGCAGTTCTGCCAGACCTTGTGCCTTCCAGTGGCGTACTCGGACATGCCGATCTCGAAGGTCATCGCATCCCGATCGCCGGCATTGCAGGAGACCAGCAGGCAGCACTCTTTGGCCAGGCCTGCTTTACGCCTGGCATGGCCAAGAACACCTATGGCACGGGCTGCTTTCTGCTCATGAACACGGGCAGTGATGTTCAGGCCTCGCAAAATGGTCTGCTGAGCACTGCCGCCTGGACCCTGCAAGGTCCGTCCGGCCCCCAGGCCACCCTCGCCCTGGAGGGCAGCGTCTTCGTCGCTGGCGCGGTCGTGCAGTGGCTGCGCGATGGCCTCGGACTGATCAGCCGGGCGGCCGAGATCGAAGCGCTTGCGCAATCCGTTCCCGACACCGCTGGCGTGCATCTGGTGCCGGCCTTCACCGGACTGGGAGCTCCCTGGTGGGATGCGGACGCACGCGGGGCGCTGCTCGGTCTGACCCGGGGAACCCACAAGGGACATATCGCCCGGGCAGCACTCGAATCGATCGCCTTTCAAAGCGCGGATCTACTTGCAGCCATGCAGGCCGATGCCCCGGTACCGCTCACGGAACTCCGGGTCGAGGGCGGCGCCGCCGCCAACAACCTGCTCATGCAATTCCAGGCGGATCTGCTCGGTGTGCCGGTGGTCCGTCCGACCGTGCTCGAAACCACGGCGCTGGGTGCCGCCTGTCTGGCCGGTCTGGCCACCGGCTATTACGCCGACCTGGCCGAGATCAGTACGCACTGGCAATGCGATCGCATTTTCGAGCCTGCCATGTCGCGCGACCAGGCGAGTAGCCGAATGGCCGCCTGGCATGAGGCAGTCCGACGGGTGCGAAGCGCATGAGCGGCAAGGACGTCACCATCGCACGCCCCCTGGGCGCCGGGGCTGTGCTGGTCATGATCGGCCTGTGTGCCATCTGGGGCATGGGTCAGATCGCCATCAAGGTGGGCAATCAGGGCATCTCTCCCCTTTGGCAGGCTGGCCTGCGCTCGGTGGGCGCAAGTCTGGTCATCCTGGGCTGGATGGCGGTGCGGGGGATTCCGATCCGGCCCATACCGGGGCGCTGGAAGTGGCGACTGCTGATCGGCGCCGCCTTTGCAAGCGAATTCATCTGCCTTTACATCGGCATCGGCCTGACCACCGCCGCCCATGCCACCCTGCTGCTCTACAGTGCCCCTTTCTTCGTTGCACTGGGCAGCCATCTGTTGCTCAACGACCGCCTCAACCGCACGCGAATCATCGGCCTGGTCCTGGCTTTCGTCGGGGTCGGTCTGGCTCTGGGCGGCCCGGGCAGCCGCAGTAGCGGTGAAGCCACGCTGCTCGGTGATGCGCTGTGTCTTGCCGCCGGACTGGGCTGGGCGAGCACCACCCTCATCCTGCGGGCCAGCCCTCTGAAGTCGGAACCTCCGGAGCGCACCCTGCTCGACCAGCTTTCGGTGTCGGCCGTGATCCTGCTGGCCGCCTCGCTGATCATGGGCGAGCCTGGCATCTTTGCTCCTTCACCCCTGGTCTGGACCGCGTTTGCCTACCAGACCGTCATGGTGGCTTCGATCAGCTATCTGGGCTGGTTCGTGATGGTGCAACGCTACTCGCCGGCCACCGTCTCGGCATTCAGCTTCATCACCCCCGTGTTCGGGGTGATCTTCGCGGTGGTGACTCTGGGCGAGGCGCCCACGCTGTCCGTGTTGCTTGCCTTGCTGCTGATTGCAGCCGGCATCCGCATGGTGAACAAGGGCTGACCCCGAGAGGAATCCCCCCGGGGCTTGACGAGCTCACTGCGGATCGACGAACACAGGTGCGCGATTCTGCAGATTGGCCGCCACTGCCTCGACCTGGTTGGGCTGGCCCATGATGGCGATCTGCTCGCGGGATTCAGCCATCAGGATCTCGGCCGCACTGCCGGTTTGCGACAAAGCCAACAGACGCTTGCCGGCGCGGATCGCATCCGGACTCTTGTTGGCGATATCGCGTGCAAAAGCCAGCGCTTCGGTGCGAGGATCGTCGCAGACCCGGGTGGCAAAGCCCATGGCCAGCGCCTCGGTCCCATTGAAGATCCGACCGCTGTAGGTCAGTTCGCGAATCACATCGGCGCGCGCCATTTCGCGCATCAGCAGAGCGCCGCCCATATCGGGCACGAGGCCCCACTTGATCTCCATGACCGACATGCGGGTGTCGGGCGCAACAAAGCGAAGATCGGCGCCCAGGGCCAGCTGGAATCCTCCGCCCAGGGCCACGCCGTGAACAGCCGCGATCACCGGCACCGGAATTTCGCGCCAGACCATGACCGCGTACTGGGCTGCGTTCGAAATACCGTGGGTGCGCTGACCGAGTCGCATTTCATTGGGCACCGTGGTGCCATTGGAGCCGGGCGCATCGGCCATCTTGCGAAAGCGCCCCATGTCGAGGCCCGCGCAGAAGGCCCTGCCCTCGCCCGAAAGCACCACGGCTCGAACGCCTGGCTCCTGAATCAGACGCTTGCCTGTGCTGCGCAGGGCTTCGAACATCGCCTCATCAAGCGCATTCATCTTGTCGGTGCGCACCATGCGCACATCGGCCACACCGGCCTCGATCGTCACTTCGATCCTTGCTTCCATCCTGATTCCTCCCGGGTCTCGATTGTTGTGTCTGGGTTGGTGGTCGGTGATGCGGTGCTGCTTGATCCTGTTTTCTGGTGATGACGGGTGATCAGGGTCTGATCTGGTTGACCGCGTCGGTAATCACGACATCCACGCCCCATTCTCTGAGGAGCGCGGCTCGCGCGGGGTCATTCACGGTATAGGTCAGCACGCGAAACCCTGCGTCACGCGCCTCGCTCACCACCTGGGGGCTGAGCGCTTCATGATGCGCATCGAGAGCCACACACTCCAGCCGTCGCAGTCTTGCAAGCCAGTCATCGGGCAAACGATGCAGCAACAAGGCGCGAGGCAGCTGAGGCACTGCCTTCATGGCAGCTTCGAGTGCGCCCTCGGCAAAGGACGATAACAGGGGCGGCACTGCCGTGTCCTGCCATGCATGGGCGGCTGCAATCGCCACTGCGGCACCGGTCTGGGCCTCCTGCCCGGGCGTTGGCTTGATCTCGATATTGGCCATCAGGCCTCTGGCCAGCAGCCATCGCATCAGGTTGGTCAGGGTGGGCACAGGTTCACCTGCCCACTCCGGAGCCAGCCAGCTGCCGGCATCGAGTTGGGCGATCTCGGCCAGGGTGCAGGCCGACGCAAGCCCCTTGCCATTCGTGGTGCGATCAAGCAGCGCGTCATGCATCAGGATGGGTTTGCCATCGGACGTCAGCTTCACATCAAACTCGAACATGGTCTGACCCAGCGATGCGCCAAGACGCATTGCCGCAAGGGTGTTCTCGGGAGCGAGTTTGCCTGCGCCCCGATGCGCCACGACAGACGGGTAGGGCCAATGCAGGAAATCAACAGACATCATCGTCATCAGACGCTCCGGGAATCAGAAGGGACGGGCTCAAGGGGCATGGGTGCGGAGGTGTCAGCTGCGCAATGCATCGCGACCGAGATCACCGACTCGACAATCATCAACTCAGAAATCATCGGCCGCCCCGGTTGAGAGTTCGAGCAACTCGAGCACCGCCCGAGCCACTGCGAGACTCGACGTCAGACCCGGGGATTCGATGCCAAACAGATTGACCAGTCCGGCCCGTCCATGCGTCTGGGGGCCCTGAATGACAAAGTCGCCTGCTGCCTCCCCCGGTCCGCTCACCTTGGGCCGGATGCCTGTGTATCCCGGCTGCAGGCGATCGCTGTCCAGCTCGGGCCAGTACCGCCGGATGGCCTGGGCAAAGACCTCGCGCAGGCCCTCTTCGAAGGCATAGTCGCCTGCGAGTGGCTCGGTCGAAAGCCAGCGGGTCACATCCGGGCCAAAACGACAGCGACCGGCCAGATCGAGCGTCACATGGATACCCAGCCCGGCGGAGTTGGGCATGGGATAGACCAGATGCGAAAACGGACTGCGACCGCTCAGCGTGAAGTAGTGCCCCTTTGCGAAATGGGCCGGCACCGGCCCGACCAGATCACGGGCCAGGCGTTGCGCGGCATGTCCTGCTGCATTAACGAGAAGCCGGCAGCCCATCCGCATGGGCGACGCTCCTCCGCAATCAAGCACGAAGCCCGGCGCACCCTCGGTCTTACCCTCGCTTGGAGCAGCGCTCACGCTCAGCACCGGAGTGTGCGTGACCAGCATCGCTCCTGCCGCCTCGGCATCTCCCAGCAAGGCGAGCATCAGGCCATGGCTGTCGATGATGCCGGTGCTCGGCGACCAAAGACCTGCGACCGCACGCACTGCAGGCTCCATCCGGCCGACTCCCGCTGCATCCAGCGGCTCGAGTACCACGCCGTTGATCGCCGCCTGGGCACGGTATTTCTCGAGCACCGGGAGTTCTTCGTTTGAGGTGGCCACCAGGAGCTTGCCAATGGCCGAGGCACTGCCGGGCTCGGCATGCATCGCACCCATGACGAGCCAAACCACCACGGCCGTGGCCAGGCTGATGGACCAGGGCATCAGCAGGTTCATCGGGGCCTTGCGGAAATAGTGCTGGAGGTAGTTCAGGTGGCTGGGCAGAAACTCCAAGCCCAGGTTGCGCACCCCCAGGAACAGGTTGAGCTTGGCGCTGGCCCGCATGCACCACAGCC
>JBMSOD010000124.1:0-9018 GCA_049422085.1 Burkholderiaceae bacterium
CTAACCGCAGGCGGCAGGATCGGGCAGACCTGCATGTCGGCGATATAACGGCTCTTGCGTTCGTGAAAACCGATCAGCACCTCGCCCTTCTTGTGCACATAGCGCACGGACAGCCGGGCGCGGTAGCGGTATCCCCAGGCGGGGCCTTCAATCGGACGCAAAACCATTTCGGTGCGTACCTTGGCCAGGTGCCAGAGGTTGTCTTCAAGCACCCGTTGCTTGATCGACACCTGAGCCCTCGGCTGCAGATGCTGCATGGCACATCCGCCGCAAACCCCGAAGTGCGGGCAGCGGGGTTCGGATCGCATCGGGCTGGGGTGCAGTACCTGAAGGGTCTCTGCGACATCGAATCTGGGTTTGCGCCTGACGAGCTGAGCGACCACCGTCTCGCCCGGCAGCGCGCCCCGAACGAAGACCACCTTGCCATCGTGCCTGGAGATGCCACGTCCCTCGAGATCAAGCGACTCGATGCCAAGCGTGAGCGCCGGCCCCTGGGCACTCGATCGGGGGGGCGGCCGACTCACCGGGACCAGGCGCTCAGAAACTGACGCCAGTGCTCGCCGGGTAGCGCTCCCAGCGCGTCGCGAGTGAATGCCATTTCGGCCTCATAGGCCTCGGGCGTCATTGCACCGCGTAAAAGCTGAAATCTGCAGTAGAGCAGCCAGGTGTTGGCGACATCGGTCTCGCAGTAGTCCCGGATCTCGTCCTTGCGACCCGCCGCCCAGGCTGCCCCAACCTGTGAACCATCCATGCCGAGCTTGCCAGGAAAGCCGCATAGTCTGGCCAACTGGTCGAGCGGGGCATTGGCACGACCGTTGTACATGGCCAGCAGATCCATCAGATCGGTATGGCGCGAGTGGTAGCGGCTCAGGTAGTTGTTGAACCTGAAGTCCCGATCATCTTCACCCTGATCCCAGAACTTGGGGGCCTGAACGCCATGGATCATGGCCCGGTAGTTCAGCACCTGGAGGTCAAACCCACTGCCATTCCAGGACACCAGCGTCGGGCTGTACTTGCCAATTGTTGCGAAGAAGCCCTGGACCAGGCGGCGCTCGTCGGTACGTTCACCCATCAGCGAATGCACCTTCAGTCCCTGGTCACTTCGCATGAGCATGGAGATCACGACCGTCTGATGCAGATGCAGGGGCAGAAAATCGGACCCCCCGGTCTGCTCCTTTCTGCGGGCGAGCGCAGCCTGAACCACCTCTGCATCGGTGCCTGTCAGCTCCCATGCCTCGCGCAGACCTTGCGCATCGGGAATGGTCTCGATGTCAAATACCAGGACAGGAGTCATCGGCGCGGCAGCATGGGAAGCGGATCAACCGGTTTGCCTTGTCGGCGTATCTCGAAGTGCAGCCGGGGCGTGCTGCCCCCGGTGTCCCCGAGTTCGGCGATGCGTTCGCCTCGAGCCACATTCTGGCCTTCCTTGACCAGCAGCTTGCGGTTGTGGGCATAAACCGAGAGCAGATCGTTCGGATGCTTGACGATGATCAGGTTGCCATAGCCCCGAGGTCCATTGCCGCTGAAGATCACGCGACCCTCTGCAGCTGCAAACACCGGATCGCCGGCGTTGCCTGACAGGGTGATGCCCTTGCCGGTCTCGCCGTAGGACTGCAGCAGGCGACCGGGCAAAGGCCAGGCAAAATCGACCGCGGACCGTTCTGCAGGCGTGGCCACCCCCCCTCCGGTTGCCGGTAGTGCAGGCGAAGGAAGAGGTCTGGCCTCGGGCGGGCGGTTTTCAAGCGCTCTGGATTCAATCGCGGCGCTCGCGAGCGGCGTGGTCTGAACGCCCGTCTCTGAGGGGCCAGCCGTCGGGCCCGTTGCCGCAGTCACAGCGCCCGAAGGCGGCCTCGCTGGCGAAGCGGGACGACTCGAGGCTGCCTGGGCGGCTGAAGCAGGCGCGGGCGCCGCATGATTGGCCGATCCCTGAACCGGGGCACCACTCGAGGGGCGGGCAGCGACCACCGGTGCAGCCGGCCTGTCGGGCACCGATGCGCTCAGATGCCCCCCTGCCGGCGATGTGCGAGCCACGATCGGCGCGGGCGGTGCCGATGTGCAGCCTGCAATGACTGCAGCGACGAACCCGAAGACCAGGGGGATCCGTGCAACAGCCCGAACGGCCCCACTCGGGAAGGCACCGCATCCCGGCAGGCACACCTGGGACAACACTCGGGATCGGGAGGTCTCAAACACCGACAGCATCAGGAAGTTCCTCGTTTCAGAGGGACGAATCGTACCGCGTCGAGCAGATGCAGACGCCAGTCATCCGACCCGACCCGTTCAACCCAGTGAAGCACCTGTTGCCGGGTGGGCGCATTCAGCACAGGCGCAATCAGTCGTCCACCGATCGCCATCTGCAGCAGCAGGGGTTCGGGCACCTGCTCACCGGCAGCCGCAATGATGATGGCATCGAACGGGGCGTGGTCCGGAAGCCCCTGGAACCCGTCGCCATAGGCGAGTCTCAGATTCGGCAAGCGCAGCGGTCGCAGATGGGTCCGGGCTGTCTCATGCAGGCCGCGGATACGCTCGATCGAGTAGACCTCCCCAAAGACCCTGGAGAGCACGGCGGCCTGATAACCACAGCCTGTGCCGACTTCGAGTACCCGGGCCGCCCGCAACTGTTCCTGGGACCGGCCCTGGACAAGCAACTCGATCATGCGGCCCACAATGCTCGGCTTCGAGATGGTCTGACCTTGTCCAATGGGCAAAGCCACATCCTCGTAGGCTCTGCTCGCAAGACCCGCATCGACAAAGCCTTCCCGCGGAATCGTTCCCATGGCTGCAAGCACCGCCGGGTGCGCCACTCCCAGTCCGCGCAAGGCCTGGACCATTCGCTCCCTGGCTCGCTGGGCGCCACCCATGGCCCCCGGATGCGTCCCTCCGGAGACGGCTGCGCCCCAGGCGACCGAACGACTTGCCGCAGCCGCTGTTGTCGGGCCGGGTGTCTTTCCCGCGGGCGGCTTCAGAGGCGGCCGTGTCGCGCGAGCCATGCCCCGGTGACGGGTGCGAGCCCGTCATGCGTGAGATCGACCTGTAAAGGCGTCACCGAGACGGCGCCCTGTTCGGTAGCATGAAAGTCCGTGCCCGGGCCCGACTCGAGCGCTGCACCGGCAGGCCCGATCCAATAGACCGTCTCGCCGCGCGGGTTGGTCGCACGGATCACCGACTCGGTCGGATGACGCTTGCCAAGGCGGGTCAGGACCGGCGCGCCTATCTCGTCGAAGGGTCGATTGGGAATGTTCACGTTGAGCAGGACCGGCGCCTTGCCCAGGGGCGGATCGGCCATGAAGCGCTCGACGAAGCGCCTGGCTGCGCGGGCTGCGCTGTCCAGATGCGCATGCCCCTTGCGCACCAGCGAGAACGCGATTGCGGGAACCCCCAGTAAAAACGCCTCGGTCGCTGCCGCCACCGTGCCTGAGTAAATCGTGTCATCGCCCATGTTGGCACCATCATTGATGCCCGACACCACCAGATCGGGAGGCGCGTCGAGCAACCCCGTGATCGCGACATGCACGCAATCCGTGGGCGTGCCGTTGACATAGTGATACCCATTGGCCGCGCGTCGGACCGACAAGGGCCGATCGAGCGTGAGCGAATTGGACGCCCCGGAACGGTCTCGCTCGGGCGCAACCACGGTGATCTCCCCCAGGCCGCGAAGTGCCTGTTCCAGGGCCGCAATCCCGGGAGCAAAGTAGCCATCATCGTTGCTGACAAGAATGCGCATGGGGTCAGGATCCGTCGGTGGGCCAGTCACGAATGTACGCCTTGAGCAGCCGGTTTTCGAAGCTCTGAGCCTCCAGAACCGCCTTGGCCACATCATGAAAGGAAATCACGCCCATCAGGATGCTGTCTTCCATGACCGGGATGTACCGCTGATGATGTTCCAGCATCAATCGGCGCAGGTCGTTGACCGCCATCTCTGGGGTGGCCACCGTCGGTGAGGCGTTCATGACCTCACGCACGACGATCTCGGCCACAGGCGGGGTCGGGCCTGTGCGGTGCTCCTGCTGCCGTCGGGCCAGCACGCGCAGCACTTCACGAAAAGTGAGCATGCCCGCCAACTGTCCCCGCGACATGACCACCAGCGATCCGATATCGTGCTCGGCCATGACGATGACCGCCTCCGACAGCATGGTCTCGGGGCTGACCGTGTAAAGCGCCGAGCCCTTGACCTTGAGAATTTCGCTCACCTTCATGGCGGCGGATGCTATCGGCTCGCTCGTGCCGAGGCAAGGCGGGACGGATCCCGGAGCCTGCGTGCTAGCATCAGAACATGAGTTCTTCGCGCCTGCCCCACGACGCTCAGGGCCTCGATACCCTGGCCATTCATGCCGGGGCCAGCCCCGATCCAGCGACAGGCGCCCGGGCCACGCCCATCCATCTGACGGCGGCGTTTTCCTTCCAGGACTCCGAACAGGCCGCCGCGCTGTTCAACATGGAGCGCAGCGGCCATGTGTACTCGCGTATCAGCAATCCCACTGTCGCGGTGCTCGAAGAGCGGATCGCCACCCTCGAACAGGGCGTCGGCGCCATTGCCACCGCGAGCGGGCAGGCAGCGCTGCACCTGGCGATCGCCACGCTGGCCGGGGCCGGTTCGCATATCGTTGCCTCGCGAGCCCTGTACGGCGGCTCGCACAACCTGTTGCATTACACCCTGCGCCGATTCGGCATCGAGACCACCTTCGTGGATCCCCGCGATCTCGATGCCTGGCGGCGGGCCATTCGCCCCGAAACCCGGCTCCTCTTCGGTGAAACCCTGGGCAACCCTGGCCTGGATGTGCTCGATATTCCCTCGGTGGCCGAAATCGGCGAGGCCGCCGGTGTTCCCCTGCTGGTGGATGCCACCTTCACCACTCCGGTCCTGATGCGACCCTTCGACCATGGCGCTGCGCTGGTCATGCATTCGGCCACCAAATTCCTGAGCGGTCATGGCACAGTCATCGCAGGGCTGGTGGTCGATTCCGGTCGCTTCGACTGGGAGCGTGGCAGGCGCTTTCCGGAGCTCACCGAGCCCTACGAAGGTTTTCACGGCATGGTCTTCGCGGAGGAGTCCACGGTAGGGCCGTTTTTGCTTCGGGCACGCCGCGAGGGCCTGCGCGACTTTGGCGCGAGCCTGTCGCCCATGAACGCATGGCAGGTCCTGCAGGGCATTGAAACCCTCGGGCTGCGCATGCAGCGCCATGTGGCCAACGCTCGCCGGGTGGTGGAATTCCTGGCTTCGCGACCGGAGGTGGCGCGAATCGGCTGGCCTGAGCTCGAATCCCATCCGGACCATGCCCTGGCACGGCGCCTCTTGCCCAAGGGCTGCGGGTCAGTCTTCAGCTTCGATCTCAAGGGTGACCGTGCGGCCGGTCGACGGTTTGTAGAGTCGCTGGAACTCTTCTCGCATCTGGCCAATGTGGGGGATGCCCGTTCGCTGGTCATTCATCCTGCATCGACAACGCACTTCAGGGTGGATGCGGCTGCGCTGGCCGCTTCGGGCATCGGTGAAGGCACCTTGCGACTGTCCATCGGTCTCGAAGATGCCGATGACCTGATCGATGACCTCAAACGTGGCCTGAAGGCCGCGTCGCGTCCGGCCTGAGTCCATGAAGATCACTGTCCAGGGGCATCACGCCTACATCTACACCGGTGGCAGAAGTTTCGACCCGGCAAAGCCGGTCGTCCTGCTGATTCATGGCGCGCAGCATGATCACAGCGTCTGGATCATGCAGTCACGCTGGCTGGCGCATCATGGCTATGCGGTCCTGGCGCCGGACCTGCCCGGGCATGGCCGCAGCACCGGACCGCTTCGCACCGACATTCGCGGCATGGCGCAGTGGGCGATCGAACTGCTGGACGTGCTCGGAATCGACAGGGCCGTGATGGTCGGACACAGCATGGGCTCGCTGATCAGTCTGGAAGCAGCCGGACTCGCGCCTGAGCGGGTGCGGGGCATCGGCCTGATCGGGACGGCGTTTCCGATGAAGGTCTCGAGTGCGCTGCTTGATGCAGCACGCAGCAACGAGCCTGCAGCGCTCGACATGATCAACCGGTTTTCGCACGCGCGGCTGGTGCATCCGCCTGGCACACCGGGCCCAGGCTTTTCAGTCTTTGTTCAGAACCTGCGCCTCATGCAGCGCCAGGCTGCAGGCGTGCTGCTCAACGATTTTCAGGCCTGTGATGCCTATACCGAGGGCCTGGATCGGGCGGGTTCACTTCAGTGCCCCGTACTTTTCGTGCTTGGAGAGCGCGATGCCATGACCCCGCCCAAGGCGGCACGCACACTGATCGACGCCTGCGCCCGGGCGACGGTCCAGCTTGTGCCCCAGACCGGGCATGCCCTGATGAGCGAGGCGCCCGATGCGGTGCGAGGCGCCTTGCACGACTGGCTGGGCAGCCTGCCTGACTAACCGATCGCTCAGGGCCGCTCCCGAGGGCGGCCCTGCAAGATCCGCCGCCTCAGGGCTGCTGTCGCCAGAGGCGATCCAGCGGCTGATCGAGCTGCCCTGCTCCAGGGTCATGGGCCGGATGATGCGTCGTTCCCCAGAAGGACTGGAACAAAGGCCGCAGGGTGAGCTGCCGCCAGCCCGGTGCGGGCAGCCAGCGCTCCTGCCAGATCGGTGCGGCTGTGCCTGACACCAGATGCACTGGCCAGACCCGCAGCAGATAGCCCTGATCGGACAGCCGCCGCGCCACCTGCTGCGCAAGCCTGGCATCGCCCGAGACCAGATCCCCACAGGCGCTTGCACGCAGACCCCCATCGCCCCCCTGCGCAAGGACCCGTTCAAGCACCTGCACATGAGTCTCGTAACGCTGCGCCGCACTCTGACTCAAGGTGGGATGCGCACGGCCCCAACCCGGCAGACGCGCCGCGAGACTTGCGCCGAGCAGCACGCTGAGCCAGGCCGCGAAGAGCCAGGTGAGAAAGATGGGCAAGGCCGCGAAAGCGCCGTAGACCATGGTCGTCCCGGGGGTCAAGCGAACATACAGACTCAGGGCCACCCGCATGCCTTCGAGCAGCAAGGCGGCCAGCACAGCGCCTGCAAGCGCATGGCGGGAGCGCACCCGGGTATTCGGTGCAAGCTTGTAGAGCACAAACAGGACGCCCGCGATCACGATCGAAGGCGACAGGCTGGCCATCACCTCGGTGATCCAGGGCAGATCTCGAAAGCTGCTGCGCACCTTGAGCTGAAGGGCCAGCGCCCCTCCCAACAACAGCGGACCCAGGCTCAGCATTGCCCAGTACAGCATCAGTCGCTGCCAGAGCGGGCGTGGCCGCTCGGTTCCCCAGATCTGGTTCAGCGTACGGTCGATGGTGAGCATGGAACCAATGGCGGTTCCCATGAAGATCACCGTACCCAGCGCCGAAAGCCGCTGCGCCGCTGCCACGAAGCGATTGAGGGTCTCCATGACCGTGCTGCTGATCGAAGGCAGGAAGACCGAACTGCTGATGAATTCCTCGAGGCCCGCCCGCAAGGTGGCAAATGCAGGCAGGGCGGTCAGCACCATCAGGCCGATGGCCACGACGGGCACGATGGCCATCAGGGTGAGCACGGTCAGACTGCTTGCTGTTTGCGACAGACGCAATTCCCGGGCATCGCCCGCCATCTGAACCAGGAGTTCTCGAAGGGCTGTGACAAAGGTGCGCATGGGCCGATGGTACCTTCGGTTCCATGACTTCAGCGTTCTCCACACCCGTCCTGCTTTGCAGACGTCTCACCCTGCTTTCATTTGTGGCTCTTGCCCTGCTGTCGCTGGGCTGGGAGCTCTGGTGGTCTCCTCTCAAACCGGGAGGCTCCCTGCTGGCCATCAAGGCCCTGCCCCTGCTGCTGGCCCTGCCCTTTCTGGCCCGCGGAAGCCTCAAGGCCTACCAGTGGTGGTCCATGCTGGTCATGCTTTACCTCTGCGAGGGGCTGGTGCGCATGGTGAGCGATCCCTCGATGCCAGGTCGATGGCTGGGCGGCATCGAAGCCGTGCTGTCTGCGCTGGCCTTCGGCGCCGTGGTGGCCTACGTGCGCATTGCATCCCGCGCGCGCCAGATCAGCGAGTGATCTGCGCCGCGCAGCAGGCTGGCATCGCTCAGTACCCGTCTGAAGGCACGCGCTCCCGGTTCACCGTGGTACAGACCCAGCACGTGCCGCACGATGGCCCGTAACGGAACACCTCGCGCCAGCTGTTGCTGCGCATAGTCGACCAGATCCGAAAGTACCTCGTCGCGTGTTCGTGCGGGCGTCTGGTCAGGACCGCACAGGGCATCGACCTGGCTGAGGATCCAGGGCTGGTGATAGGCGGCACGCCCGAACATGACCCCGTCCAGACCCTGCGCATGAGGCAAGGCCGACTGCGGATCAGCAAGCCCGCCATTGAGTACAAACATCGCCTGCGGAAAGGTCTGCTTCAGGCCCTGAACGACGGCGTAGCGCAGCGGCGGAATCTCGCGATTTTCCTTGGGACTCAGCCCCTCGAGCCAGGCATTGCGCGCATGCACGATGAACACACGGCAGCCCACGTCGTAGAGGGCGCTCACGAAATCCATCACCAGGCCATCCGACTCGTCGCGTCCCAGACCGATCCGGTGCTTCACCGTGACCGTCAGGCTCACTGCATCCTGCATGGCCTTGATGCAATCCGCCACAAGGGCTGGCTCCTTCATCAGGCAGGCTCCGAAGGCGCCGCGCTGGACCCGCTCGCTTGGACACCCGCAGTTCAGATTGATTTCGTCATAGCCGTACTGCTCACCGATCCGAGCCGCACGGGCCAGATCGGCGGGCTCACTGCCACCGAGCTGCAGTGCCACCGGATGCTCCGCCTCACTGAACCCGAGCAGACGCTCAAGATCGCCATGCAGCACGGCGCCGGTGGTGACCATCTCGGTGTACAGCAATACGTTCCGGCTGATCAGCCGATGGAAGAACCGACAGTGCCGGTCAGTCCAGTCCATCATCGGAGCCACTGCAAAAATCATCCTGCTCTCTGCACTTTTCGGTGAATATGTGGAGTCACTGGTGGCCAGTGACACAATGACTGTATGGAACC
>JBMSOD010000125.1:0-9001 GCA_049422085.1 Burkholderiaceae bacterium
TCGTCGGTCAGCCTGTGGACATGATGCAGGGCATGCAGGCATTCATGCAGAAAAATGACGGCAAGCTGGGTGTCCCTCAGAGCCGGATCAAGTTCAATGCGACGTCGGCTCAGATCGGCCTGACCAAAGACCCGCAGTCGCTGCGCACTCTTGATGCTCAGGCTGCGCACCGACCAGGGCTGATCCCCCACCAGCAGCCGGCGGGGCGCTTCGCTTCTGACCCGCAGGTGGGGGCTGTAGGCCCGCAACAGGGCCCATCCCAGGGCCGGATTGCGTCTGACCCACTGTGCCAGACCGCTGGCCAGGGAATGGGTGAGATGTTCTTCGGTGCTTTCGTGCAGCAGTACGGCCTGCGCGTAGTGCACCAGTCGAACCACTGCATGAAAAAAGGCGCGACGCCAGGCAGGCGGGCTCAGGCCTTGTCGGATGAGGATGGACTCTGATCCGAGATCCAGGCAGCCGTGTCGTCTTGCCATAGGCATTTCATGCACAGGACACTCACGCACAACAAGGGAATACGGTCCGAACTCGAAGGGGGCCTCGAGTGCTGACTGGCGCAGTTGGGAGATGCTCATGGTCGTCGTTATGATGAGCTTCAATCGTCCGGGGCGGTGCGCCCAAGCTGGGTTTTCAGCCTGCTCCACCCACCCGACCTAGACCGCCTGGCCAATATCCCCAACCGCAGACGCATGAACATGAATCAACCCCTTCATCCTGGCCACGCGCCAACCCGGGGGACAACGTCGTGCCCAGCTTGACCCTGGTGTGGTGGTCGAATACCGGGGGCACCGAAGCCCTGATCACCGCCGCACTTGAGGGCGCTCGGCAGGCAGCACAGGAAAGCGACGCCGGGATGATCATCGAGGCGGTGCGATGCGACGAGGCCACCGTTGCGCTGCTTGAACAAAGTGATGCCCTGATCCTGGCCTGTCCGGAATGCCTGGGCAGCGTGGCGGGGCCGATGAAGACCCTGCTTGATCAGAGCTATTACGCCTTGCTGGGCCGGATTGAAGGGCGGGCCTGGACCGCGATGGTCTGTGCCGGAAGTGATGGCGAGGGCGCATTGCGCCTTCTGCGACGGGTTGCAACAGGCTGGGGTCTGCGCGAGACGGTCCCTGCACTCAGGGTCTGCAGCCGGGAGCAGCGTCCGGAGGACATCCTTTCACCAACGCGGCTGTCACCGGCTGACCTTGACCGGGCCCGCGAACTGGGCGGCACGATGGCTGCAGGTCTGGCCCTGGGGCTCTGGTAAACACACCTCACACCAGGCCAAGGACCTGTTCGATTCAGTCGCGCCCCAGATGAATTCCGATGGCACGTGCCGCGTTCAGCCATTCATGATCGGCAGGCACCAGCCGAACGCCCTGGGCCGCTTGCGCCAGAGGCACCTCGATGACCGACTGCCCTCGAAGCGACACCATGACCCCCTGCCTTCCGGCGAGCGCGGCGCGGGCGGCCTGAACCCCAAACCGGGTGGCCAGAAGGCGATCCGCAGCACTCGGCGACCCGCCGCGCTGAAGATGCCCAAGCACGACCGCTCTGGCTTCCAGTCCGCTGCGCTGCTCGATCTCCTGAGCGATCCGGGCAGCAATGCCGCCAAATTGGCGCGCATCGGTGCGCCTGACATCCAGCCGCTGCACCACCTGATCGCCCTCGGGCAAGGGCGTGCCCTCGGCAACGCAGACAATTGAATACCGACGGCCGCGTGTGGCGCGTGACTGCAAATGCCTCACCAGCGGATCCCACTGGAAGCCGATTTCGGGCAAGAGGATGGCGTCGGCCCCACCGCTCAACCCACCTGCAAGCGCAAGCCAGCCCGCGGTGCGCCCCATGACTTCGACCAGCATGACCCGATGATGTGCCGAGGCGGTCGTGCGCAACCGGTCGATGGCTTCGCTGATGACCCCGACCGCAGTATCGAAACCAAAGGTGAGATCGGTGGCAGGAAGGTCATTGTCGATGGTCTTGGGAACGCCGACGATCGCCACGCCCTGGGCGGCCAGTCTCTGGGCGATCTTCATCGATCCATCACCGCCGATCACAACCAGCACATCGATCCCTGTGGCGCGGATCCGTTCGACAATGCGGGGTGAGACATCCTCGATCCTGACGCCGCCGTCGGGTTGAAGCACCGGGAAATGCCAGGGGTCGCCCTTGTTGCTGGTGCCCAGGACAGTTCCACCTTCACCGAGAAGTCCGGCAACCTCACCATAGCGCAGCCGCCGGGTTCGCCCCGTGTAAAGACCTTCGAAGCCATCTTCGATGCCGATGATCATGGCGCCACCCTCGGCAATCGCCGTGCGTGTGACCGCACGAATGACGGCATTGAGGCCAGGGCAGTCACCTCCACCTGTCAGCAGGCCGATTTTCATGGGTTCGGTTCGATTCAGCATTCTGCGATGATGCCTCTTTTCAGGAACCTGGCCTGATGCGCCCATCACTGCGATTGTTTCTGCTGTGCCTTGTCCTGTTGGGGATCACGGCAATTCCAGGAATGTCCCCGTCCCTGGCGCAGGGACTGCCCGCTCTCATTGAAGGTCGTGCGATCAGCGTCGCGGACGGCGATACCTTCACGCTCCTCGATACCCAGGGCAGGCGATGGCGGGTACGACTGGCGGGCATCGACGCTCCGGAGTCCGCTCAGCCCTGGGCAGATCGCTCCCGACTGCAACTGACGCAATGGCTGGCCGATCGGCCGATCTTCCTGGAGCCCGTAAAAATCGATCCGTTCGGTCGACTGGTGGCGCGTACACGAATCCCGTCACCGGATTCGCCCGACGAGTTGAGCGATGCCGGCCTGCTGCTGGTGCAGGCGGGGCTGGCCTGGCATTTCAAGCGCTACAAGGCGGACCAGAGCGCCGGTGAATACGCCGCATTTGCCAGCGCGGAGCAACAGGCGAGACAGTCGGGGCGAGGCTTGTGGTCAGACCCACAGCCCGAAGCTCCCTGGACCTATCGGGAGCGTCAGCGCGCTGCGCGCCGCTGATCAGTGCCCGACGTTCCAGCGGGTCTGACGCAGAGTCTCGTAGAGCACGACACCGGCGGCCACAGAGACATTGAGGCTCTCGACGCGGCCCGACATCGGGATGCTGACCAGCCGGTCGCAGCGCTCACGGGTCAGGCGGCGCAGTCCGGTGCCTTCAGCACCCAGAACCCATGCGACGGACGCAGGCAATGTGCAATCGAAAAGGGGTTCGCTCGCCTGATCAGCCGCCCCGACCACCGTGATGAATCGTTCCTGCAGCGTATCAATGGTCCGGGCGAGGTTGGTGACCATCACATAGGGCACGGTTTCTGCTGCACCACTGGAGGTCTGAATGGCCGTTTCGTTCAGTGGACAGGCATGGTCCTTGGGCGCGATCACACCATGAACCCCTGCCCCGTCGGCCACACGCAGACAGGCTCCCAGGTTTCGCGGGTCGGTCACACCATCGAGCAGCAACAGCAAGGGAGGCCCTTCGATTGCGTCGAGCAGTCCGTCAAGCGTAAGACTCGGTGCCTGGGTCGTGGTGATGGCGACCACCCCCTGATGTCTCATGCCCGGACACATGCGATCGATGCGTCCGCCTTCGATCCTGCGGGCTTCGACCCCGGCCCGCTCGGCTGCAAGCAGCAGATCGCGCACACGGGCATCCTCCCTTCCCTGAGCCACATAGAGCTCCTTGATCGAGCCTGGCGACTGACGAAGACGGGCGGTGACTGCGTGGAAACCCGAGATCAGCATGGCAATCTATTCCGTAAGTACAGTCCAGAGCGATCAGCGATGGTGCTTGCGGGTGCGACCGCTTCGGCCGTTGCGTGTTGCCGACGCAGCGCCGCTCTTGCCAGCATCACGTTTACCTGCCTTGCGGGATGCAGCCTTGGCGCGCCTCAGTTCGACCGGCATGGGCGGGGCCGCCCGCTTGCCTGAGCGTTTGCCTGCCCCCCCCGATGGCTCGGGCCCGAGTGCCTCGATGCCGGGCAAGGCCCTCACGCTGGTCCCTGAGGACCGCTCAGGCCTGACTCCGGAGGTGGGCACAAGCCGGAACTCGATCCGCCTGGCTTCGAGATCCACTCGAGACACCTGCACCTCGACCGGATCCGTGAGCCGATAGCGACGGCCGGTTCGTTCGCCGCGCAGTTCGTGCGCGGCTTCGTTGTAGCGGAAATAGTCGCTCCCCAGCTCGGAGATATGAACGACGCCCTCGACATAGAGATCCTCGAGCGTGACGAAAATTCCGAAGGGAGCCACCCCGGTGATGCTGCCCCTGAACTGCTCACCGACACGTTCACGCATGAACTGGCACTTGAGCCAGGCCTCGACATCACGCGATGCATCGTCGGCACGCCGCTCATTGGCTGAACACAGCAACCCAACCGCCTCCCAGTTGAGCACCTCGGGGGGCACCCGGGGCGCAGCGACTGCCTGCTCATCCGATAAGAGCGCCTTGCGGGCTCCCGCTGCAGAGCTACTGCCTCCACGCCCGGAACGTCGAAGCACAGGTGCCGGGCGATCTTCAGAAGGTGCAGGAGGCAGATAGCGCTGCTTGGCAAGCAGGGCCTTGATGACCCGATGCACCAGCAGATCGGGATAGCGTCGGATCGGCGAAGTGAAGTGGGTATAGGCCTCATACGCAAGACCGAAATGCCCTGCGTTGTGAGGGGTGTAGATCGCCTGCTGCATGGAACGCAAGAGCATCGTCTGACTCAGCGGTGCGTCCGGGCGGCCTGCGATCTGGCTGGCCACGGTTGCATAATCTGCCGGTTTCGGATCATCACCGCCGCCGAGCGCCAGACCGACGCCTTTGAGAAATTCCCGGAGCAGTTCGAGCCTTTCCGGGGTGGGCCCTTCATGGACCCGAAAAAGGGCTGGATGCCTCGAGCGGGCCAGGAAATCGGCCGTACATGTATTGGCGGCCAGCATGCACTCTTCGATCAGCTTGTGGGCGTCATTGCGGGTTCGGGGAACGATGCGTTCGATACGACCTGCCGGATCACAGAGGATTTTTGTCTCGGTGGTCTCGAAATCCATCGCACCGCGCTGGCCACGCGCCTTGGCCAGACTTCGGTAGAGGTCGTAGAGATTCTGCAGTTCGGTCATCCGCGGTCCGAGCTGTCGGGCCGCCGCTGGATCGCGACCGGACAGTGCCGCCCAGACCTGATCGTAGGTCAGCCTGGCCGCTGAATGAATCACCGCATCATAGAACTGATAGGCCTTCACCTGACCCCGTGCGGTCACGATCATGTCCGCCACCAGCGCCAGACGATCGACGCCCGGCTTGAGCGAGCACAGTCCGTTGGACAGCTTCTCTGGAAGCATCGGAATGACCCGCCGCGGAAAGTACACCGAGGTGGAGCGCTCGCGCGCGTCAAGATCGAGTGCATCGTCGTGGGTCACATAATGCGAGACATCGGCAATGGCCACGATCAGGCGCCAGCCACCGGCCTTGCGTCCTGCGCTCTCGAGTGGCTCGCAATACACCGCATCATCGAAGTCACGCGCGTCCTCTCCATCAATCGTCACCAGAGGTACATCGCGAAGGTCCACCCGGCGCTTGAGATCCGCGGGCCTGACCTGTGACGGCAGCCGTTCGGCAAGCGCTTGCGCTGCAGGCGAGAACTCGTGCGGCACTTCGAACTTGCGGACAGCAATTTCGATCTCCATTCCTGGATCATCGATGCCACCCAGCACCTCGACCACGCGACCCATGGGTGGGGCATGCGGCGTCGGTGGCTGCACGATCTCGACCGTGACCACCTGGCCCGGTTGCGCCTTGCCTGCGTCACCCGGGGCGACCAGGATGTCATGCTTGATCCTCTGATCCTCGGGCACGACGACCGTAACGCCCCGTTCCTGAAGCAGTCGCCCGACCAGCCGTCGCTGACCGCGATCGGTCACTTCAACGATGACCCCCTCGGGACGCCCCCGCGAATCCAGGCCCGCACGACGGACCAGGGCGCGATCACCGTGCATGGCTTTCTGCATCTCGCGAGGCGGAAGAAAAAGATCCGCGCTGCCATCATCGGGAATGAGAAAACCGAATCCGTCGCGGTGTCCCGCGATCCGACCTGCAATGAGCTCAAGACGGCTGACCAGCAAAAGTTCGCCTTTGCGATTGGGCAGCAGCAACCCGTCGCGCTCCATCGCAGCAAGCCGGGTTGATAGCGCCTCGAAATGCCGAGCCGGCACCTTGAGCCGATCGGCAAGCTCCGCAACGGTCAGTGGCGTGCTTGCCTGCTGCAGCACCTGCAGGATGTGGTCTCTTTGTGGGGCAGTCCAGGATTTGCTCACCGGAGCCTCCGATTTGACAGATTTCATTGAGAGAATATACTTTCTGATTCTTGTTCGCCTGCCCAGATGGCGGAATTGGTAGACGCACTAGGTTCAGGTCCTAGCGCCAGCAATGGTGTGGAGGTTCGAGTCCTCTTCTGGGCACCATCGTTCAGGAATGGTTTAAAGACGGCCCGCGAAAGCGGGCTTCGTCGTTTCTGGGGTCCGGCATACCGGTCCCCGCGCACTCGGGCACGACTCACTGGTGCACGCCCACGGTGGTGCAACGCAACCGACAACGCCCAGGATTGAGCGTCCCTTGCAGCGCGCCGCGAAGGTCCTCCAGGCCCGAGGAGGGCCCGGGGGCCCGGCCAGGTTAAGGACGCTGGGCAGGCTGCACCTGACGATCCGAGGTCGGCGCTGAAGAGCTGGACAGGGCCTCAATCGACAAGGCGTCGTAGCGCTCGAACGGCTGCGCGATCCAGCACGAGGCCGGGACGCGAGCGACGCTGTAATCAGGGCGAAACCGGGATCCGTCCTTGGTCCAGAGCACGGCAGTACGCAATTGCGCGATCTGCGGATAGCGATCGGACAGCCAGGGCAGGACGCCCTCGAGGGTGCCTCCGGAATCAGCCAGGTCATCGACCAGCAGCCATCGTCCTGCGGGAAGCTGTGAAACGCTCGCGATCTCTGAACCGATTTGCAGGGCGCCGCGCTCCTGGCCGCCACGCTCGCGATAGGAGCTGCTGAAAAGCACGCCCAGGGGCAGACGAAAGAGTCGCGAGAACACATCACCGACGCGAAGACCGCCACGCGCCATGCAAACGATGACATCAGGTTTCCATGCGGATTCGTGCACCTGCAAGGCAAGCGCTTCAATCAGCTGGTGATAGTCATCCCAGGAGACTTCGAGACGATCAGACACGGAGTTCCTCCTCAGGCACCAAAGGGATGGCGCAAAAGGATGGTTTCATCACGATCCGGGCCAGTGGAGACGATATCGATCGGCGCCCCGACCAGCTCTGACAAGCGACCCAGGTAGCGCTGAGCCGGCGCCGGCAGGTCTTCCCAGCGTCGAACACCATAGGTGGTCTCGCTCCAGCCAGGCCAGTCTTCGTAGACTGGCTCGCAACCTGCAACATCGTCAGCACCGAAGGGCAGCAGATCAACCGGCTGCCCCGCCTTCTGGTAGCCCGTGCAGATGCGGACCGTCGGCAATCCGTCGAGCACATCGAGCTTGGTCACGCACAGTCCGCTCACGCCATTGATCTGGATCGAGCGGCGCATGGCCACCGCATCAAACCATCCGCAACGGCGTGGGCGTCCGGTGACCGAACCAAACTCGTTGCCCCGGGTTGCCAGATGCTTGCCGGTGTCGTCAAACAGTTCGGTCGGAAAAGGTCCGGAGCCGACTCGGGTGGTGTAGGCCTTGGCGATGCCCAGGACATAGTCGAGCTGCTGGGGCCCCACGCCGGCGCCTGCGGCGGCCGCACCTGCGATGCAGTTGCTGCTGGTGACATACGGGTAAGTGCCGTGGTCAACATCAAGCAGTGCGCCCTGCGCCCCTTCGAACAGCAATCGGTCGCCACGCCTGGACGCCGCAGCAAGCTCGGCGGGCACATCCGCGACCATGGCCGAGATGCGCGGTGCGAGTGCGAGTGCATCGTCAGTCACCTGATCGGCATCGAGGGGTGCCACCTTGAAGTAGTGCTCGAGTGCGAAGTTGTGCAGATCAAGGGTCTCGCGGATCCGTTCACGTAACCGCTCCGGACTGAACAGGTCACGCACACGCACGGCACGACGAGCAACCTTGTCTTCGTAGGCCGGGCCGATGCCTCTGCCCGTGGTGCCAATCTTGGCATCGCCTCGCCGGGCTTCCCGGGCCTGATCGAGCGCCACGTGATAGGGCAGGATGAGTGGGCAGGTTCCGCTGATGCGCAGGCGTTCACGAACCGCAACGCCAGCCCGCTCAAGCTCGTCGATTTCCTGAAGAAGCGCCGAGGGCGAAAGCACAACGCCGCTTCCGATGTAGCAGGTGACCCCGGGACGCAGAATGCCCGAAGGAATCAGACGCAGCACCTGTTTCCTGCCGCCGATCACCAAGGTATGTCCTGCGTTGTGGCCTCCCTGAAATCTCACGACGCCCTGCGCCGACTCGGTGAGCCAGTCAACCACTTTACCCTTGCCCTCGTCACCCCACTGGGTGCCGATGATCACCACATTACGTCCCATCGTCATGACCTCCGCGTCGGTTTTGCCACCCAGCCCGAGGGGCCATGGACGAGTTCCCGATCGCATTCGAATTCCTGGTGTTCGTCTTCGTGTCCAGGCAGCGCCTGCACCACGATTTCTCCGCTGCTGCGCAATCGCGCGATTTCCGTCTGCAGTGCCGGGTCGAGTGACCAGGGTGCCCTGATTGCAACAACCGGCTCGGGCTCTGGCAGCAACGCCGCAAGATCACGCAGCTCAAGCGAAAATCCGGTGGCGGCACGCGATCGGCCAAAGGCCGCACCGACATTGTCATAGCGACCACCGCGACCCAGAGCGGCGGCGCAGCCATCGACATAGGCGGCGAAAATCACGCCACTGTGATAGCGGTAGCCCCTTGCATCACCCAGATCGAGAGTGAGCTCAACCTCGATCCCTCTGCCTGCCTGGGCATCCCGTGCGAGCGCAAGCTGCTCAAGCTGATGCAATGCCTGCCGGATCACAACCTCATCCGGCAAGACCTTGCGCGCACGATCGAGTACC
>JBMSOD010000126.1:0-8912 GCA_049422085.1 Burkholderiaceae bacterium
TCACCCACTCCGACGCGCAGCGCGAAGCAGCCCGCGAAATGATCGACGATCTGGAAAGACAGCGTGTCTACGATGATCCGGTGGTCACGCAGGTCCTGCCTGCGCCACGCTACTGGCCAGCCGAGTCGTATCACCAGAACTATTTCGCCCGCAACCCGTTCCAGGGCTATTGCATGATGGTGGTGGGCCCGAAAGTTGCGAAGTTCCGCAGTCACCATGCCCACTTTCTGAAGAAGGCTGCCCGATGATCTGGACGACACGCCTTGCATCGCTTTCAAACCGGTTGAGTGCCTGGCTCGCGATGGGCATGTTGAGTCTTGCACTGGCGGGCTGCGGTTACAACGACATCCAGTCGGCCGACGAGGCCACCAAGTCGGCCTGGTCCGAAGTGGTGAACCAGTATCAACGCCGCAGCGACCTCATCCCCAACCTGGTCAATACCGTCAAGGGCTACGCCGACCAGGAAAAAGAGGTGCTCGTTCGTGTCACCGAAGCGCGTTCGCGTGTCGGTCAGGTGAGGGTCGACCCCACGGATGAGGGCTCGCTGCGTCAGTTCGAGTCGGCCCAGCGCGAGATGGGTAGCGCACTGTCCAGGCTGCTGGTGGTGGCCGAGAACTATCCCCAGTTGAAGTCCGACCAGAACTTCCGGGATCTGCAGGCCCAGCTTGAGGGAACCGAGAACCGGATCACAGTGGCCCGCAAGCGCTACATCGAGGCGATCGAACGCCATAACGTGCTGGTGCGCCAGTTTCCGGTCAATCTGACGGCCATGGTCTTCGGGTACAAGGCCAAACCGCAATTCAGCGTCGACAACGAGAGGGAGATCTCGGTTGCTCCGAAGGTGGACTTCGGCAGCGGCAGCAGGTCGGGTTCAGGCGCCGCCCCATCGGGCGCTGCAGCTCCGGCGGCGCCGGCCACAGGCGCCTCGCCGCGCCGAGACTGAGCACGACCATGAGGCCGGCGCGCGTGCTCGGCCGGCGGGCGCCGATCCGGTTCCCGAAGCCAGGCGCGGCCCCGGCGCAGTGCCTGATCGGTCTGCTTTTGCTGCTGATGCTCCTGATGGCCGCCAGCCTGCGTGCCCAGACCGCGGTTCCGGCATTGCAGGGACGGGTCAACGACCTCACCGCAACGCTTTCGCCTCAGCAGCGCGACGCGCTCGAGCGCAGGCTTGCCCAGTTCGAGCAGCGCAAGGGTTCGCAATTGGTCATCCTGATGCTGCCCAGCACGCAACCCGAACCGATCGAATCCTTCTCGATCCGGGTGGCAGAAGCCTGGAAGATCGGACGGGGTCGAACAGCTGCGTCGAATGCTGGGGATAGCGCGAGTGCAATCGATGACGGCGTGCTGATCGTTGTCGCCAAGGCTGACCGACGCATGCGCATCGAGGTGGGCTACGGCCTTGAAGGGGCGATTCCCGACGCAGTCGCCAGGCGCATCATCAGCGACCTGATGGCACCCAGGTTCAGGGAGAACGATTTTGCCGGCGGGCTTGATGCAGCGGTCCAGGCCTTGATCGCCAGGATCGATCAGGAGGCCCTCCCTGCGCCTGCGCAGGGCGGTGTTGATCAGGCTTCAGGACGCAGCAACGGAAGCGCCCCGGATGACGTTTTCTCCGAGCTGCTGCCCGTCATTCTCGTGGCGTTTTTCATCGGACTGGTGGCCTCTCAGATCCTGGGCCGCTTTCTTGGGGCGGCAATCGGTGCCGGGGTCGGCGCCTATGCCGGCGTATCGATGACGGCCTCCTGGCTCTGGCTGATTCCTGCCGTTCTGGTGCTTTTCGTGCTGATCCTGCTGATGGGCGGCGCAAAGGGGCGGGGCCGCGGCATGCGATCGGTTGGCGGGCGGCGCGGTGGCGCGCCCTGGGTGATCCCCGGAGGAGGGCTGGGCGGGGGCTGGGGTGGATCCGGTGGGGGCGGTTTTTCTGGCGGTGGTGGTGGCTTTGGCGGAGGAGGGGCCTCGGGTGACTGGTGAGCATGGCAAGCCTGCATCTGGACAGGCAGGTCGCCCGGGTGAAACAGGGCTTCGCCGCAGCGTCGGGCTGCAGCGTTGGTGGAGGCATGTGCGGACCGGACCCTGGCAGGTCAGCCGCGCCTTCGATTCCGGCGCCCTGAAAGCGATTCAGGACGCCATCAGACAAAGCGAGACCCGTCACTCGGCCGAAATCCGCTTCGCAGTCGAGGCGGTGCTCTCAACCCGAGAACTCGTGGCGGGATTGACATCTCGCGAACGAGCCTGGCAGGTGTTTGCCGAACACGGGATCTGGGATACCCAGCACAACAACGGGGTGCTGATCTATCTGCTCTGGGCCGATCGCGCCGTCGAGATCGTCGTGGATCGGGGTGCGCACCAGCAGGTGCCAGAGGGGATCTGGACGCAGGCCTGCCAGAGCATCCGCGAGGCCGTCAGAGCCGGTCACGGACCGCGCGGGGTCATCTCTGCCATCGAGCAGATCGGCGAGGCTCTGGCGCAGGTCTATCCGGCACAGCCCGACGACAATCCCGACGAGCTGTCCGACGAGCCCCTGGTGCTGCGCTGATCGAGGGCGCAGGCGAGTCACTGATGGCAGCGTCCAGACCCATGATGCAGGCCTCGGGCTCGAGATCCGGATCCGGATTGCGATCAACCATCACCCTGCTGGTCTTCGTGCTGGTCATGCACGGGCTTGTGACCCTGCTCGTCACCCGCCTGCCCCGTGCGGGTCAGTCATCGGCACCGGATCCTGAGGCTCGGGTGATCGTTCAGCTTCGGACCGAACCCCCGCCGGCCCCTCAGGCGTCCAGGTCGACCCCCTTGTCGAGGCCCAAGTCGACACCGAATTCCATGACGACGCCCAAGCCCAGACCCGCCCCGCTCAGGCCAGCGCCACCCCAAGACACTGCCATCGCCCAGGCCCCGGCGCCTGCAGATCTATCGACGGATTCAACCGTGCTGGCGGACTCGCCGTATCCAGACCCCATGCCCGCAGACCCGCCGCCCGCAGAACCCCCGACGGTCGATGAGGCACCGATCCCTCCCGTGCCGTCTGAGCCTGCCCGCTCGGAGCCTTTGGTCCCGGAGACCCCGCCTCCTCGCGTCCCCGAACCGCAGACGCAAGCCCCACAGGCCCTGCCCGAGCTGACGCAAGGGCGCAGCGCAAGGCTGTTTCGGGTGTATTACGGCGATTACACCGTCGATCAGCCGGTGGCGCGTCTGCGTCTTGAACTCGAGGTGAGCGGATCCGGCTATGTCCTTCGCAGCACAGGAGAGGCCGAAGGGCTGATGGCCCTTTTTTACAGTGGAGCGCTGGTCCAGGAAAGTCGTGGCCAGCTGGGCGTGCAGGGCCTGGCCCCGCTTCAGTACGTCGAAACCCGCGGCAGTCGCCGACAGAGATCGGTGCGCTTCGATCATGAAACCAGACAGCTTGTGACGACAGGGACCGCACCGGTGGCCCTGCCCGAGGGTACGCAGGACCGGTTGAGCGTGCTCTACCAGCTCGGTCTGCTGGTGCAAGGACAGGCCGGACGGTTCACAGCCGGCGCGGTTGTCGACTTGCCTGTCGCCAGTTTCAGCGACATCAGACAGGAGCGTGTTCAGGTGATTGGCGACGAGGTCCTGATCGTTGCCAACCGTCCCTATCGCAGCCTGCGTCTCAAACGGCCCTCGGTGCAGGGGGGGCGTGATCCTTCGGTCGAGGTTTGGCTGGGTTACGATGCCGGCCTGCAACCCGTGCGGATCCGGCTGGAGGATGCCCAGGGTCAGGTTCTGGATCAGGTGATCGATGAGCAATGACGATTCCCGCGCTGCGTCGCGCAATGTGCTGGGTGGACCGCTGGCGGCCTGTTCCTACGATCCGTTGACCGGCTTCTATCGCGACGGCTGCTGTCAGACCGGCCCTCAGGATCTGGGTAGCCATACCGTCTGTGCAAGGGTGACCGAGTCATTCCTCGAATTCAGCCTGGTGCAGGGCAACGATCTGTCCACGCCCCGCCCCGAATACCGATTCAAGGGTCTCAAGCCCGGCGACCGCTGGTGCGTGTGTGCGTCACGCTGGCTCGAGGCTTACGAGGCTGGCGTGGCACCTCCCGTGATCCTCGAAGCGACCCATGTCGGCGCATTGCGCATCGTTCCCTTACAGGCCCTGCTCTCGCATGCCTGGACGACCCCCAGAGCCCAACCATGAAACTCATGATCGTTCCGGTCACGCCCTTTCAGCAGAACTGCTCCATTCTGATCGATGAAGAGACGGCGCAGGCGGCCGTGGTCGATCCGGGCGGCGACCTTGATCAGATTGATGCAGCGCTCAAGCAGACAGGCGCGACCCTGCAGAAGGTGCTGGTCACCCACGGTCATCTCGATCACTGCGGTATGGCGGCGGAGTTCGCACGTCGTCATGCGGTGCCCATCGAAGGGCCTCATGAAGCCGACCGTTTCTGGATCGACCAGCTCGCCACACAGGGCGCCAAGTATGGCTTCGGTCAATGTGAAGGATTCGTCCCGTCGCGCTGGCTGCAGCAGGGCGATACCGTGCAGGTCGGGTCCCTGAACTTTGATGTGGTGCACTGCCCGGGACATACCCCGGGGCATGTGGTGTTTTTCCAGCCGCAGGCCCGTCTTGCGGTCGTGGGCGACGTGCTCTTTCAGGGCTCGATCGGTCGTACCGATTTCCCGATGGGCAACCATCAGCAACTGATCGATGCCATCACCCAGCGCTTGTGGCCTCTGGGCGATGATGTGGCCTTCGTGCCAGGTCATGGCCCGATGTCGACCTTTGGCGATGAGAGGCGTACCAATCCGTTTGTTTCGGACGACGCGCTCTCCTGAGTCCAGAGGGGCCTTTACCGGCTCCGTGAGTCCTTGAGTGTCACGCAGCGATTGAACACCGGCGCGCAGGCATCATGGTCTCGGCGATCGGCAACGAAATACCCGTGCCGTTCGAACTGCAGGCGGGTCTCGGGAGCAGCCCGAGCGGCTGAAGGTTCGACCCAGGCTTGCACGCATCGCAGTGCTCCCGGATTGAGACCGTCCTTGTAGTCGCCCTCGCCGCCATCGGGATCCGCTGCAATGAACAGGTGCTCATAGAGCCGCACTTCGGCCGCGACGGCATCGCGTGCTGACAGCCAGTGAATGTTGCCCTTGACCTTGTACTGATCTGCCCCCGGCGTGCCCGATCGCGAGTCGGGCAGCACGCGGGCCTTGACCTTGATGACGCGACCCTGGGCGTCGGTGTCATACCCGGTGCACTCAATGACGCAGCCATAGCGCAGGCGCACCCGGTTGCCGGGGAAGAGCCTGAAAAAGCCCTTGGGCGGTTCGATGGCGAAATCTTCGCGCTCGATCCAGACCTGGTCAGTCAGGTGAAACGCGCGTAGCCCTCGTTCGGGATGATGCGGGTGCACCGGTGCCGTACAGGGGGCGTCATACAGGCTGTCAATGCCTTCGAGCTCAAGCAGTAGCGGGTCGAGGACCGCAATGCCCCGGTCGGCCTTGCCTTCCAGGTCATCGCGCAGGCATTGCTCCAGAACTGCGGGTTCCACCCATTGATGGGCCTTGGACACGCCGATCCGATCACAAAAGAGTCGAATGGACTCCGGGGTGTAGCCCCTGCGACGCAATCCGACCAGCGTCGGCATGCGGGGATCATCCCAGCCACTGACAATGCCGGTGCTGACCAGTTCGTGCAGCTTGCGCTTGCTGGTGACGGTGTGGGCCAGGTTGAGCCTTGCGAACTCGATCTGGCGAGGCAGAGGCCTTTGCACGAAGCCGCATTCGGCTGCACGCTCCAGCACCCAGTCATAGAAGGGCCGATGGTCCTCAAACTCGAGCGTACACAGCGAGTGGGTGATGTTCTCGACCGCATCCGACACCGGATGGGCGTAGTCGTACATGGGGTAGATGCACCAGGCATCGCCCGTGCGATGGTGATGCGCGAAGCGGATGCGATAGAGCACCGGATCGCGCAGGTTCATGTTGGGCGATGCCATGTCGATGCGGGCCCGCAGGACGTGAGTCCCCTCTGCATGGCGCCCTGCACGCATCTCTCTGAACAGGGTGAGGCTCTCGGCGGCACTGCGACTGCGGTAGGGGGAGTCGGTGCCGGGCTCGGTCAGTGTGCCCCGATGCGCACGCATCTGTTCGGCCGTCTGTGAATCCACATAGGCGTGGCCAGCCTCAATGAGCGCCTCGGCCAGCTGGTAGCACCAGTCGAAGTAGTCGCTGGCGTAGTAAAGATTGGACTCGCCAGCGCTCTCCCAGCCAAAGCCCAGCCAGTGCACGGTCTCCAGAATGCTGTCGACATACTCCTGGTCTTCCTTGACCGGATTGGTGTCGTCAAAGCGCATATGGCAACGCCCGTCGTAGTCGAGCGCCAGACCGAAGTTCAGGCAGATCGACTTGGCATGGCCAATATGCAGGTAGCCGTTGGGCTCCGGCGGAAAGCGCGTACGGATGCGGGCGGGGTCGAGCGGTGCACTCGCGAGCTGGCTCGCAAGCGCGGGACGCCCCGCCCATCGACGTGACAGGGCCGGCTTCGAGGCTGCTGTTCCGACCGCGCCGGGACCCCCTCCCGAGCCTTCGAGATGGGCGTGGATGGCCTGGCGGATGAAGTTGCTTCCTGAGGCTTCAGCCTCAGGGGGCGCTGAGGCAGCGCTTGCATTGGGGTTCGAAGGAGGGCGCGTCATGACAATCCGTTGGATGACGGATTATCGCAGACCCGCATTGCACGCTCCGGGCATTCCCCGAAGCGCGAGCTGTCTTGCCCCCGATCGGGTCAGAGCCCGAGCAGTTCGACCTCGAAAAGCAGGGTGGCATTGGGCGGAATCACGCCTCCGGCGCCGCGGGCGCCATAGCCCAGATCGGCCGGGATGATCAGTCGGCGCACGCCACCCACCTTCATGCCCTGGACACCTTCGTCCCAGCCCGCAATGACATGGCCCGCGCCCAGAGGAAAGTCGAAGGGCATGCCGCGATCCTTGCTGGAATCGAATTTCCGCCCGGCGGCGCCGTTTTCCCAGAGCCAGCCGGTGTAATGCACCGTGGCGACGCAGCCCGCGGCGGCTTCCGGGCCTGTGCCCTGGGTGGTGTCTTCGTACTGCAGGCCCGATGGGGTGGTGGTATAAGGCATCGCTCAAGTCCTGTTGTGATCCACCTGCATCATACGCAGGGTCCGTTCTGTCAAGGAATTCATGACAACCTCCTTTGTTGCACGCCCGGCCACCGGCGTTTCGGGTGCCCTTCGCGTCCCTGGTGACAAGTCCATCTCCCACCGGGCGATCATGTTCGGTGCCATTGCGCGGGGCACGACCCGTATCAGCGGCTTTCTCGAAGGCGCGGATGCGATCAGCACCATGAATGTCTTTCGCGCTCTGGGCGTTCGCATCGACGGGCCTGACCAGGGGCGGGTCGTCGTGCATGGCGTAGGACCAACGGGGCTCAAACCGACCGCTGTACCGCTGGATTGCGGCAATAGTGGAACTTCCATGCGCTTGCTCAGTGGACTTCTGGCGGGCCATGGGGTGCCCGCCACCCTGATTGGCGACGAAAGCCTCTCTCGACGTCCGATGCGTCGGGTGACCGATCCGCTGGGTCTCATGGGTGCCCGAATCGACTCTCAGGAAGGCCGTCCTCCGCTGGTCATTCATGCGCCCGAGCGCCCTCTCAAGGCGATCGATTACGCCATGCCGATGGCCAGCGCCCAGGTCAAGTCGGCGGTGTTGCTGGCCGGGCTGCGGGCACAGGGCATCACGCGGGTCACCGAGCCGGCCACCACGCGGGACCACACCGAACGCATGCTGGCCGCCTTCGGGGTGAAGGTGCAGGTGCAGGGTGCCACGGCCAGCCTTGAGGGCGGGCAGACGCTTCAGGCAACCGAGATTGATGTACCTGCCGATATCTCGTCGGCGGCGTTTTTCCTCGTCGCAGGCGCGATCGCGCCTGCGGGCGAATTACTGCTCAAGCATGTCGGTATCAACCCCACCCGCACGGGCGTGATCGACATCCTCAGGCTCATGGGGGCCGACATTCGACTCGAGAACGAGCGCACGGTCGGAGGCGAGCCCGTGGCCGACCTTCGGGTGAGGGCGTCGACCCTGCATGGCATCGAGGTGCCGGAGTCGCTCGTGCCGCTGGCGATCGACGAGTTCCCGGTCCTGTTCATTGCGGCCGCGTGTGCCCGTGGGCGCACAGTGGTGACCGGTGCGGAAGAATTGCGGGTCAAGGAGTCCGATCGCATCGCGGTCATGGCCGAAGGGCTGAACGCGCTGGGCATCTCCGCGCAGCCTACGCCCGACGGGATCGTGATCGAAGGCAAGGGCGGTCAGGGCCCCGTCTTCGAGGGGGGGGCGGTCGATTCACATGGCGATCACCGTCCTGCCATGGCCTTTGCCGTGGCCAGCCTGAGGGCGCGCGCGCCCATCGTGATTGCCGATGTCGATAACGTCGCCACATCCTTTCCCAATTTTGTCGAACTGGCCGCTGTCGCCGGGCTGAACCTGACCGTGAAGGCCGATGTCTGACTCGACGCGGAGGCCGCAGGCCGACCCTGCCGTGGCCCGGGCGTCTGATCGCGTTCACTCACCAGTCATTGCGATCGATGGGCCCACCGCCTCGGGCAAGGGCACCATCGCGCAGCGCGTGGCGGAGCGGCTCGGTTTTCATTACCTCGACAGTGGGGCGCTGTACCGTCTGACTGCCCTGGCTGCGCAGCGTGCGGGGGTGTCCTGGGATGAAGCGCAGGCGGTCGGCGAGGTGGCCAGGCGCCTTCAGGTCCGATTCGATTCCGATGGGCGCATCTGGCTTGATGGCCTGGAGGCGACCGAGGCCATCCGCCTGGAAGAGATCGGCGTGGGCGCCTCGAAGGTGGCCGTCCATGCACCGGTCCGCACGGCGCTCTTGCAGGTTCAACGCGATTTCCGCAGGCCGCCCGGACTGGTGGCCGC
>JBMSOD010000127.1:0-8889 GCA_049422085.1 Burkholderiaceae bacterium
AGGATCTGGGCACGGGTCAGGGCCGCTGTTTCAGCCGCGAAGTCGGCGTCCATGATCCGGCTACGGGCTGCTTCCGTGTTTTCGACAGCCACCTGCAGGTTACCAATCACGGATTCGAACCTGTTCTGCATCGCGCCGAAGGTGGCTCGAGCGGTGTTGATTTCGGTGAGCGCGGTGTCAATGTTCGCAATTGCGCTCTGCGCATTGGCCAGGGAGGTGACATCACCCGAGGCGACCGCAGTCATACCCGTGCCTCCGGACAGATCCGAGGTGCTCACGGCCAATTGGTCGGACGCCACGTTGCTGGCACCAATCTGGAAGTTCAGCGTGGCTGCCGTATTCAGGATCTGAGTGCCGTTGAACTTGGTGGCGTCGAAGGTTCGATCAATCTCGGCCTTGAGCTGCGAGAACTCCTGGTTCAGGCTGGTGCGATCGGTCGAGCCGTTGGTGTCGTTCGCCGCTTGCACTGCGAGTTCACGCATACGCTGCAGCATGTCGGAAATTTTACCGAGCGAGCCTTCTGCCGTCTGCGCCAAAGAGATACCGTCGTTGGCATTGCGGATTGCCTGGTTCATGCCACGGACTTGGGCGCTCATGCGGTTGGCGATCGCCAGGCCGGCGGCGTCGTCCTTGGCAGAGTTGACGCGCAGGCCGCTCGACAGACGCTGCACGGCGGTTGACAGCGCGCTGTTGTTGGCAGAAGCGTTGCGCTGCGCATTGAGGGACATGATGTTGGTATTGATGACTTGCATGATGACGCTCCTTGAAGAGGGTTCCGGTGGACATTTGCCGCACCGGACATTTCCGGCTGGCTGCGGGATCGCTCCCGTTGAATTCCTTATCGGGCAGTTTCGCCTCCGGCTTTAGGAGGTTTTTTTCTCGGCCAGAACAATATTTTTGGGGAGCAAGTCCATTCGTCTCCCGTCGTCGACCGTTCGTTTCGATCCTGTCGGAAAAGCCTGACATCGCGTCAGCGCGGCGCTGAGTTTGTGCACAGCCAAGCCCCGATATTCGAGGCATTGGAGCTTGAGCACAATGAACGCCATCGACTCACCTCTGTGACCCAGCTCACGAACGACGGGAAAGAACACCATGGATCAGATCACCAACAGCCGCTGGATCAGCGAAATTCGCGAACTGAACCTCTCCTATCTCATGCTCGCCCAGGGCATGGTTCGGGCTGACAAGGCGCAGGCCGTGTTTTCGCTGGGAGTTTCGGAACCGGTGGCCGAGATCCTTGAAGGTCTGTCACCTTCGCAGATGCTCAAGATTGCGACCGGCAACCAGCTTCTCTGCCGCTTCCGGTTCGACGATGAGATGGTGTGGTCGCTGTTGTCTGAGCATGGCCGCACCTCACCCCAGGGGCTTGAGGCCAATGCGTCGCGGCTGCATGCCAGCATTGTGATGGCCGGCAACTTTGCCGAGGCAGTCTGACATGGCCGCCCGCAGTCTTCTTGCCGAAAACCGCCAGATCCAGCGGGCGATCGAGCTCATTGAGCTTGGTGCGCGTCTGCAGGTGCTCGAGTCCGAGACCGATCTGCCCTATGAGCGTTTGCTGCGCCTGTACAAGGAAGTGGCTGGCAAGTCGCCGCCCAAGGGACAGCTGCCCTTTTCGACTGACTGGTTCATGACCTGGCAGCCCAATATTCACGCCTCGCTTTTTCTGAACATCTACGAATACCTTCAGAAGACCATCGACATCGAGCCGATCGATGCGATCGCCAAGGCCTGGCGCCTGTATCGCGATGAAGTGGGCGCGCACGGGGTTGAGCCGCTCCTGTCGGTGACCCGGGCCTGGCGTCTGGTGAAGTTTGTCGATTCAGGCATGCTGTGCCTGACCGCTTGCAAACATTGCCGTGGGCGCTTCGTCAATCACAAGTTCGAGATCGATGAGCACTTTGCCTGCGGGCTGTGCGCGCCACCCGCGAGGGCTGGCAAGGCCATGCGGTCTGGCGCGATCCACTGAGGCCGACACGCCTTGACGCATTGAGGCTGGTGCGCTTCAAGACCAGGCCCGATCGCTTCGGACATGCCGGTCAGGGTCCAAAGGCGACCCTTTGGCGGATTGCGACCTCGGGTTACCCTGTGACCTGCAATCATTTGCCATCCGGGTTGATCAAGCACTGACCGACCCGCCTGCCCGCCCGCCCTGACCGCCCTCAACCATGTTCGTCATCATTGGATACCTCGTCGTGATTGCCGCCGTGTTCGGTGGCTATGCACTGGCGGGTGGCAAGTTCGCGGTGATCGCGAAGGCAGCACCGGTTGAAATGTTCATCATTGGCGGTGCGGCGCTGGGTGCTTTTCTGGTGGGCAACAGCGGCAAGGTCATCAAGGCAACCCTCGCGTCGATTCCGACGCTGTTCAAGGGATCCAAGTACACCAAGGCGCGCTACATGGAACTCATGGCGCTGCTTTACGAAATCCTGGCCAAGGCCCGCAAGGAAGGCCTGATGGCCATCGAGGGCGATGTCGAAGATCCTGCCAATTCAGCGCTCTTCAAGAAATTCCCCAACGTATCTTCAGATCACCACCTGGTCGAGTTCATTACCGACTACCTTCGCATGATGGTGTCGGGAAACATGAACGCCCATGAGATCGAGACCCTCATGGACAACGAGATCGATACCCATCATGCCGAGGCCCATGCGCCCATGGCCGCCATTCAGGCGGTGGGCGACGGTCTGCCGGCATTTGGCATCGTTGCGGCGGTGCTGGGTGTGGTCAAGACCATGGCCTCGGTGGGGCAGCCGCCTGCAGTGCTAGGACAGATGATCGCGGGCGCGCTGGTGGGCACCTTCCTGGGCATCTTGCTGGCGTACGGGTTTGTGAGTCCGCTCGCCAAACTGCTCGAACAGAAGGCCGACGAGGCAAGCAAGGAACTTCAATGTGTGAAGACCACCCTGCTTGCCAGCCTGCAGGGCTATGCGCCGTCGATTGCGGTCGAGTTTGGTCGCAAGGTGCTCTTCTCTACCGAGCGTCCGTCGTTCCAGGAGCTCGAGTCTCACGTCAAGAAGAAGGGCTGATCTGCCATGGCAGCGAACGACAAGAAGCTTCAGCCCATCATCATCAAGCGCATCAAGAAGGGTGGCGGTCATGGCCACCACGGTGGCGCCTGGAAGATTGCCTATGCCGACTTCGTGACGGCGATGATGGCCTTCTTCCTGCTGATGTGGCTGCTTGGATCCACCACCAAGGGGGATCTCAAGGGCATCGCCGACTATTTCAACAGTCCGCTGCAGGTCGCCCTCACCGGTGGTTCGGGGTCGGGCGACAGTTCGAGCATCATCAAGGGCGGGGGTGAAGACCTCACCCGAACCTCTGGCCAGGTCAAGCGCGGCGAAATTGAGGAAATGCGCCGTACCGTCAATCTTCAGGCCCTGCCCGAGGACACCAACAAGGCGGGAGAGCAGCAGGTCAAGCGGGTGCGGGCTCGGGTTGAAGACGCAATCGAGCGCAACCCCCGACTCAAGGAGCTCAAAGGCCAGGTCCGAATGGACTTGACGCCCGAGGGCCTGCGCATCCAGATCGTCGATGATCAGAATCGGGCCATGTTCGAGCGCGGTGGGTCTCAGGTGCAGCCCTACATGCGCGAACTGCTGCGCGAGATCGGCAAGGTGGTCAATGAGGTGGATGCCCGTATCGCCCTGACCGGTCATACCGATTCGACACCCTACTCGGGCGGCGAGCGGGGCTATTCCAACTGGGAGCTGTCAGCGGAGCGTGCGAACGCGTCTCGCCGCGAACTGGTGGCCGGTGGCATGGACGAGAACAAGGTGCTCAGAGTGGTTGGCCTGAGTTCAACGATTCCGCTGGTGAGCGAGGATCCAACTGCCGCAGTGAATCGACGGATTTCCATCGTCGTCATGAATCGCAATGCCGGGCTCGGCCGGGAAACCCAGGCCGATAGCGTCGGAGCCTTCGGGCAGGCCCTCTCCGGAGCGGCACAGGCCGCAGGTACGCAGGCCTCCCCTGCATCCCCTTCTCAAGCGAGGTAAGCATGTCCAACGAGAACCTCAAGTTTCTGATTGTCGATGACTTTTCGACGATGCGCCGCATCGTGCGCAACATCCTCAAGGAGATCGGCTACAGCAACGCCGATGAGGCCGAGGATGGCCAGGTCGCCCTGTCCAAGCTGAAGGGCGGCAATTTTCAGTTCGTGGTCTCCGACATCAACATGCCCAACATGAACGGCTTCGAATTGCTCAAGTCGATTCGAGCCGATGAGGAGCTCAAGTCGCTGCCGGTGCTCATGGTGACCGCAGAGGCACGCAAGGAAGACATTGTTTCGGCAGCCCAGTGGGGCGCTTCGGGCTATATCGTCAAACCGTTCACCAAGGCCACTCTCGAAGAAAAAGTTCAGAAAATCCTGCAAAAAGCTGGCATGTAAGGGGGCCATCATGAGCGACCAGGAAGACCTGTATCACCATGTCGGACGCCTGACCCGTCAGTTGCACGATGCCCTTCGCGAACTCGGCTACGACCGCGAGATCGAAAATGCCGTGGGCTCACTGCCCGACGCGAGAAATCGGCTCTCCTACATTTCGCGGTTGACCGGCGAGGCTGCCGAAAAGGTTCTCAACAGCGTCGACGAGACCAAGGCTGAGCTGTCCCGGTTGTCCGAGGGCGCGCGCGATATGGCCACCTCACTGAGCAAGGATCCGGTGGCGGCAGTCGCCTCCGGGCGCCTGATGTGCTTTCTCGATGAGGTCGGTCAGAGCTCGACGCGGGCGGATGCCCATCTCACCGAGATCATGCTGGCGCAGGATTTTCATGATCTGACCGGTCAGGTGATCCGCAAGGTCGTCACCCTGGCCCAGTCGCTGGAGACCCAGCTGGTGCAACTGCTCATCGCCAGCAGTCAGCAGGAACTGTCCCTTGCGGGTGAGGGCGCTGCAACGGCAACGGGTGCCGAGGCCGGTGACCTTGGCGACCGGCCTGCCGAGTCGAAAGCCTCCGGACCTGCGCTTGAGGGCCCGGTGGTGATGGCGGCTGGTCGAAACGATGTCGTGACGGATCAGTCGCAGGTGGATGACCTGCTCGAGTCATTGGGCTTTTGACGGTGATTCGGGCCGCATCCAGCGGCCCATGAATTGAGGGGTTTCCATCCCCTTATTCAGGGCTTGAAGCTCAGAGCCCGGGCGGACAATGACTCTACGGATTCTTGTCGGCCACCATGTCTGAAGCTTCAGAAAATCGCGATGAACGGCAGCTACCCGCCTCCGAGCGCAAGCTGCAGAAAGCACGTGAAGACGGGCAGGTGCCTCGTTCGAAAGAGGCTGCCCATGCGGCCGCTCTCATCGCTGCACTCCTGACACTTGCCCTCTACGGCCCGAGTTTCGCGCAGCAGTGCCTTGCCCTGATCCGAAGCAGCCTGAGAATCGACCGGGAACTGGTCCGTGATCCGCAGCTCGCGCTGAATGCCGCTGCCAGTGAGGCAGGCCAGGCCCTGCTTGCCGTACTTCCCATTCTGATTGCACCGGTGGCCGCCGCGTGCCTGGCCACACTCGGCATCGGTGGGCTTGTGCTCACGCTCAAGCCGGTCACCCCTGATCTGAGCAAGCTGGATCCGTTTCAGGGCATCGGGCGCATTTTCTCGGTCAAGTCGCTCATCGAACTGGGCAAGCTGGCCGGGATCGCACTGGGCGTTGGCGCGGTGGGCTTCTGGATCGTGGTCGAGAGCCTGCCCCGGTTTGCCGCCTATGCGGGCATGCCCCTGCCTCTGGCGCTGGCCAGCGCGGGTGAGGATCTTCGCCTGGGGCTGCTGTCGGCCTGCGCGGTGGTGATCGTGGCTGCCGCCATCGATGGACCGCTGCAGATCTGGCGTCATCGCAAGGACCTGATGATGACGCCGGCCGAGGCCAAGCAGGAGTACAAGGAAACCGAGGGCGATCCCCATGTCAAGGGCAAGATCAAGGAGCGCCAGCGCGCGATGTCGCGTAACCGCATGCTGGCTGCGATCCCCACTGCGAATGTCGTGGTGACCAACCCGACCCATTACGCCGTAGCGCTGCGCTACGACGAGGGGGGCCAGGGTGCGCCGCGCGTGGTGGCCAAGGGGGCTGACCTTCTCGCGGCAAGAATCCGCGAGATCGCCCGTGAATCGGGAGTGCCCATGCTGGAAGCGCCGCCACTCGCCCGTGCCCTGTATCGGCATGTCGAGCTCGAGCAGGAAATTCCTGCGGCCCTGTACAGCGCAGTCGCTCAGGTGCTTGCCTGGGTCTGGCAGCTTGAACAATTCACCCGTGGTCGCGGAGCACTGCCCCGTGAGCCCGGAATCGTCGTGCCCGCGGGCATGGACCCTCTGGAGGCTGATCGATGAATCCGCGCCTGGCATTGAGCTGGCTGCCCTTCCCCCTGCCGTCGGCGCAGGTGCTGGGTGTGCCGGTGTTGATCATGATCCTGCTGTCGATGCTGGTGCTGCCCTTGCCGGCCTTCCTGCTCGACGTCCTGTTCAGCTTCAACATCGCGGTGTCCCTGGTGGTGCTGATGGTGGCTTCCTACAACGTGAAGCCGCTCCAGTTCTCGGCATTCCCGACCATCCTGCTGCTCACCACCATGCTGCGTCTTGGACTGAGCGTGGCCTCGACCCGGGCCATCCTCATGCATGGTCATACCGGTACCGAGGCGGCCGGAAAGGTGATCGAGTCCTTTGCCAACTTCCTGATCGGCGGCAATTTCGCAGTCGGTCTGATCGTGTTCGTGATTCTCACGGTCATCAACTTCATGGTGGTCACCAAGGGCGCAGGCCGGATCGCCGAGGTCTCGGCCCGGTTCGCACTCGATGCGATGCCCGGCAAGCAGATGGCGATCGACGCGGATCTCAATGCGGGTCTGATCGATGAAAAAGAGGCTCGTCGCCGTCGGCTGGAAGTGAGCCAGGAGGCGGACTTCTTCGGCTCCATGGATGGCGCCTCCAAGTTCGTGCGGGGTGATGCGATCGCAGCAATGATCATCCTGGTGGTGAACATTCTGGGCGGACTGGCCATTGGTCTGATGCAGCACAACATGCCGCTGGACCGGGCCCTGTCCAACTACACCCTCTTGGCGGTGGGCGATGCCCTGGTGGCCCAGATTCCTTCGCTGATCATCTCCCTGGCTGCAGGCCTGATCGTTTCGCGTGTGGGCGATGACGAGGATATTGGCGGGCAGGTCACCACCCAGCTCTTCACCATGCCGCGCGCCCTGGGTCTGACCGCAGGTGTGCTGGCCCTGCTCGGGATCATCCCCGGCATGCCTCATCTTGCCTTCCTCGGTCTGGCAGCGGCCTGCGGATGGGCTGCGCACTGGATATCCCGCAAACAGGCATTGGCAGCGCAAACGCCCCCGGCAGAGGCGGCACCTGCGCTTGCGCCTTCCAACGAGGCCAGCTGGGATGATGTGACGCTTGTGGATGCCCTGAGCCTGGAGGTCGGTTATCGACTGATCCCGCTGCTGGAAGGCAATGATGCAAGCGATCTGCTGACCCGGATCAAGGGGGTGCGCAAGAAGTTCGCTGCCGAAGTCGGCTTCCTTCCCCCGGCTGTCCATATCAAGGACAACCTGGAACTGCGTCCCAATGGCTATCGCATCCTGCTCAAGGGGGCGGTTATCGGCGAAGGCGAGGTCTATCCGG
Organism: Burkholderiaceae bacterium; assembly: GCA_049422085.1. Classification (GTDB taxonomy): domain Bacteria; phylum Pseudomonadota; class Gammaproteobacteria; order Burkholderiales; family Burkholderiaceae_E; genus UBA4615. Next base: position 7,616 of record JBMSOD010000127.1, read on the forward strand.
AGCGTCTCATGGCGATCAATCCGGGCCATGCCCTGCTGCCTGTCCCTGGAACGGCCACTCAGGATCCGGCTTACGGCCTGCCCGCTCTCTGGATCGATGTGCCTGTGCGAGAAGAAGCGCAGAGCGGCGGCTACACGGTGGTTGATGCCGCCACTGTGATCGCGACCCATCTCAATCACCTGATGGGACAGCATGCCTCCCGGCTGCTGGGCCGGGCTGAAGCCCAGCAACTGCTCGATCATGTGGGTCGATTCGCCGGCAAGCTGGCAGAAGATGTCGTGCCCAAGCAGCTCTCGCTGCCAGTGTTCCAGAAGGTGCTGCAGAACCTGCTCGAAGAGGCGGTGCATGTGCGCGACCTGCGCACCATCCTGGAGTCGCTGGCCGAACAGTCCTTGCGGACCCAGGACCCGGTCGAACTGACGCGTGAGGTTCGCATTGCGCTGTCGCCGGCCATCGTGGACACGATCTACGGCGCGGCTCGCGAGCTCGATGTCATCGCCTTCGACCCCAAGCTCGAGAATCTGCTGCTGCAGGCGCTGTCGCCCGGAGCAGCCGGTGCCCTGGAGCCGGGCGTTGCCGATCTGGTGGTCAAGGCGACCGCCGATGCGGCCAACCGGCAGGAGTCTGCCGGTGTCCCGGCCTGTCTTCTGGTGCCCGATCGCATCCGTGTATCGGTCGCACGTCTGCTCAAGAAGGCCGCTCCGCGCCTGCGTGTGCTGGCCCATGCCGAAATCCCTGACACTCACGCGATCCGGATTGGCCGGATCATCGGAGAGGCCTCATGAACGTAAAACGCTACGCAGGAAAAACCACTCGCGATGCCATGCGTCTTTTGCGCGATGAGCTGGGGCCGGATGCCCTGATTCTGGCGAACCGCCCATGTGCCGAGGGGATCGAGATTCTGGCGGCCGCCGCCGACGCTGCCGAGACACTTACCCTCGGGGCCGCATTTGAGCCGGTGACGCATGAGCAGGACACCGGTTTTCGGATGCGACCGGCCCAACCCTCTGCCATGGCTTCACGGCACACAGTGCAAGATGAGCCGGCGAAGATGCCAATTCGACGCGCAGCCCAGGAAGCACTGGGCGGTGCGGATCTCACTCCCATGAGCACAGTGTCCTTCCAGGACTATGTGCGGCAGCGGCTGCGTGAACGAAAGCCGGAGGCTGGCCCGTCGGCAGCTTCGGCAACGGCGGCAACGTCGGCAACGTCGGCAACGTCGGCAGCGTCCAGGACTGCGGCGGCGAAGCCTGCCCCCAGGACGCAAGCGCCCG
>JBMSOD010000128.1:0-8880 GCA_049422085.1 Burkholderiaceae bacterium
CTGCCGGGTGCTCAGCCTCGCGAATGGATGATGAATTTGTCATGGCCGTGTGGGTGAATGAGAATGGGGGACGTTGCCGCAGGCGTCGGGTGTCGAAACACCGCCGCTTCTTCAGTGCACGCTAGCCTATCCCGAGGAGACCGTCATGTCGTTCCACACCCTGCCAGGCCTGCTGCGCGCCGGCCTGATGCTGGCCCTGGTACTGCCGCTTGCGGGCTGGAGCGCTGCGACCCAGGCGCAGGCCCTGACCCTGGGCACCAAGCTCGAGCTCAACACGCTGGATCCTCATTTCTTCGCGTCGTTTCCGACGGGCTCGTCGCATGAGAACCTGTACGAGCGGCTCACCCGTCTTGATGAGAATGGCAGCGTGCAGCCGCAACTGGCCGTGTCCTGGCGATCAATCGATAACGACACCTGGGAATTCAGGCTCAGGCCCAACGTGAAGTTCCATGATGGCGCGAACTTCACTGCCGAAGATGTGGCCTTCACCCTGTCAAGGGTGCCCAATGTGCCCAACAGCCCGAACTCCTTTGCGCAGTTCACCCGCAACATCAACCGGGTGGAGATCATCGACCCGCTCACGCTGCGCCTGCACACCAAGACGCCCTCACCCACCCTGCCCCTGGATCTGTCCAACGTCTTCATCATCTCGGCAAGGGCGGGCAAGACGGCCGTGACTGCCGACTACAACTCAGGCAAGGCCGCGGTGGGAACCGGGCCTTACAAGCTGGTCGAATGGGTCAATGGTGAACGTCTGGTGGTGGAGCGATTCGATGGTTACTGGGGCCCCAAACCGGCCTGGCAAAAGGTGACCGAGCGCGTCATTGCCAAAGACGCCTCGCGTGTGGCGGCGCTGCTCTCCGGGCAGGTGGATGCGATCGATGCCGTGCCCACGGCCGATCTGGCCCGGTTGCGTCAGGACGCCCGCTATGTGGTCAACGGCGGCCCCTCGGCGCAGGTGCAATACATTGCGCTCGACTCCAACCGCGAAGTCTCGCCCTTTGTGACAGCGAAGGACGGCAGCCCCCTCACCCGCAATCCCCTGAAGGATGCCCGGGTGCGCAAGGCCCTGTCGCTGGCCATTCCAAGGCAGGCCATCGCCGAGCGCCTGATGGAGGGCGCCGCCCTGCCCGCGAGCCAGTTGCTGCCCGCCAACTTCCCGGGCGCGAGTGCCACACTCAAACCCGACCCACAGGACCTTGCCCGTGCCCAGGCCCTGCTCAAGGAAGCGGGCTGGGGCGAGGGTTTCAAGATCACCCTGCATGCCACCGGCGACCGCTATCCCAATGACGCCGGGGTGGCCCAGGCCATCGGTTCGGGCTGGACCCGGTTGGGACTCACGGTGGCTGTCGACACCATGCCAGGTGCCGTGTTCTTCGGGCGGGCCAGCAAGCAGGAGTTCTCCGCCTTCACGGCGCAATATGGTTCGGACGAAGTCGGCATCGGCATGAGGGCCCTGCTGGCCACCTTTGACACCTCAAAAGGCTTTGGCACCGCCAATCGCACGCGCTATTCAAATCCGGCCATCGACCTGAAACTCGCCGAGGCCCTGGTGATGATGGATACTGCGACCCGGCAGGCCGCGCTCGCGAGGGTGATGGAGGCCTACATGGACGACCAGGGGCTGATCCCGGTCTTCTACCCTGTCTTCGACTACGCGGCAAAAAAAGGCCTGGTCATCACCCACCGCCCCCAGCGCCGCTTCAATGCCCTCATGATCAAACCGGGAGCCTGAGATGGCCACACACGATCTAGTCATCCGCAATGCCACGCTGGTTGATGGCAGTGGTCAGCCTGCCTGCATTGCCGATGTCGCGGTACAGGGAGATCAGATCGCCGCCATCCATCGTCGCGGCCGGGCCCGGCTCAATGGCGTTGAAACGGTGTCGGGTCAGTCGTCCTCGCCCGACGGCGCTTCTGGCGAGCCGGTGAGCAGGGGGCATCGCGAAATCGACGCTCAGGGTCTGCTGCTGACCCCGGGTTTCGTGGATGTCCATACCCATTACGACGGGCAGGCCACCTGGGATGCGCAGCTCGCTCCCTCCTCGGTGCATGGCGTGACCACGGCCGTCTTCGGCAACTGCGGCGTCGGCTTTGCGCCCCTGCGGCCCGGCGCGCAGGATTTCCTCATCAATCTGATGGAAGGTGTCGAGGACATCCCCGGCAGCGTGCTCTCCGAGGGCATTCCCTTCAACTGGGAAAGCTTTCCCGAATACCTCGATGCCCTCGATGCCCTGCCCCATGCGATCGACATCGGCGCGCAGGTTCCCCACGCAGCGCTGCGCTGCTATGCCATGGGCGAGCGCGGCGGTGACCATGCCGAGGTGCCGACCGCCGCCGAACGTGAGCTGATGGGGCAACTGCTCGAAGAAGCGCTGCATGCGGGCGCTCTGGGACTGACCACCTCGCGAACCATCAAGCACAAGGCCCGCGATGGCCGCAATACACCGAGCCTGAGTGCGACCGAAGATGAACTGATCAGTCTTGCACGTGCCATGAAACGGGCGGGCAAGGGCGTCATCGAGGTCAACTCCGATTTTGGTCCAGGCGAGTACGAGATCATGGAGCAGGCCTGCCGCGAATCAGGCCGCCCTCTGTCCATCCTGCTGATCCAGGTCGATCGCGCACCACGCCTCTGGAAGGACACGCTTGATCAGATCCATGCCTCCAGGGCACGCGGTCTGTCCGTCAATGCTCAGGTGGGCAGCCGGGGCATCGGCGTGCTGCTCGGACTGCAGGCCAGCCTCAATCCCTTCGGATTTCACCCGGTGTGGCGTGAACAGCTCGCAGGGCTCGACCATGCGGAGCGCGTGCAGCGACTCAAGAGGGATGCCGAACTGCGGAGGCGGCTCACGCAGGAGGTGGCTGATAACGCGGGTACGCGATACATCGCCGGCATGCTTGAGCGGGCCTTCGTGATGGACGCCGTACCTGATTACGAGCCGGCGGCCATCGATTCGATCGCTCAGCGCGCGCGCGACACCGGACGCTCGGTCTGGGAGCTGGCGCTGGAGGCGGTGCTTGCGGATGACGGGGACGGCCTGCTCATGCACCCCTTCGAGAACTACACCCATGGCGACCTGGAGGTGGTCCGCGCCATGCTCGAGGATGAAGCCACGGTCATGGGGGTGGGCGATGGCGGCGCGCATGTCGGCACCATCTGTGATGCCAGCGGGCCGACCTTCCTGCTGACTCACTGGGCGCGCGACCGCCGCCGCGGGCCACGAATCCCGCTCGAAACCCTGATCCGCAAACAGACCCTCGACTCAGCCCTGTCCTACGGCCTGAATGACCGGGGGCTGATCGCGCCGGGCCTGCGGGCCGACCTCAACCTGATCGACCTGGACGGTCTGCGGCTGCCACGACCCGTCATGGTGAAAGATCTTCCCGCCGGAGGCCGACGCTTCCTGCAGGGGGTGCAGGGCTACCGGCATACCTTCGTGGCCGGCGTAGAAACCCGCTTCAACGATGCTCCGACCGGGGCGGTGCCTGGTCGTCTGGTGCGAGGTTCAGGCGCGGCTCAAGGCAGGCCGGCAAAGGCCAGCACAGCCTCGAGGTGATCGGCGAAGTCCGACAGCCCGTGATCGCTGCCCTGGATCACGCGGCAGTCGGCACCCTGACAAAAGGCAAGCATCTCGCGCCAGTCGAGCAGTTCGTCGCCGGTGGCGGCGATCAGCAGCGTGCGCTCCGGTGCAGACAGCCGCTCAGGCTGAAGTTCACGGAGTTCCTGCACATGCGCAGCGGTCCACTCAAAGCCGCGGCCTGGATCATGAAAAAAGGTCTGCCAGCCGATATAGCCTGAAAGGCCCTCGGCCGGACGCAGGGCCGGATTGAGCAGCACCAGACGACAGCCATGGCGGGCGGCCAGCACAGTGGCATAACAGCCACCCAGCGAACTGCCGATCAGGGTGTCCTGCGGGCCCGGCGCGTAAGCAGCCTCGAGCGCCTGCAGGGCGGCCCGAGGCGAGACCGGAAGCGCAGGCGCATGAAACCGGTGCTTCAGACCGCGCTCGGCAAGGGCCTTGGCGAGCAGGCGTGCCTTGAAGGAGTCGGGCGACGACCGAAACCCATGCAGGTACAGGATCCGGCCGTGATGCGGCGGCATCTCGCGGCCGTGCCCGGGCATGGACTCCGGTTGCGTCATGGCCGCTCTGTGTTCAGGACGCGTGCCCGGCGGATGCGCTGCGCCTTGCAAGGGCTTCGAGCAGGCGCTCGTGGATACCGCCAAAGCCGCCATTGCTCATCACCAGCACCCGATCTCCAGGCTGGCTGGCCTGGACCACCGCCTGCACCAGGGCCTCGTGACTTGCGTGCACCTGCGCCCGCTGCCCCAAGGAGGCGAGCGCCTCGCCAGCATCCCAGCCCAGACCTCCCGAATAACAGAAACTCAGATCAGCATCGACCAGTGCCTCGGCCAGCCGTGCCTTCATGGCGCCGAGCTTCATGGTGTTTGAACGAGGCTCGAAGACCGCCAGAATGCGCTGGCCCTGGGGCAATCGGGCCCTCAGGCCGGCCAGCGTGGTCGCCATGGCGGTTGGATGATGGGCAAAGTCATCGATCACGATGACCCCATCCTGCTGCCCCCGGATCTGCATGCGCCTGCGCACGCCACCGAATCGTGCAAGGGCGTCGATGGCCTGGGCCGGATCGATGCCGGCATGCGCCGCAGCCGCCAGCGCAGCGAGTGCATTGCTGCGGTTGTGAGCCCCGCTCAAGGGAAGCCGACATCGGCCCAGGACCTGGTCAGACAGCACCACCTCGAACTCGCTGCATCCCAAGGGCGCCTCGGCCGACGCAACCAGTTCGCGCACCGAGGCGGCATGCCAGCCCTCCTGGTGATCGAAGCGTTGAAGTTCGCTCCACAGACCCCGTTCGAGCACCCGCTGCAGGGCAGGGTCGGAGCCATTGCTGATGATGCGTCCGGAGCGGGGCACAGTGCGGATCAGATGGTGAAACTGGGTCTCGATGGCGCCAAGATCGGCAAAGATGTCCGCGTGATCGAACTCCAGATTGTTCAGGATGGCTGTGGTCGGGCGGTAATGAACGAACTTGGAACGCTTGTCGAAAAAGGCGGTGTCGTACTCGTCGGCCTCGATGACAAACGGACTGTCCGATTCGGACAACCGGGCCGAGAAGGGAAAATCGACAGGCACCCCGCCAATCAGAAAACCGGGTCGCTGCCCGCAGGCCTCCAGGATCCATGACAGCAGGGCGGTGGTGGTGGTCTTGCCATGGGTGCCCGCCACCGCCATGACGCGACGGCCTGCAAGCACATGGTCGGCCAGCCACTGTGGGCCGGACTGATAGGGCAGGCGTGCGTCGAGCACGGCTTCCATGAGCGGATTACCCCGCGACACCACATTGCCAACGACCCAGACATCGGGGCGCAGGGCGAGCTGGTCGGCATCGAAACCCTCAATCAGGTCAATCCCGAGGGCACGCAACTGATCGCTCATTGGCGGGTACACGCCAGCATCGCATCCGGTGACCCGATGTCCGGCCTCTCGTGCGAGCGCGGCCAGACCGCCCATGAAGGTGCCGCAAATCCCCAGGATGTGAAGGTGCATGAAGGGCATTCTACCGGGGCAGCGCGCCTGCCTTAGACTGCGCTGCGCAGTGCTCCACCCTCCTCCGACCGGCTTTGCTGATGACCCGCTCTCCCGACCCTGACCGCTCCGACACGGCCCCGGGCAACGGCCCTCTGAGGGCCAGCCAGACGGCGATCGCGCGCCCGGTCGGCGCCTGCGATGCCGGCCGACTCGCCCGCCAGCCTGAACTCAGGCAGGAAATCGCCGCCGCCGCAGCCCGCTGGGTGGCTGAATCAGGGCTGGACTACGGCCAGGCCAAGCAGGCTGCCGCCGAGGAGGTGCTCGACGGCGCCCCGATGCCCCGGGGCATGCTGCCCGATAACGAAGATCTCGATGCCGCCCTGGCGAGCCATCTTGATCTGTTCGATGCAGACCATGCGGACCGGGTCGCCCGCATGCGTGCGGTGGCACTCGATCTCATGCAGCGGCTCCAGGGGGTCGAACTCTGGGTCACCGGATCGGTCTGGAAAGGCATCGTTGCCGACCATGTGCCCATCCATCTTCAGGCCTTCCATGACGACCCGAAGGAGGTGCTGCTTCAGCTGATCGACCTCGGGATCAACTTCGAGGCGGCCGAATTGCCTGCGCTGGGATCGCCCCAGGGCGGCTTGGTGGAGGCAGTCCAGTTCGAATACCGACATGAACCGGTTCAGATCGGACTGCATCCGGGCAATGCAAGGCATCTGGTGACCCGGGGAGCCGATCGCACGCCCGAGCGGGGACATGCCACGGCGCTCAAGGCCCTGATGGAGGCCTCGCAGGCTGCAGCGCATGGCAGCCAGGGAGTGCCAGGGCACCCCACCTTACAGACCCGCACTGACGGACCCTCATGAACACACCCCACTCCACAGGCACGCATGCGCCCACCACCGACACGAGCGGCATCACACCACGTCGCCGATGGCTCTGGGCCGGTGCGTTAGGTTCGCTGTCTCTGGCGGCCGGAGCGTCGGGCTGGTGGCTGCTCAGACCCCGCGCCTCAGAGCTCGCCCCACCCTGGATGGACGCCCCCTGGCAGGACGCCCAGGGGCAAGCCATCGACCTGAGCGGCTGGCGCAAGCGGGTCGTTCTGCTCAACTTCTGGGCCACCTGGTGCCCTCCCTGCGTGGAGGAAATGCCCGAACTCTCCGAACTTCATCAGCGTCACGCCGACCGGGGCTTTGGTGTTTTCGGGATCGGCATTGATTCCCCCTCCAAGATCGCCGAATTTCAGGCCAAAACACCGGTCAGCTACCCCCTTGCGGTGGGTGGGCTGGGTGCTACCGAACTGGCGCGAGCTTTTGGAAACCAGGGCGGCATGCTGCCTTTCTCAGTGCTGATTGACCGGGATGGCCGGATCAGAGAACGGCTTCATGGCCGGGTCAAACTGCCCGCGATCGATCAGTCGGTTCGAGCCCTGCTCACCTGAAGTGGCCGGGCCATCGCTCGTCGGGGCGACCCCTTGCTGGACAGATTGATGAAGCGCGCGCAGAATTCGCTGCATCTTCGTCGAACTTGCATCGATTGTGTCTACGCCTCTGGTCTGGGTCATCCATGGCCCCAACCTCAACCTGCTTGGCAGCCGCGAGCCCGAGACCTACGGTCGAACGACGCTCGCCGATATCAACGCGACGCTTGAGGCCGACGCGCAGCACTTCGGGCTGCGGGTGGAGAGCTTTCAGAGCAACCACGAGGGCGCCCTGGTTGATCACATCCAGCAGGCCAAATCGCGACAAGTTGCATTCATCATCATCAATCCGGCCGCCTACACCCACACCAGTGTTGCCATCAGGGATGCACTGGCTGCGATCGGACTGCCCTTCATCGAGGTGCACTTGTCGAATGTGCATCGCCGCGAGGCCTTTCGGCATCGCTCCTTCCTCTCAGACCTGGCCACCGGCGTCATTGCCGGACTGGGCGCCGAGGGCTACCGCCTTGCGCTGCGTTACGCGGCGCATGCGATTCAGAACGGAAACTGAACATGGATCTGCGAAAACTCAAGACCCTGATCGACCTGGTGGCTGAATCCGGCATCTCGGAGCTCGAAATCACCGAGGGTGAAGGCAAGGTTCGCATTGTCAAGAACACCCCGGCTGCGCCCACCTATCTTGCGCAGGCGCCCGCCATGATGGTTCCCGCGGCCGCTCCAGTCGCCCCGGCGGCTGCGCCGGCACCGGCACCCAGTGCAGCGCCCGGAACTGCTGCCGCGGCCATGGCGACCGCGGCTGACAACGTGCTGGCAGCCAGCAGCGGGCATGTGGTCAAGTCCCCTATGGTTGGCACCTTCTACCGGTCGGCCAACCCCAATTCGCCGCCCTTCGTTGAAGTCGGCAGCACCGTGGCCAGTGGTGCCGCACTTTGCATCATCGAAGCCATGAAACTCATGAACGAGATCGAGGCGGATGTCGCGGGCACCGTGAAGGCCATCCTGGTCGAAAACGGTCAGCCGGTCGAGTACGGCCAACCGCTCTTCGTGATCGAGTGAGCTCATGTTCGACAAGATTCTGATCGCCAATCGGGGCGAGATCGCCCTGCGCATCCAGCGAGCCTGCCGCGAGCTCGGCATCAAGACGGTGGTCGTGCACTCCGAAGCCGATACCGAGGCGAAGTACGTCAAGCTGGCCGATGAGTCGGTCTGCATTGGGCCCGCCCTGTCGCGAGACAGCTATCTGAACGTCCCCGCCATCATCAGCGCGGCCGAGGTGACCGATGCCGAGGCCATCCATCCGGGCTACGGGTTCCTGTCAGAGAACGCCGACTTTGCCGAACGGGTGGAAAAGAGCGGATTCGTCTTCATTGGCCCCCGGGCCGAATCGATCCGCATCATGGGGGACAAGGTCAGCGCGAAGGACGCCATGCGCGAAGCCGGGGTTCCGGTGGTGCCCGGATCCGAAGGGGCCTTGCCCGATGATCCCCGCGAGATCGTGAAGATTGCGAGATCGGTCGGCTACCCGGTGATCATCAAGGCGTCGGGCGGCGGTGGCGGTCGCGGCATGCGGGTGGTCAATACCGAGGCTGCCCTGCTGCATGCGGTGACCACCACCCGCTCCGAAGCCGGAGCCGCCTTCGGCAACCCGGCGGTCTATCTCGAAAAATTCCTCGAGAATCCCCGGCACATCGAGATCCAGGTGCTGGCCGACACACACAAGAATGCGGTGTATCTCGGCGAGCGTGATTGCTCGATGCAGCGCCGGCACCAGAAGGTGATCGAAGAAGCGCCGGCACCGGGCATCAGTCGCCGCCTGATCGAACGGATCGGCGCACGCTGCGCCGACGCCTGCCGCAAGATCGGCTACCGGGGTGCGGGCACCTT
>JBMSOD010000129.1:0-8862 GCA_049422085.1 Burkholderiaceae bacterium
CGCAGGTATCAGGGAAGGCCACGCCATCACGCACCTGAATGACCGGCGACATTTTCTCCAGATTGATCTGGTGCATGATGCCGTTGCCCGGCGGAATCACATCCACATTGCGAAATGCGCGACGTGTCCAGTCGATGAAGTGAAAGCGGTCTTCATTGCGCCGGTCTTCAATGGCCCGGTTCTTCTCGAAGGCCTGCGGATCGTAGCCGCCGCATTCCACGGCCAGCGAGTGATCCACGATCAGCTGCACCTGCACCACCGGATTGCCCGCAGCAGGGTCGCCGCCCTGGTCGGCAATCGCGTCGCGCAGTCCGGCCAGATCGACCAGTGCGGTCTGACCCAGAATGTCATGGCAGACCACCCGTGCCGGGAACCACGGAAAGTCCAGGTCGCGCCGGCGCTCGATCAGCTGGCGCAGGGAATCGGTCAGCGCGGCCGGATCGCAGCGGCGTACCAGGTTTTCGGCAAGCACACGCGAGGTATAGGGCAGGCCGTCCCAGGCGCCGGGAGCAATGGCGTTGACGGCGGCACGTGCATCAAAGTAATCGAGCGCAGTGCCGGGCAGGCGGGTTCGGTAGGCGGTATTCATGGGCGAATTTTAACGAATGGTGCTGGAGCGGCTGGATGCTCAGTCGAGCTTGACGCCCGAGGCCCGGATCACCGGTACCCACTGAGCCTTGAAGGCCTCGACCGTGGCCTTGGTGCGAGCCGCATCGGCCGAGATCGGTTCGGACTTCATCTGAGTGAATTTTTCTCGGACCTCAGGCTGCTGCATGATGGCTGCGATCTCGCGGGCATAAAGCGAGACACGCTCTGCAGGCATGGAGGCCTTGGCGTAGGCCGCATTCCAGCCCACTGCTGTGAGGTTTAGCCCGGCCTCCCTGAGCGTAGGCACATTGTCGATGGCTCGACGGTCAGCCGAGGTGGCCAGAATACGCAGTCGGCCGGCCTGATGGTGCGTGATCAGGCTGTCCAGGGTATCGACCGCGATGTTGATATGCCCGCCGATCAGGTCTGTGGCCAGGGGCGCGGAGCCTTTGTAGCCAATGACCGTGGCCTTCACCTTCGCCGCCTCGCCGATCATCAGCGCAAAAAAGTGCGGAATGCTGCCATTGGCCGGCACGCCGAAATTGCCCTTGTCGGGCTGAGCACGAATCCAGTCGAGCAGCGCGGCCATGCTGCCCGCAGGATGACCGGTCGGTACGGCCACGGCAAATTGGTACTGACTGACCTGCGATACCGGCTGAAAATCGGCTTCGGCGTCGTAGCCGGGCTGCGAGACCAGATTGGGGACCAGGGTCATGAGGGCTGGGTTCACGAACACCAGGGCATCGACATCGGCCGGCAATGCGCGCATCTGCTGCATGGCAATGCGACCCCCCGCACCGACCCGGTTCTCCACCACCACCGGCCGCTTCAGGCGCGGGCCGAGTTCGGCCGCAATGATGCGCGCAGAGGAATCAGACGCCCCGCCCGGCGGGTAGGGCACGATCAGTCGCAGGGTGTTGTCCTGCGCCCGAACAGCGCTCAGATTCGAGCCGAAGCCGGCCCCAAGCAGGGTGCCCGCAATCAGCCTCAGGCGACCGCGTTTTTGATTGAAGGGCTGCACCGATGTCTCCTCGATGGTGAATGCGCTTCAGTATCGCCGAAATCGCGTGTTGGCCCGGGGCCTCGGCTTGCCCGGTGCCCCCTGCCTTCGGTACTGTCTCGGGCATGAACGCACCCTCTGAATCCCTTCCTCTTGATCGCGCCGGCCCTGCATGGGTGACCCGACATCCTGACTTTGCGGCGCCGGCACAGGAACTCGCTTCGCTGTGGCTCGAGTCCTTTGACCGCGCGCTTCAGGGACAACCTGATGCCGACCTTCAGCCTCTGTTCGATACCGAGTCTCACTGGCGGGATGTACTGGCCTTTACCTGGAGCATCCGTTCCCGTTCGGGGCTGCAGGCCATCCAAAGTGCGATTTCAGCCGAGGTGGACCGGGTTCGACCCCAGGACTTTCGGATATCGCCGGGCCGCACGCCGCCTCGCTTTGTGATGCGGGCAGGGCGTCTGGTGATGGAGTGCATGTTCGACTTCAACACCGCACAGGGGCGCGCCAGTGGCGTGCTGCGTGGTGTGCCTGGCGATGCGCACACCCCGATGCGGGCCTGGGTGTTGCTCACCTCCCTGCAGTCGCTGCATGCAGCGTCGCAGGCAGACGCCCAGGATGTGAGCCAAAGCCGCGAATTCGGAACCGAGAATTGGCTCGATCGCAGGCAGCGTGCCCAGCGCTACGAAGACCGTGACCCGGCCGTGCTGGTGGTGGGTGCGGGTCAGGCGGGTCTGTCGGTGGCCGCGCGCCTGGTCGCTGCGGGCATCGATACGCTGGTGATCGACCGCCAGGAGCGGTTGGGGGACAACTGGCGCAAGCGCTATCACTCCCTGGCCCTGCACAACGAAGTGCATGTGAATCATTTGCCCTACATGCCCTTTCCGCCCACCTGGCCGACCTTCATTCCCAAGGACAAACTCGCGGGCTGGTTTGAGACCTATGCCGAGTCCCTTGAGCTGAATTGCTGGATGTCGACCACGCTGTCCTCGGGTCGTTGGGACGACAAGGCCAAGGCCTGGGATCTGGAACTGACCCGCGCCGACGGCAGCATTCGGCGCATGCGTCCGCGCCATGTGGTGTTTGCCTGCGGCGTGAGTGCGATCCCCAAACGCCCGGATCTGGCCGGTCTTGAGCGATTTGGCGGCACGGTGCTGCATTCCGGGGAGTACAGCGAGGGCTCGGCCTGGCGCGGGCAGCCGGTGGTGGTGATCGGCACCGGCAACAGCGCTCATGACGTGGCACAGGATCTTCATGCGCGGGGTGCAAAGGTCACCATGGTGCAGCGCAGCCCCACCCATATCGTGAGCCTGCGCGAGGCGCAGCGGGTGTATGCCATGTACAAGGAGGGCATGCCCACCGACGACTGCGACCTGCTGGCCACGGCGATTCCGTTTCCGGTGCTCAAGAAGGGGTATCAGGTGGCCACCGCCATCTCGCAGGACATCGATCGCCCGCTGCTCGAATCGCTGACCGCCCGAGGCTTCCGGCTCACTCCCGGGGAAGATGGCACCGGGTTTCAGCTGATGTATCTGCAGCGGGGCGGTGGCTATTACTTCAACATTGGCTGCAGCGAGCTGATTGCCTCAGGAGAGATCGGACTCTTGCAGTTCGATCAAATTGTGGGCTTTGAGGCGGATGGGCTGCGGCTCAGGGATGGTCGCTTGCATGAGGCCCGCCTGATCGTCACGGCCACCGGGTATCACGGCGCCCAGGAGGTGGTCCGCCGCAGCCTCGGTGATGAGGTCGCCGACCGGATCGGTCCCGTGTGGGGGCTTGATGAGGAAGGCGAAGTGCGCAACATGTGGCGACCCACGGCCCAGCCCGGCCTGTGGTTCAACGCAGGCAGCCTGGCCCAATGCCGGATCTACTCGAGAGTGATCGCCTTGCAGATCCAGGCGCGTGAGCTCGGGCTGGCAGGGGTACCATCCGGGCTCTGAACAAGGAACGCTCATGACACGTTTCAAAACGCTACTCGCAACTGTGACGCTCGCTTTCACGATGGGCGTGTCCGGGGCCTGGGCCCAGTCGGCAGCCTCGCCCTCGACCGGTGCGACCAAGAATCGCCTTCAGGTCATTCTCGAGCGCGGCACGCTGCGGGTGGGCACCACCGGCGACTTCAATCCGATGTCCATCCGCGATGCCGCGACCAACAGCTATCGCGGCTTTGACATCGAGGCCATGGAGCAGCTCGCCAAGGACATGGGCGTGAAGGTGGAGTGGGTCCCCGCCGAGTGGGCGACTCTGGTGGCGGGGATCACCTCCAATCGCTACGACATTTTTTCGGGCGCCTCCATGAACATGGCGCGGGCCCGTACCGTGGCCTTCTCCGATCCCTATGCCGAAACCGGAGCCGTGCCGGTGATCCGCAAGGCTGATGCCGGCAAGTTCAGCACCTGGGCCGATCTCAACAAGCCGGGCGTCGTGATTGCTGTGTCCTTGGGTACCGTGTTTGAAGAGCAGGCCAAGGCCAACTTTCCGCAGGCCACGGTACGCGCGGTCGAGAAACCTTCCACGGGCTATCAGGAGGTCCTGGCCGGGCGGGCGGCGGCCACCCTGACCAGCAATGTCGAAGCAGGCACCCTGATGCAGACCCATGCCGTGCTGGGCGTGGCGCCCAAGGCCGAACTGCGTAACAAGCGCCCTTTTGCCTATCCCTTGCCGCAGGGGGATCCGGTGTGGATCACCTTCGTGAACAACTGGGTCGCCCTCAAGAGGTCTGAAGGCTTCTTCAACCAGCTCGAAGCCAAGTGGCTGGGCAAGCAGTAAGCAGGCCGGTTTTCCTGCTTCTGCTTCTGCTGGTCGCGGCGCTGCCGCTGGGCGGCTGTGCTTCTGATCAGGCGGGCTCGGGGTATTCCTGGGGCTGGTATGTGCTCAGCCCCTTCAATGACAAGGGCGCGGCCAACCTGAGGTTTCTGCTGGCCGGGGCCGGGCTCACCCTCGGGCTCTCGGTGACGGCCCTCTTCGTGTCGGTGCTTCTGGGGCTTGCGCTTGCGCTGGCGGCGCTGTCGGGTTCGGGTCTGCTCAGGCGGGTGTCGAGGGTCTATGTCGAGATCTTCCGCGCCATTCCGCTGCTCGTGCTGCTGCTCTGGGTGTACTACGGGCTGCCTGTGGTGTCGGGTCTGCAGTTCGGCGCTTTCACGGCAGGGGTCTTGTCTCTGGCCTTGTCTGATGCCGCCTTCGAGGCCGAGATCTTCAGGGCGGGCATTCAGTCGGTGCCTCGCGGGCATCGGGAAGCCGCCCAGGCTCTGGGCCTGGCGCCTTGGCAGACCTTTCGCTTCGTGATCCTGCCCCAGGCCCTGCGGGTGATTCTGCCCGCCTTGGGCAACCAGTTTGTCTATGTGCTCAAGATGAGCTCTCTGGTGTCTGTGATCGGCCTGCAGGAACTCACCCGTCGGGCCAATGAACTCAATGTGACCGAGTATCGGCCGCTCGAAATCTACAGCGCCCTGGTGCTTGAGTACCTGCTGTTGATCCTGCTGACCTCCTGGCTGGTGCGCCGTCTGGAGCGTCGGATGGCGCGTTCGGGCACACGATGATGGGTACGGTTGATGGGGAGCGGTGATGGGGAGCGGTGATGGGAGGGCGATGATTCTCTACGGCAGCCACCTCTCGACTTACACCACCAAGGTAAGACTGGCCTTGCGCCTGCGCGGCATTGCCTTCGAGCAACGTCTGCCCGAGGGGGGTTACGGCTCTGCCATCTGGCGGGCCCGGCTCCCTACGGGCACGGTGCCAGCCCTCGAGCATGAGGATTTCTTTCTGGCAGAGTCCGAGGCCATTCTCGAGTATCTGGAGGATGTGTTCGAGCAGAACCCGTTGCGACCGAAAGATCCCCGCCAGTGCGCCCAGGCCCGCTGGATCGCGAGGCTGCATGACACCCAGTTCGAACCACGTCTGAGGCTGATCTTTCCTTTGCTGAAAGATCCTTCGCGGCGCGACGCGCTCACGCCGATTCGGCTGGACCTGCAGGATCGGCTCGATCGCATTGCGGCGCTGGTGACGCCCTCGCCCTGGATGATCGGCGCGCAGTTCAGTCTTGCGGACTGCGGGTTTGCAGTGAGCCTGCCGCTGGCTGAGCGGATTCTGGACAGTCTTGGCGAACCCCTGCGCTGGCCTCGGGCACTGCAGCCATGGCGGAAGGCCTGGCAGGAGTACGATGCCCTGCAGTCAGCGCTGCTCGAATGGCGGCAGGCTGTTGATCACTGGATTGCACCGCAGAAATAAGGAGACCGACATGCTGGATCGCGTGGATCGCATGCTGCTTGCCGTCAAAGACCGCGAGCGTGCCACTGAAACTTTTGTCCGGCTCTTCGGAGCCCGGTTTGAGCGCGAGGCGCCGAGTGCTGCCCTGAATGCGCAGCGCAGCATTTTGCGGATTGGCGAGAGCGAGCTTGAGCTCTGTCAACCGACCGGCGCGGGACGTGCGCAGGCACATCTTGATCGCTGGGGTGAAGGACTGATTGCCGCGGGTTATGCCAGCAGCCGTCTTCCTGCCTTGCTCGAGCGTCTGCAGGCCCATGGCGTTGCTTTCGAGCGGGATGGAGCACAGGCCTTCCTTCCTGCGAGCAGCACCTATGGTTTTCCGATGATGCTCTCGCCCTGGGTTGAAAAGGAGCGGGTCGGGCCAGTGAGCTTCATCTACGAAGCCACCAATGCGCTGGACACCGACTGGCGGGTCGTGAGCGCGCGCTACAGCGAGATTTTCGGCCTGGACGCCAGTCGCTTTTCAGAGATCGGCAGCGAGCGTTTCGGCTATGCCGGCACGCTGACACTTTTTGATCCGCCAGCGCGTCTGGATCGCATCGAGCTTTCTCAGACCTTTGCCGGCAAGGCGGGTGCCATGCGCCGCTTTGTGGAGCGAAGGGGCGGCGACGGCCTGTACATGTGCTACATGGAAAGCGATCGCTTCGATGAACTGAAGGAGCGTCTGCTGGCAGGAGGCGCGGTCCTGACGCCCCGTGGGCCGGATGTGGCCAGCGAGCGCGACAATGTCTGGGTGCACCCCAAGAGTCTGCACGGCATGCTCCTGGGCATTTCGCGCGAGACCTTTGCCTGGGACTGGTCGGGTCGACCGGAGCTGATTACCGAGCCGCGCTCGCTGGCGGCCCGATAAACAACCCCGGGGTTCAGGCGGTTACTTCTTCTCGTGCTTCTCGGCCCAGACCTTCTTGCCCTGCTGCAGGGCATCGAAGAGCTCCTTGGCCTTGCCGCCGATCGCTTCGACCATCTCCTGCTGACCGGTCCGGGCGACCTTGGCCCAGGCTTCACGCTGATCAGCGGTCAGGTGATGCACGAACCCGCCCTTGGACTGGAACTCTTTCATCTTGGGCGCTTCGGTATCAGCCACCTGCTTGCGGGCCCAGTTGGCATCCGGAAGGGCCCCGATGAGCTTGGCACGCACATCAGGCTTCAGGCCATCGAACAGGGCCTTGTTCATGATGAAGGTGGACGGATGGTGGTAGTGGCGGGTGACCACATAGTGCGGCGCGCTCTGCGCGGCCGGCGTGGTCACATAGAACAGGAAGGGCAGGTCGCCGCCACTCACCAGGCCACTCTGCAGACCGGGCCAGAACTCGGTCAGCGGCATCTGTACCCCGTTGGCGCCCAGAGCCTTGAAGAACACCCGCGAGGCCGGTGAGGGTGAAACCCGCATCTTCTGGCCCTTGATGCTCTCGGGCGTGAGGCAGGCCTTGACGCAAACCACGTCATTCCAGCCTACGTCGGCCACCAGCAGCAGTTCCATCCCTTTCTCGTTGTAGAGCTTCTTGGCCAGAGGCAGCCCGTAGTTGTCGGTTACAAAGACCCGCTCCTCGTCGTTCTTCCAGAGGTAGGGGGTATTGAAGACGGCCCCCTCAGGCACGGCGATTGCGCCACCTGCAAAAGAAGACGCGCCCAGTTGCAGGCGGCCACGCACCACCTGCTGGTGCGTCTCCTGCTCGTTGCCCACGAGCAGGTACTCGATGGTGATGTCCGGGCCGAGGGCCTTGTTGGCATCGTTGATGAACTTCATGACGATGTCGTAGAGCACGCTGCCGGGCTGGGCGGCGGTCGCGAGTTTCCAGGACTCTTTGGCCGAGACCGGTGTTGCCAGGCCCAAAGCGAGGGCAGAAGCGCCTGCTGCAAGGGCAAGCCTGCGGAACAGTTTCATGGTGTCTCCTGTGTGATGTGTGTTGTGGGTTGCGCGTTGTTTGCGTCACCGCGGAGCAGTGTGCCCTAGCCTCGCATGACATGCAATCGGTCGGGTGGGCCTGCCGCGCTTGGGCGCGAGGTCAGCGCAACTGAGCGATTCGCAGCGTGTCAACGCCCCTTGAAAACCGGCTCGCGCTTTTCGACGAACGCCCGCACCGCCTCCTTGTGATCCTCGGTGTAGGAGCAGGGCACCAGTCGCTGGGCTTCACGCACCAGTGCAGTGTCATGGTCGATCTGCAGGGCGTCATCGAGGTTGTCCTTGATGGCACGAAGCGCCAGGGCCGGACCGTTGGCCATGCCGCGGGCCCAACGGAAGGCCTCCTCGCGCAACTCGGCATCGGGCACCACCCGGTTGACCAGACCGATCTGCAGGGCGCGTGCTGCATTGACCCGTTCCGAAGTGAACATCATCTGTCGCGCCAGGGGTGAGCCCACGGCACGGGTGAGCAGCCAGGCAATGCCATAGTCTCCAGACAGACCGATGCGCGAATAGCCCGCGCTCACGAAGGCGGATTCCGCTGCGATACGCAGATCGCAGGCCATGGCAATGGCCAGCCCGGCGCCTGCAGCAGCGCCTGGCAAAGACGCGATCACCGGCTTGCGTACCGCCAGAATGGCCCCGGTGAGCAGGCGCTGACGCTCGATCAGATCGGCCACCCTTTCCTCGGGTGACATATGGGCCTTGCTGCTGCGATCGCCCATCGACTTGACATCACCGCCTGCACAGAAGGCCGTTCCTGCACCGGTGATGAGCAGTGCGCCTACCCGGTCGTCTTCGCCCCGCTCGCGGCCATGCTAGCCGTTGCCTTGAGCCAACCCGAGGCGGTCGCCCCCGTGTTCTCCGGGGTGTTCATGGAGAAGCTCGTCGGCTTCCTGAAGCTCTACTTCCCGGTGTTCCTGCTGGGTGCGATCTTCGGGAAGCTGGTCGAGCGCGCCGGCTTCGCACGATCCCTCGTGGCCGCAACGAGCACCCTCCTGGGTCCACGCCGCGCCATGCTCGCGATCGTGCTGGTCTGCGGGTTGCTGACCTATGGCGGCGTGTCGCTCTTCGTCGTGGCCTTTGCCGTCTACCCCTTCGC
>JBMSOD010000130.1:0-8827 GCA_049422085.1 Burkholderiaceae bacterium
GCCTAGAGACCGCCGGTCAGTCGCTTTTCTGAGGCAAAGAGCGAGGCAAGCGTCTCGCGCTCTCGCAGCAGATGGATGTTGTGCCCGTCGACCAGCACTTCGGCCCCTCTGGGCCGGGTGTTGTAGTTCGAGCTCATGGCCATGCCGTAGGCGCCCGCCGAGAGGATGGCCAGCAGTTCGCCCTCGTTGATTGCGAGCTCCCGCTGCCGACCGAGCCAGTCGCCTGATTCGCAGACCGGTCCGACAACGTCATAGGTCTTGCGCTCTGTCCCGGCGTCAGGTTGCACTTCGACGATGTCATGCCAGGCCTCGTACATGGCGGGCCGCATCAGATCGTTCATGGCCGCATCGACCACCGCGAACTGGCGCTCACCATTTTCCTTGAGCACTTCGACACGGGTCAGAAGCAGCCCGGCATTGCCGACCACGGCACGTCCGAATTCGAAGAGCAGCTCGGGCGTCTGCCGACCGCGGGCCTGCGCCCAGGCGCGGACCCGCGCAAACAGGGCGCCCAGCAGCTCACGCGGCTGCGGGGGGGATTCATCCCGGTAACGGATGCCCAGACCCCCGCCCAGATCAAGATGGTCGATCCGGATGCCTTCGGCCTGCAGCGCGTCGACCAGCTCGAGCACACGGTCGAGTGCCGCCAGAAAGGGGGCCAGCTCGGTGATCTGCGAACCGATATGACAGTCGATGCCTGTGACGCGAAGATGGGGCAGGCTTGCAGCCGTGCGATAGGCCTGCACCGCGCGGTCGTGCGCAATGCCGAACTTGTTCTCGCGCAGCCCGGTGGAGATGTAGGGATGGGTACCGGCATCGACATCGGGATTGACCCGCAATGAGATGGGCGCGGTGCGTCCCAGTTGTGCGGCCACCTTGTTGAGCCGGTGAAGTTCGCTTTCGGACTCGACATTGAAGCAGCGCACGCCCGCATGAAGGGCCGCCCTCATGGCGGCCTCGGTCTTGCCCACGCCGGAGAACACCACTTTTGACGCATCGCCACCGGCCGCCAGGACCCGGGCGAGTTCACCCTCGGACACGATGTCGAATCCTGCCCCCATGTCTGCGAGCAGGCCGAGCAGACCGATGTTGCTGTTGGCCTTGATTGCATAGCAGACCAGGGCATGCTCGCCTTCGCAGGCTTGGGTAAAGGACTGCCAGGCGTGTGTGATGGCCGCTCGGGAATAGACCCAGGTCGGGGTGCCGAACTGCTCGGCGATGGCGGTGAGGGGCACGCCTTCGGCATGCAGGCTGCCCTGGCGCATCGAAAATTCAGCGGTCATTGGAAGCGGGTGATCCGGAGGAAGGGGATGGAACAGAGCCGGGGCTAGTCAGGGTCGTTGCCGGGCGCAGACCGGTTCGCGATCGCGATGCTTCAGGGTCGCCGGATGCGCCAGGCTTGCCTGTCTGTGCTGCTGACGGGACTCCCGAGGCCGGGACCGCAGGGCTTGCCGGAGGTTTGGGCAGGACCAGCGGGCCGCGCTGACCACAGCCCGCGGCCGCAAGCAGCACAGCCACCATGAGACCTGAGGCCGCTACAATGCGCGCCCCGCGCACTTTCATCATCGGTCCAGCATAGCATGAGCGATCCAGCCTTCCTTGCAGCAGCACATGCCGTTCTCGACGCCGTCGAGAACGGCCTTGGTGATCTCGCCGATCAGACCGACCTGGACCTGGATCTCGACCGTCAGGGCAATGTGCTGAAGGTGACATTCGAGAGCGGCAGCACGCTGGTCGTGAACAGTCACGAGGCCGCGCGCGAGATCTGGGTCGCTGCCCGCACGGGCGGCTATCACTACCGGCTCCAGGATGAGGGCCGGTGGGTCGATACCCGTTCAGGCGACGAGCTGTTTGCGGCGCTGTCGCGTCTGGTGAGTGAGCTGTCCGGTCAACCGGTGCGCCTGTCGCCCAGGGGAGCCTGAAGCGTCTGTCGAGCGAGGGCAATGGCCTCGATCAGGACATCGGCGTGGCCGACCTGATTGGCCAGCAGGAGAATCAGCCGACTGTTCAGCCTCTGGCTGTCGATCTCGGACAGATCGCGGTGCGCATCGATCAGTGCCTGATAGACATCATCAGGCCGGTCGATATTGGGATCGGTGATCAGAGCGGGCTTCATGCACAGGCTCCGGCGTGCGCCGCTTGCGAACGCCCCAGGGAGCGGAGCATGGCCGAGACAATCGCCTCGGGGTCGAAGTGTCGCCAGCGGGCGCAGACATGCTGGTCGGGTCGAAGCAGCACTGTGGTGCCATGGCGGGCGGCACAGCGCTCGCGAAGCAGGCCCTGAGCATCCTGCCAGTGACGAATCGCCAACCTGCCCGTTGGATCGGTCTTGCCATCCGAATGCACCATCGCGACCTGGGTGCCAGAGGCTGAGGCTGGCACGACCCGGTGCAGATGCACCCGCGACAGTCCTGCCTGATCCATCAGATGGCTCAAAGACTCCAGCGCACCTGCCTCGGGCAGGTTCCCCTGATCATCAAAGACCAGCAGGGCAAACCCCTCGCCGCACAGTGCCCGCAACCACCATGCGGGCTCACCCCGGTCATTGATGAGCGGTGCATCGACGCTGGGCGCCCCGGGCCGCATGCCTGGGGCGGCACAGGGCATGTCGGACGGCGGGTCCGGGGTATTCGCCGGGCTGTCGTCGACCACGCTCGGCACGGACAGACGACCACTGTTGACCAGTCGGCGGGCGAAGGGCAGGTGCGCGGCCAGTTCGAGGGTGGCATCCCGCAGCGTACGCGCCGCCGTTGACTTTGGCGTAATGAAGTCGGTACTGCGGGTTGAATTCAGGATGTTTTCGTCGGCCGCTGCTTCG
The DNA here is from genome assembly GCA_049422085.1 of Burkholderiaceae bacterium. Classification (GTDB taxonomy): domain Bacteria; phylum Pseudomonadota; class Gammaproteobacteria; order Burkholderiales; family Burkholderiaceae_E; genus UBA4615. The sequence goes on from JBMSOD010000130.1 coordinate 2,819, forward strand.
CGTTCGTGGGCCCAGTGGTCGAGGACCGCATCGCTGGCCTGAGCCTGCACCAGGGCGGCCAGCCGCCAGGCCAGCGCATCGGCATCCTGGATGCCTGAATTCGCGCCCCTCGCGCCGAAGGGAGAGACCTGATGGGCGCTGTCCCCGGCGAAGAGGACCCGTCCGTGCCGGAAGCGGTCCATGCGTCGACACTGGAAGGTATACACACTGGTCCAGACGAGATCGAAGTCGCGATCGCCGAGCATGGCCCTCAGACGGGGCATCACCCGGGACGGCTGGCGCTCCAGCTCTGGGTCGGCATCCCAGCCCAGCTGGAAATCGACCCGCCACACATGGTCCGCCTGACGGTGCAGCAGCACGGATTGACCCGGATGGAAGGGTGGATCGAACCAGAACCAGCGTTCGGTCGGGTAGTCGGCCTTCATGAGCACGTCGGCAATCAGGAAACGGTCGTGGAACACCTGTCCCCGGCTCTCGAGTCCCATCATGCGTCGCACCGGGCTGCGCGCGCCGTCGCAGGCGACGAGCCAGTCGCAGGCGAGCGCATAACTGCCCTCAGGAGTCTCGATTCCGACGGTGACGCCGCTCGGGTCGGATTCGATGCGGGTGACCCGGTTCGCCCAACGCAGATCGAGTGCAGGCAGGCTCATCGCCTGTCTCACCAGAATGTCCTCCAGCAGGTACTGCTGAAGGTTCACGAAGGCAGGGCGTTCATGACCGGGCTCGGGCAGCAGATCGAAGTGATAGACCTCGCCGTCCCGCAGGAACACCCTCCCCCGGCTCCAGCTCACCCCGCGCGACACAACCGGGTCGGCGCAACCCAGGCGATCGAGAATCTCAAGGCTGCGCTTGGCGTAGCACACCGCTCGTGAACCGGTGCTGACCGTGGTGTCGTCGTCGAGCACAACCACCGGGATACCGCGCCGTGCCAGATCGATCGCGGTGCACAGCCCGACCGGACCGGCACCCACGATCAGCACCGGATGCCGTACCGGTTCTGCGCCGTCCTGGTCGGCACTGCGGCGATAGGGAAAGTGGACCGAAGCCTGCATTCGAGACCGGGTGTGCATCGCAAAGGGGTTCCATTATCGCTCGGCGGGTGCGGCATTTGCCTGCCGGATGCCTGTGCCTGGCCCGACCCTTGAACCTGCCCAACCCTGCCGACCGGCGCCTCCGGGCCGGCAGCCCAGACCCAATCCCGACCGGCCCAGTCCCGGTCCGCGGGAGCGCCCCCTGGCTTGAGAATCGCCGTGCCCTGGAGCAGGTCTCGACCTGAGGCAAGGCCCATCCTTAAGGAGGATGGTCTTCCCACCTCGGGTGAGGGTGTGTTCCAATTCCCTTAACTTGTTGTCAAGAACGTCGCATGCTGCTTGACAAAACCGTCCGAATCACCGACCTGGCTGTATGCGTCAGGCATGATCTGCGCGATCCGCTCGGCGCCATCTCCCACTGGCTCGAGCTGCTCGATGCCCCCGGTCTGGACCCCGCCCTGAAGGATCGGGCCGTGAAGGGCATCCGGGCCGGAGTCGGCGAGCAACTCGAGCAGATCATCCGGCTGGCCGAATTGCTCGACCATCAAGGGCGCCAGACCTCTGGCCCATCCGGCGGTCCGGACGCAGCGCTCGCGCCGGTCGATCTGGCGCCTCTGGTCCATGCGGCCTGCATGTCGATTGCGCCAGGCCTTCAGTCCAGGATCGAGCTGCGCCTATCCGAAGTGCAGAGACGCTGTCGGATCAGGGCCGACGGGCAAGCGCTTGTGCGGGCCCTGACGGCTCTGAGCGTGCATGGCATCAAGCAGCTTGTCGCAGGGGAACATCTTCGGGTCAGCCTGTGTTGCAGCGCGCCGACAGGCGTCTGCAGGCTCGTTCTGCAGATCATCACGGCGGACACGCCTGCCGATCAGCCCTGGCGAGCGCTGGCAGACCCACACGCAACACCGGCCCTTGCCCTGCTGCATGCGCGCTCCGTACTGAGCCTGCATTGCGTCGAAGTGCGCATCGCCACCACGAAACAGAAAGACGACACTGCCCTGCTTGACTTTGCGTTGATGGATGCGACCGATGAGCCATGTACTGATTGTTGACGATGAGGCCAATTCGGCGCAGGCGCTCAGTGCGCTGGTGCAGGCGGAGGGCTATTCGGTGGCCGTGGCGGGATCGCTTCGCGAAGCCCGGCAGCAGCTGGTCCTGATGCCCGCACAGGCGGTCCTGCTCGACCTGTATCTGCCGGATGGCAATGGGTTTTCGCTGCTCGACGATGAGGCGCTGGTCAATGGTGCGGAGATCATCCTGGTGACGGGCCATGCCAGTGTGGAGTCTTCCGTGCAGGCCCTTCGTGTTGGCGCGGTCGACTACCTGGTCAAGCCCGTTCAGCCGTCACAGCTCAAGCGGGTGCTCGGTCGACTCGGCCAGCAGCGAGAGCTGCGTGCAAGCATTCATCAAAAATCCCTCGAGGCTGATCAGCGAGGCCAGTTCGGACGCCTGATCGGAGAGTCGGCTTCGATGAAGCGGGTCTACGCGCAGATTGCACGGGTCGCGCCCACCGCGGTGAATGTGTTCGTTGTAGGCGAATCCGGCACCGGCAAGGAGCTGGTGGCGCAGACCGTCCACGAGCTCTCCCGCAGGCGGAAGGCGCCGATGCTGGCGCTCAATTGCGGGGCGATCTCCGCCCAGCTGATCGAAAGTGAACTGTTTGGCCACGAAAAGGGCAGTTTCACGGGTGCGAGCCGGCAGCACCGAGGCTACTTCGAACGGGCCCACGGCGGCACCTTGTTTCTTGATGAAGTGACCGAGATGCCCATGGACCTGCAGGTCAAACTCCTGAGGGTGCTCGAGACCGGAGTCTTCACCCGTGTCGGATCGGAGGAGGCGATCGAGACCGATGTACGCATCATCGCCGCAACCAATCGCGAGCCCCTCGCCGCGGTCCGTGAAGGAAGTCTTCGTGAAGATCTCTACTATCGGCTTGATGTCTTCGAAATTCAGCTCCCGCCCCTGCGTGAGCGACTCGCCGATGCGGCGCTTCTGGCCCGCAGTTTCCTTGAAGAGATCAACCGGACCGAGGGCCTGACACTCGCGTTCGGGACGCGTGCGCTGGAGTCGTTGGCCAGCCATGACTGGCCGGGCAATGTGCGCGAATTGCGCAACGTGATTCACAGGTCAGCGCTGATGGCAGATGAGGGGGTGATCGAGACCCTTGCCATGCCGACAACAAGCCTACGGGGCGAGGAGGCTTCGGACTCGGGTCAGGTGTCGCTGCCGGTGGGTACCACCATCGCGCAGGCCGAGCGTGAGCTGATCCTCGCCACGCTCGAGCACTGCGGTGGACAACGCGAACCCACGGCAGACATGCTCGGTATCAGCCTCAAGACGCTCTACAACCGCTTGCGGGAGTACGATCAGAGCGCAAGTTGACCTTGCGCGGTCATGCGTCGCATCTCGACCGGCGGAATTCGCATCGCGTCACGGTACTTCGACACGGTGCGTCGGGCGACCCGGATGCCACGCTGCTCAAGAAGGCGTGTCAGGCGGATGTCCGACAGCGGCGCCTGCGGGTTTTCGGACTGGACGAGCTCCTGAATCACCGCACGTACCGCCGTGGCCGAGCAGGGCGTACCGGCTGCGGTGCTGACATGGCTGCTGAAGAAACGCTTGAACTCGAGCAAACCACGAGGCGTGGCCATGTATTTCCGGCTGGTCACCCGCGATACAGTCGATTCATGCATGCCTGTCCGCGCAGCGATCTCGGCCAGTGTCAGAGGACGCATGGCCATTTCGCCATAGTCGAAGTAGCGACTCTGGTGGTCCACGATGGCTTGCGCCACCTGCTGGATCGTCTGGAACCGCTGCTGCACGTTGCGAACCAGCCAGCGGGCCTCCTTCATGCATTCAGCGATGCGACCGTCGGGCTCACGCGTGCCGCGCATGAGTTCGACATGTCGATGATGAATCCGTACGCGAGGCACCACCTCCGGGTTGATCAGCGCCGTCCACTTGCCTGACCGGCGGCGCACGATCACGTCGGCCACGACATATTGCGTCGAGTCGGCATCAAAGCTGCTGCCCGGTCTGGGAGAAAGACTGCGCAGCAGTTGCACCGCCGCCTGAAGGTCCTGTGCAGAACAGCCCAGCGTCTTTTGCAAGGCGGCGAAGTCATGCTGCGCCAGCGCGGCCAGGTGATGTCGAACCAGGTTATGCGCCAGATCGAAGAGACTGTCGCTCTGGCCATGATCCCGGGAAGTCTGGGATCGCCTGACCTGCAGCTGCAACTGCAGACACTCCGCCACGTCGCGTGCCGCCACACCCGGAGGGTCCATCGACTGCACATGACGCAAGGCAATGCGTAGCTCGTCCTCGTCGGGGAGGGGTTGAATCGGACAGCACGGGGCGATTTCATCGAGTGGGGTACGCAGGTAGCCCGCGTCATCGATCGCATCAATCAGGGTTTCGACAACGATTCGGTCCCGTACAGACAGTCTCAGCAGGCCGGCCTGCGCGCGCAGATGCTCCCTGAGGGAGGTTTGTCTGCTGACCTGAGTCCAGGGCTCAAGGCCATCCTCCTCGCCTTTCGAACTGGACGATGGGCGCTCGCCGAGATCAGCCCAGGCCGTCGGGTCGTCGTTCGGGTCGATCTCCCGGGCCATGGCCTCATCGGCCTCGGATGTCGAGCCGCTCCAATCGGTGTCGCCGGGCTCTGCAGCGGCCTCGAACAGATCCGGGTTCAGCGGGTCCGGCTCCGTTGCGACGGGATCGAGGTGGCTGTCCTTCGCGCTGCCGCTGTCCTGTTCTGTGCTGTCAGGATTCGATTCAAGGGCTTCAAGAAACGGGTTCTCGCCGATCACCTCCTCCACCTGCTGCTGAAACTCCAGATTGGAGAGCTGCAGCAACTGGATCGAGCGCTGCAGCAACGGGGTCATGGTCAGTTGCGCTGAATGGCGCAAAGACAGGCTCAAGCTCATGGGTTCACCTCGCTTCTTCGTTCCCCGCAGCCGGAGTCGACTGCAGCCCTGGGGGCATGGCGCCTCCAGGGCAGATCGATGCGGCGCAAGGTCTGTGCCACCCGCTCGCGGGCCTTGATCGCTGGTGCGCCGCGCCCGGAATTCCGGCAGGTTCTGGTGACTGACCGGTCAGAAGTGCCGATCAGGCAGGCGCACCGCAGCGACACGATCGAGGCTTCACTAATGGGAGGTCGGCGCGGTGACCGAGGCCGTGATGCGTGTGCCTTCCCCAGGTCTTGACTCAATCCTCAGCTGACCGCCCGCGTCACGCAGTCGGGCGCGCATGCCGATCAGACCCTGATGACCGGTACCGACCCGGTCGGGGGAAAATCCACGGCCGTTGTCGATCACGCGAAGACGAACCCGGCCTGCACGCCGCTCGAGCGTGAGCTCGACACGGGTGGCCTTCGCATGCCGGCCCAGATTGGTGAGGCACTCCTGAGCGCACCGATAGATCGCGAGTGCCGCAGGGCCTTCAAGCTGCGCCTGTGCCGATACGCAGATGGTCATCTGTCCTTCGAACCTGCAGGCCATCTCGCGGGCCAGGGATTCGACTGCGACGGGCAGACCGAACTGCGCGAGCGCGCTCGGATGAAGTCCTTCGACCACCCTGCGCAGTTGCGACTGACCGTCACGCAGAAGATGCTCGAGGCGCTGCAGACGGTCGCTGAAGTCATCCTGGAGGGCAGGCCCGTTCATGCGCAACCAGGCCACATCGAGCCGGGCGGCGGTGAGCACACTGCCGAGTTCGTCATGCAGTTCGCGCGCAAGACCCAGGCGGGATCCTTCTGCGGCTGAAGTTGCCGATCGTGTTGTCGGAACCGGGCCTTGCCGGGCTGAAGAGCCGATGCGGACATGAGACCGGATGGGATTGCGGCGGACTGTCGGAGTGGGTCGCTGTGTGGGCACGGCATTTGCCTCCTGATCACGGGAATGCGCCTGTTTGCGGCCGGTCCATGTCGGCAAGAGTCGTGCCCGGTTCATTCGATTCCACCGTCACCCCCGGCCCCCAG
>JBMSOD010000131.1:0-8805 GCA_049422085.1 Burkholderiaceae bacterium
CTCAAGGAGGAGCTGGGCATAGGCCGTGAGCCGCGCTTCGGTATAGCGCATGGCTGCAGCGCCGTCCCCATCGCGTGAGCCAAAATTGCCCTGACCATCAATGAGCGGGTAACGCAGCGTGAAGTCCTGCGCCATGCGCACCAGCGCATCGTAGGCGGCGGTATCGCCATGCGGATGAAAGCGGCCAAGCACATCACCCACTACGCGGGCCGACTTCACCGGCTTGGCATTGGCCGGCAGGCCCATGGCGTTCATGGCATACAGGATGCGACGCTGCACCGGCTTCAGGCCATCAGCACCATCGGGCAGTGCGCGACCCTTGACCACCGAGACTGCGTAGTCAAGGTAGGCCCGCTCGGCAAACCGGGCGAGCACCAGCGGATCACCGCTCATACATCCACCTCCACCTCGTTGCCTCGGGCCTCGATCCAGGCCTTGCGGGCAGCCGACTCGCCCTTGCCCATCAGCATCGTGAAGCAGGCGGTGGTGTCGGTATCAGACAGATCGCCAAGCTGCACCTGAAGCAGCTTGCGGGTTTCGGGATTGAGCGTGGTTTCCCAGAGCTGCTCTGCGGTCATTTCACCCAGACCCTTGAAGCGGGAGATGCTCCAGCTGCCCTCGCGCAGCCCATCCTTGCGCAGCTTGTCTTCCACATGTCGCAGTTCGCCTTCATCGAGGCAATACACCTTGCGGACCGGCCTTTTGCCCTGCGCGGGTACATCCACGCGAAAGAGCGGTGGTCGTGCGACATACACATGGCCTGCTGCAATCAGGGCCGGAAAATGCCGGTAAAAGAGCGTAAGCAGCAGCACCTGGATATGCGCGCCGTCCACATCCGCATCCGACAGAATGCAGATCTTGCCGGATCCACGCCGATCGCCACAGAAATGTCGTGAATCTCGGCATTGGCAAAGAGACGATCCCGTTCGGTCTCCCAGGCATTGAGCACCTTGCCGCGCAGCGGCAGGATGGCCTGAAAACCCTTGTCACGTCCCATCTTGGCCGACCCGCCCGCCGAATCGCCCTCCACCAGAAAGACCTCGTTGCGAGCGATCTCGGTGCTTTCGCAATCGGTGAGCTTGCCCGGCAACACGGCCACGCCCGAACTCTTGCGCTTTTCCACCTTCTGGGCGCTGCGCTGGCGCGACTGCGCCTGGCGGATCACCAGATCGGCAATGCGCTTGCCCCAGTCCACATGCTCATTGAGCCAGAGCTCGAAAGCGGACTTGGCAAAGCCCGACACCAGGCGCAGCGCATCGCGCGAATTGAGGCGCTCCTTGATCTGCCCCTGAAACTGCGGATCGAGCACGCGCGCAGACAGCACGAAACTCGCTCTCGCAAACACATCTTCCGGCATGAGCTTGACCCCTTTGGGCAGCAGCGCATGCAGTTCGGTAAAACCCTTGACCGCAAGAAAGAGGCCCTCGCGCAGACCGGATTCATGCGTGCCGCCCGCCGGAGTCGGAATCAGATTGACATAGGACTCGCGCACCAGACCGCCCGATTCGGTCCAGGCCACCACCCACTGGGCACCCTCGCCTTCGGCAAAGGTATCGTGACCTGCTGCGCAATACTGCTCGCCCTCAAAGAGCGGCACGATGGGTGCATCGGAGGGTTGTCCGTCATCGGTCTGAGCACCGGACACCCCAGCGGATCCTGACGATCCTGCGGCGTCGAGGGCCTGAGCCAGATAGCCACGCAAGCCTTCAGCGTACTGCCAGACCTGCCTTTGACCCGACTTTGCATGCACCAACGCGACCTGCACACCGGGCAGGAGCACCGCCTTGGAACGCAGCAATCGTTCGAGTTCGGCAGCAGGCAATGCCTGACTATCGAAGTACTTCGGATCCGGCCAAAGCTCAAGCCGCGTACCCGAACGCCTGTCGCCCTTGTCAGCCAGGCGCGATTGCAGGGGCACTGCCACTTCGCCATCGCGAAACTCGAGTTCATGCACGCCCCGGCCCTGCTCGTCGGTGCGCCAGACCGTCACCTTCAGGCGCCGCGACAGCGCGTTGGTGACAGACACCCCCACCCCATGCAAACCGCCCGAAAAGCTATAGGCCCCGCCCGACTGCTTGTCGAACTTGCCCCCGGAGTGCAGGCGGGTGAACACGATCTCGACGGTGGGCACCCCTTCTTCCGGATGAATGCCCACCGGAATACCGCGTCCGTCATCCTCGACCGCGATACCGCCATCGGCCAACAGGGTGACCTCGATACGCTTGGCAAAGCCCGCCAGGGCTTCGTCTGCCGCATTGTCGATCGCCTCCTGAACAATATGCAGGGGGTTATCGGTTCGTGTATACATCCCCGGCCTCTGACGGACCGGCTCGAGTCCCTTCAGCACCCGGATGGAGGATTCGGTGTAGTCGTTCTTGCGTGTCGCCATCTCGCGATTATCGCGCAGGCCTCAGGAGGACCCTGTGAATCCCGAGAGGGTCTCGGGTCTGAACGACGAATCGGGGGTAAGCCTGCGCCTCGGAATCTCAGATCGCGACCTGGGACCCCAGTTCAATCACCCGGTTGGGCGGCAGCCCGAAGTAGTCGGCCACGGACGGGCTGTTCTGCATCATCCAGCCAAAGAGCGAACGGCGCCAGCCAAAGAGGCCGCGCCGCGAGACCGACACGATCACCGGTTTGCTTGTGAAAAACGAGGTGTCGTCAATCTCGATCTCCAGACCCTTGCGCCGCGCGAGTTTGAGCACTCGCGTGATGTTGGCATCTTCGCGGTAGCCAAAGTGCGCCACCAGACGGAAGATGCCCTGCGGTCGGCGTTGCAACTCGATCCGGTCTTCGTCAAGTACCCGCGGCACATCGTCAAAGATGACCGTCAGAAAGACAGTCTGCTCGTGAGCGACCTTGTTGTGCTTGAGGTTGTGCAAAAAGCTCGCCGGATAACCCAGCACATTGGAACTGAAGAACACCGCCGTCCCCGGCACGCGGGTGACATCGCTCAGATCGAGATTGAGATCGTCGATGTGCGGATCGTAATTGAGGGCCTCCTTGCGGGCCCTCATGATTTCGGTGCCACGCCGCCAGGTGGTCAGCGCCGTGAACATCAACGTGGCCACGAGCAAAGGAAACCATCCACCCTCTGCAACCTTGCCAATGTTGGCTGCAAAGAAAAAACCCTCCAATGCGAGAAAAACCACAAGCAGAGGAAGAATCAGGCGCCTTCGCACCGACGAACTCAACCAGAGCGTTACACCCAGCAGCAGACTGCCAATCAAAAGATCACCCGAAACGGCAACCCCGTAGGCGGCAGCAAGATTGCTTGACGACTTGAACGTCATCACCAGCATAAGCACCGCGATCAGGAGCATCCAGTTGATGGCTGGAATATAGATCTGACCCGACGAAGTTTCGGAGGTATGCAGCACCCTCAGACGAGGCAGGTAATTCAGGCGCGAGGCCTGCTGGGTGACCGAGAAGGCCCCTGAAATGGTGGCCTGAGAGGCGATCACCGTGGCCAGCGCCGAGAGCACAATCAGAGGCCACAACAGGGCGTCGGGCGCGAGCAAAAAGAAGGGATTGCGAATCGCCTCGGGCTCACGCAGCACCAAAGCGCCCTGGCCAAAGTAGTTGAGCATCAGGCAGGGGAACACCAGCACAAACCAGGTGATCTGAATGGGTTTGCGCCCGAAGTGACCCAAATCAGCATAAAGCGCTTCTGCCCCAGTCAGGGTCAGAAAGACCGCACTCAATGCAATGAAGGTCCAACCCGGATGATCGATCGCGAAGCGCAGGGCGTGAACCGGGTTGATCGCCCCAAGGATGTCGGGGGTCTGGACAATGCTGTTCACCCCCAGTGCGGCGAGAACGCCGAACCACACCAGCATGACGGGACCAAACAATGCACCAACACTCGCGGACCCCTGACGCTGGAGCATGAAGAGTGCCACCAGGATCATGAGCGCAATCGGCAGCACAAAACGCTCGAGCCCAGGCGCCTTGACTGTGATGCCCTCCACAGCAGAGAGCACGGAGATCGCGGGAGTAATCACCGCATCGCCATAGAAAAGCGACGCAGCAAAGATCCCGAGCACGCTGATTGCCCAGGTCATGCGGGGCTTGTTGCGGGCGAGATTCAGGGCATTGGTCAGCAGGGCCAACACCCCACCCTCCCCTCGATTGTCAAAGCGAAGCATCACCAGCACATACTTGAGTGACACGATGATGCTGACTGCCCAGAACATCATGGACAGCACTGGGAAGACCTTCTCTGGCGTGAGAGGCAGACCGTGCGGCTGCGCAAACGCCTCTTTGAAGGCGTAAAGCGGGCTTGTACCGATATCGCCAAAAACCACGCCCAGCGCGCCGAGCATCAGCGCACGCAGGGACTGGGCATGAGGCGCGCTCATGTGGATTCGGACGTGGGTTTGATGGACACGGACTGCCGAAGCGGTGTGCAGGCGACTGCTGCCTTGTCGGTGCTGCTTGTGGCGGAGGGAGGGGGATTCGAACCCCCGAAGGGCTATAAACCCTTACACGCTTTCCAGGCGTGCGACTTCAACCACTCATCCATCCCTCCGGAACCCGAAATTCTAGCGCAACGGGCAAAAAAAAACCCGGGCGCGAGGCCCGGGTGGGATGACACACCCCGGGATCACCGGGGCGGACTTGGCGGGCACATCGTGCGCGCCCGCAATGTCTGGAGTTTATTCGAACTGCATTTGACTCGAGTCGAATCAGGCGGCCTTGAGGTTCGGATACCGCACATTCTCGACCAGGTCCTGGATCTTCTGCGAAGGTGCAGGCGTGATCAGGCTCACCAGCAGGATGACCGCAAAGCCCAGCGGTACGCCAAAGACGCCTGCAGCGATCGGCTGAATGTCCCACCACAAGCCAGTGACCGGCACGCTACGCGGGGTGCCAAAGAACACCTCTCGCAGCCAGACCTGGGTGGTCACCATGTAGTAGAAGGTCACACCGACGCCCGCAAGCATGCCAAGCGACGCGGCAATGCCGGTGGTGCGCTTCCAGAACACCCCGAGCACCAGCGCTGGGAAGAAACCCGCCGCAGCCAGCGAGAAGGCCGCCGACACCAGGAACAGGATGTCGGCAGGCTTTTGCGCAGCCACCAGGGCAGCAAGGGCAGCCACGATCAGCAGGAGGATCTTTGAGATCAACACACGGCGGGCCGTAGGTGCATTCGGATCGATCATCTTGTAGTACAGATCGTGAGACAGGGCGTTGGCGATGGTCAACAGCAGACCGTCAGCCGTCGACAGCGCCGCAGCCAGACCTCCCGCAGCCACCATGCCCGAGACCACATAGGGCAGACCTGCGATCTCCGGTGTGGCCAGCACCACGATGTCCGCACCGATACTGATCTCGGCCAGCTGCACGATGCCGTCCTTGTTGACATCGGTGATCGACAGCAACGAGGGATCGACCTTGGACCAGGACTGGACCCAGGCCGGCAGGCTGCTAAAGGCCGTGCCCACCACATCGTTGTAGATCACGTATTTCACAAGCACAGCCAGTGCAGGCGCCGTGAAGTACAGCAGGAAGATGAAGAACAGCGACCAGGTCACCGAGGCGCGGGCATCCTTCACCGAGGGCGTGGTGTAGTAGCGCATCAGGATGTGCGGCAGCGCGGCCGTACCCACCATCAGACAGAACACCAGAGCCAGGAAGTTGCGTCGAGCGATGTCCCGGGCGTTGTCATCCTTGCCGGGGAAGGCCTCGCCGTGGCGCAGCGGAGGATTGGCCCGCGGTGCAACACCACGGTCCTTGCTCCACTGGGCCTTGGCTGCGGCTTCATCCTTGAAGTAGGCGCCCAGCGCATCTTCGGCCGCCTTGACCTTGGCCGCATCGGGCTCGGTCGCGCCCTTGGCCTCGGCGACAGCGGCTTCGAGCTTGGCCTTGCCGTCAGCGTAGGCCTTGGCCGGATCCTTCATGGCTTCAGCGCCCGCAGCAGCGCGGTCCTTGAAGATCTGACGAACCTCTTTTTCCTTGGCGTCGTCGATCAGCTTTTGCTCGAGGGCCGTCACCTTTTCGAGCTGCTTGCCGTAGACGAACTGAGGCAGGGGCACGCCAGTCTGCTTCACCGCAAGCCACACCACCGGGATCATGTAGGCGATGATCAGGATGATGTACTGAGCCACCTGGGTCCAGGTGACCGCCTTCATGCCGCCCAGGAAGGAGCAGACCAGAATGCCGGCCAGGCCCAGGAAGATGCCGATGGTGAAGTCCACACCCGTGAGACGGGTGGTGATCAGGCCCACGCCATAGATCTGTGCCACCACATAGGTGAAGGAGCACAGGATGGCGATGAAGATACCGATGAAGCGAGGCAGGTGACCGCCGTAACGGGCGCCCAGGAAGTCCGGAATCGTGAATTCACCGAACTTTCGCAGGTAGGGTGCGAGCAGCAGCGCCACCAGCACATAGCCGCCCGTCCAGCCCATGATGAAGGCCAGACCCGAGTAGCCCTGAAGGTAGAGGCCACCGGCCATGCCGATAAAGGAGGCGGCTGACATCCAGTCCGCGCCTGTGGCCATGCCGTTGAACATCGCGGGCACGCGACGACCAGCGACATAGTACTCATCGGCATCGGACGTACGGCTCATGATGCCGATGCCGGCATAGAGCAGCACGGTGGCCGCCAGGAAGACATAGCCCATGGTGGCGCGGGACATGCCCATCTGCTCGGCGATGGCCAGCAAGGACACAAAAATCACGAAGCCTCCGGTGTACCAGCCATAGACCTTCTTGAGCTGGCTGGTGAAGGCCTTTTGGGTTTGCGGTGCGGCGCTCATTCGATTTCCTCCTCTTCGACGCCGTACTCCTTGTCCAGAGCGTTCATGGAGCGTGCGTAGTACCAGATGATGAGCAGATAGACGACCAGCGCGCCCTGAGCTCCCATATAGAAGCTGAACGGCCAACCGAAAAAGTTGAAGCTGAGGTCACGGGCGAAATACGCCAGGACGAAGGTCACGACGAACCAGACCACCAGCAACATGCCGGTCAGGTTGAGGTTTCTTCGCCAATACTCCTGGAGCTTGGCAGGGGCTTGCATGGATTCCTCCTGGGTGATTGCCCGATGGGCTTGTGGGACTGCGGAGCTACAAAAACCGAACCGGCCTCAGGCCAGGCCGGGGGGAAGGGGTACGCTGGTTTCGCGGGCCAGTTGGCGGGCCACCTGCGGCTCGAAGCCCGCCAGGCGTTTGACCATCTCTGAGACCCGCTCGGGGCGCTGCAGCCGGTGATAAACGTGTCCGAGCTGATAAAAACCAAAAGGGCTGAGGGGCTGCAGTTCGATGTTTCGTCGCAGCAAGGGAATCGCCTGTTCAAGCTCGCCCGTCTTGATCAACGACAGGGCTTGTCCGTAATAGGCGCGGTCGAGTTTTTCGTCGAGGCTGGCCGCCCGCTTGAAGGCAACAATGGCCTCTTCATGCCGGCCCTCTTCCTGCAGCAGGTAGCCCAGGTTGTACCAGGTGGCCGCCTGATCGGCCTGCAAGGACAAGGAGCGCTGCAAGGCGTCGATGGCCTCATCCCGGCGCCCGAGCTCGGCCAGCAGATGACCCACCGTGGCTGGTGCCTTGGGATCCTGCGGCCGTGCTGCGGCAATGCGCTGCCAGTACTCCAGTGCCATGGCGTCCCGCTTCAGCAGTCGAGACCACACGGCCATGTTCTTCCAGAACCAGATTGACAGTCCCGAGGCGGGTTGCATCAACGTACTCCTGCCACCTGCGGAATGACCACCGCAAGCGCAAAGTAGATCCAGAACAACAGAAAGAAAGCCACCACCGGCACATGACGGTCAGCAACCTTCTCCGGGGTGATGCGCCGCACCAGGCCGGTGACCGGGCTGGTCAGGAACCTGAAAAAGCGATACACCGCGTTGCCCTCATGCCGCCCGAAACTCAGCAGATAGACCATGCCCTGGCCGAGCAGCAGCAGGCCGGCGTACATCACCAGCAGCTGCACGATGCCCAGGGCATTGACCATCAGAGCGACTGCCGCAGTTGCTCGAGAATCGCGGGGTTCTCGAGGGTGGAGGTGTCCTGCGTGATGTCCTCACCCTTGGCAATCACCCGCAGCAGGCGGCGCATGATCTTTCCGGAGCGGGTCTTGGGCAGGTTGTCGCCAAAGCGGATGTCCTTGGGCTTGGCGATCGGACCGATTTCCTTGGCGATGTGGTCACGCAGCTGTTTGGCAATGGCCTTGCCCTCCTCGCCCGTGGGCAATGGTCGCTTGAGCACCACAAAGGCGCAGATCGCCTCGCCGGTGGTCTCATCGGGTCGGCCCACCACCGCGGCTTCGGCCACCAGCTCGGTGCAGCTCACCAATGCCGATTCAATCTCCATCGTACCCATGCGGTGCCCCGAGACATTGAGCACGTCGTCGATGCGGCCGGTGATGGTGAAGTAGCCGGTTTTCACGTCTCGGATGGCGCCGTCGCCGGCCAGGTAGTACTTGCCTTTGAAATCGGCCGGGTAATAACTCTTCTTGAACCGTTCCGGATCGCCCCAGATGGTGCGGATCATCGAGGGCCAGGGCTTCTTGACCACCAGAATGCCGCCTTGCCCGTGCGGGACGTCTTCGCCGGTTTCACTCACGATGGCGGCCTGGATGCCGGGGAACGGCAGGGTACAGGAGCCGGGCACCATGGGCGTGACACCGGGCAACGGTGTGATCATGTGCCCACCGGTCTCGGTCTGCCAGAAGGTGTCCACAATCGGGCAGCGGCTGCCGCCCACATGCTCGTAGTACCACTCCCAGGCGGCCGGGTTGATCGGCTCGCCCACCGAGCCCAGCAGGCGCAGGCTCGAGAGCCTGTAGCGCGTGGGGTGCACT
>JBMSOD010000132.1:0-8774 GCA_049422085.1 Burkholderiaceae bacterium
GCATGACCAAGGAGCCGCCCGCCCATCTGATCGACTGGCAGGGCAAGGACTGGACCCCCGAAGACGGCAAGGCCGGTCGCAAGGCGGCCCATCCGAATGCACGCTTTACCGTGTCGGCCTCGCAGAATCCGGCGATCGACCCACGCTGGGATGATCCCGCCGGCGTGCCGATTGATGCCTTCATCTTTGGCGGACGCCGCTCCACCACCGTGCCGCTGGTGACGCAGGCCCGCAACTGGGTCGAGGGTGTCTACATGGCCGCCACCATGGGCTCTGAAACCACCGCTGCCCAGGCCGGTGCCCAGGGCGTGGTGCGGCGCGATCCTTTTGCCATGCTGCCCTTTTGCGGCTACAACATGGCCGACTACTTCAGGCACTGGCTGGATCTGGGCCATCGCCTCGAGGCCGCGCAGGCCAGGCTGCCCGCCATCTTCTGCGTGAACTGGTTCCGCACCGATGAGAACGGCCGCTTCGTGTGGCCGGGCTTTGGCGAGAACATGCGCGTGCTGCAGTGGATGATCGGCCGCAATGAAGGCCAGGCCGGTGCTACCGAGCATGTCTTCGGTCACTCGCCCCGCTATGAAGACCTCACCTGGAACGGGCTGGACTTCCCGCGCGGCGAATTCGACAAGATCACGTCGATTGATGCAGCCCAGTGGAAGCGCGAGTTCGAGTTGCACAGCGAACTCTTTACCCTGCTCGCGCAGGGGCTGCCGCATCAGCTGGCTGCCACCAAGGAATCGCTGGAAAAACGCCTGGCGGCCTGAGGCTCGACGCACCTCCGGAACCCTGTCATGGATCTGATCCTGAATGTTCCGGCGGTGGCCCGCCTGCTGCCTCTGGTGCAGTCCCATGGCCGCGCGCTGGGCGCGCTGGCCGGATTTGAAGGTGCGCGTCTGCGGGCGATCGAGCTTGCCTTCGAGGAGGCCTTTGCGCTCATTCAGGAGCGGGCCGGGCCAGGCGCCGTGGAGCCGGTTCTGATTGAGGCAACGCTCGACGCACTGGCGCTCACCGTGCGCTTTGATGATCGGGCCATTCCGCCGGCGATCGTGGAGGGCGCGGCGCTGGGTCTGGGTGAATCAGGCGATCCCGACAGTTCGGACGCCGCACTCCAAGAGATCAGCCTTGATGATGTCTCCCGGCGTCTGATCCG
Source organism: Burkholderiaceae bacterium (assembly GCA_049422085.1). Taxonomy (GTDB): domain Bacteria; phylum Pseudomonadota; class Gammaproteobacteria; order Burkholderiales; family Burkholderiaceae_E; genus UBA4615. The sequence continues at coordinate 1,154 of JBMSOD010000132.1, forward strand.
GGCCGCTGCAGACGAGGCTTCGTGGGTGCCGCTGGGCCGCGGCGGCAATCGCCTGGAGATGCGCTTTCTGAGGCCGTCTGCGGCGGTCGACTTGCTGGATGATGAAACGGCACTCGCGCCCTTCGTGGAGGACGCGCCGCTTGCCCCCGAGCAGAACTACCGCATCCGGATCGCTGGAGAGGGCCCGCGGGCCGCTCAGGACTGGCCGGCCATTGCCCGGGCGATGTACAAGACTTACGGCTTTTCGTATGCCCGAGAGGACTTCTACATCCCCGAGCGGATTCGCGCCCTGAATGAAGCCGGTCTCGTGCTCTCGGTGGTGGCCGAGTCGGAGCTTACGGGCGAGGTGGTGGGCCACTATGCCCTGGAGGTCTCAGGGTTCGGACAGTTCGGAGTTCGCACTCCCATGATTGGCGAACTGGGCAAGGCTGTGGTGGATCCCGCCCATCGCGGCCGGGGCCTGATGGAGCGCATGCGCCGCTTCACCGAGGACACCGCGAGAGCCCGCGGCATGCTTGCGCTCTTCAGCGAGCCAACCATGATCCATCCCTACAGCCAGAAGGCGAATGAATCATTAGGGGCCCGGGCCTGTGCGGTGTTGCTGGGTCTGTTCCGGATCGAAGACAACCGCATGCGGGCCATCCGCACGGCGGCTCAGCAGCAGCGGGGAAGCCTGTTGATGTACTACCAGCCGCTGCAGCCGCCCGCCCTGCGCCGTCTGGTGTTTCCACCGCGTCATCGCGCGATGCTCGAGCGTACCTACCAGGGGTGCGACATTCCCTTTGAGCTCCTGCCCGAGAGCGCTCTTGCGCCGATGTCTCAGAACACGAGGCTCGAGGCCCGGTTTGTGGCCGGGACCGATATCGGCCAGATCCATGTGCATGGTGTGGGCGAAGATGTTGTATTGGCCTTGCGCGCCGCGCGTGATCAGCTGGTTCGCAGGGCAGGATCGCCGGTGATCCTCATGCAGCTGCGCCTGGATGATCCGGGCATCTCGGCCGCTTGCGAGGCCGCCGAGCATCTGGGGTTCTTCTACAGCGGCATGTGCCCCTTGCATGCCGACGGACAGGACGTGCTGCAGCTGCAGTATGTCGAGGTCGACATGGACCTGGGCAAGCTCGCGGTGGCCGGACCCTTTGCCCGCGAGCTGCTGGATTACGTGGCCGCCGAGCGCGTGCGTATCGACGCGCGCTGAAAGCGCTTTGGCTCAGCGCTGCGTCAGGCTTACTTGACGGTGAAGGACACCACCTGCTGAGCCTCCCGGCCCAGGGTGTCGGACAGGCTCAGGACGAGCTGGTGGCGACCCGGCGGGAGAACGGCATTGCGAACCTGAATGCCGTCTTTGGAGACTTTGGTGACACCCAGAATGCGCTGGGTGACGTCCAGGCGGAAGGCCCCGTAGAGCACCTTGAAGGATTCCGGTTTGGTTTCGGCCGGCGCGTTGGCCGAAAAGCGCAGGTCGATGGTGGCGGGCGCGGTGACGGGCTGAGAGAGGTCCGGCGCCAGCAGTTCGATGCGGGGCGCCCCGGGGGCCTGGCTCGAACGTGCGACAGGGATGCTGCCGGCATGCTGAGAGGCGGCGGCCTCGCTCTCGGTGATCAGCACAAAAGACTGAGCCAGCACAGGGACCGACGGCATTCCGATCAGACAGGCAAACAAGGGCACCCGAAGATGGCGCCAGATTTGATGCGGATGAAGTCGGTGCATGAACTGGCTCAAGTGATGATGCGCTAGCGGATTACTGTGGCTTGATCCCCGCCAGTTCGTACATCTTGCCCCAGCTCACCAGATCGCTCTGCAATTGCTTGAGCAACTGGTCGGGTGAAGTCTGACCGGGCGCCGGCTGATTGGTTCGGTCGCGATAGAAGGTGGCGGTTTCGGGCAGGGCCAGCCATTTGTTCACCACGCCCACGATGCGCTGCACGATGGCATCGGGCATGCCCTTGGGGCCATGCAGAGAGTAATAGGGCAGCTGGGTCAGCTGAACGCCCTGTTGAACCAGAGGCAGAACATCGGGCGTTTGCGGCAACGGCCCTGTGCCCGAGGTGGCAATGGCGCGAACCCGACCCGACTTGATGTGCGGAATCGGCGAGGCGGTATCGATCCAGGCCACCGGAATCACGTTGGAGATCACGTCGGGCGAGATCTGGGCCACGGTCTTGTAGGGCACATGGTTGATCTGCATGCCGGTGACGGCTTTCACCGCCTCCATGATCAGATGACCCCCGGAGCCGATGCCCCAGGAGGCATAACTCAGGTCCTTGCGGGTCTTGGTCAGTTCGATCAGGTCGCGGATGTTCTTGACGGGCAGCTCCGGATTGACGATGAGCAGGTTGCCACCCTCGCCGCCGATCTTGGCCAGAGGCGTGAAATCAGTGATCGGGTCGAAGGCAAGCTTGGTCTGAAGCAGCTTGTTGCCGATCACGCTGGCCGTGAAGGACACCACCAGGTTGTAGCCATCAGGTGGCTGGCGCACCACCGCTTCCATGGCAAGCAGGCCATTGGCGCCGGCCTTGTTGTCGATGATGACCTGGGTGCCGAGTTCCTTGCTCATGAATTCGGCCAGCACGCGACCAAAGATGTCGGAGCCACCGCCGGCGCCGCTGGGCAGCACGATGCGGATGGGCTTGCCGGCAGGCCAGGCGGCCTGGGCCTGGGCAACGCCCGAAGCGGTGCCGAGCACGCTGGCGGCCGCAGCGGCACCCAGCAGCTGGCGACGATGAGAGGAATTCGGCGGGAAGGATGAGTGTCGGGTCATGGTGGGCTCCTTGGTTGCAGCGATGGGGTTTGGAGATTCAGCCAGGTTCGGAATCGGCGATGGGTCAGGCAGGCTCAGGCAGACTCAGGAAGGCACAGGCAGACTCAGAAAGGGCGATCAAAATGCATGGATTCAGGGTCGGACGGTGTCAGGACTGAAGGCCCCTGACTCGATGATGAGTTCCTTGATCGTGCCAGTGAAGCGGAAATTGCCCTTGCGTTGAAACAGGGCCCAGTCCACCGGTGCACGTCGATCGAGGCCGATATCCAGGCCCTCGTGAAAACCGTAGCGCAGGGTGGGGCTCAGCTCAGAAAATTCCGTGACAGCGGTGCGGTCGATCAGCAGTCGGCCGCGACCCCGCCGTTTGCCCAGAGCCTCGGCCTCCAGGCTGAATACGGTGGCCCCTTCCGGGACAGGCACCGGACCGAGCCGATGGAATTCACCAAAGCCGTTGTAGAGCAGGGTGAGTGCGTTGTTTTCGATGACCAGGCTCATGCCGCCAAAGACTTCGCCCAGGGCGAACAGCACGCCCTCCTGACCGGGCTGCCAGGGCTGGGTGATGACATCGATGCGATAGCTGCGGTCGGCCACCAGCGGCACGATCACGCTGCGGTGCACGGTCTGACCCCCCGGCAGGAAGCGGCGCACGCTGTGGGCCGCTGGGCGTTGCGCCGGAGGCGATTCATTGAACTTCTGCAGGGGCGTGCGGTTGTCCAGCGGATACACCTGATTCGCCCAGGCGGCTTCATCAAAGGCCTCGACCAGCGCTTTGAGGCGGTCGGGATGCTGGGCGGCAAGGTCGACCGATTCACTGAAATCGCTGGCCTGATGGTGCAGGGTCCATTGATCGAAGTCGATGGCGTCACCGCGCTTTTGCAGGGAGACCGCAACCCAGCCCTCGCGCCAATAGGCCCGGTTGGCCCAGCACTCGTAGTACTGCTCGGTGCGGGCGTCGGGCGCACCTGCACCGCGCAGGATGCCGGCCAGGCTCGCGCCATGCAGGGGAAGCGCGGACTCGCCATGCGACGTGGTGGGCGTCGGCACACCGGCCAGATCGAGCAGGGTGGGCATGAGGTCGGTGACATGCGCAAACTGCGTACGCACCGCACCGGCATCGGTGAGCTGCTTTGGCCATGAGACCACCAGGCTCACGCGACGTCCGCCGCCGCCGGTGTAGGTCTTGAAGGAGGGAAAGGGGGTGTTGCTGACCTGACCCCAGCCCATGGGATAGAGCGCGGGCACTTCGCCTGTGCCGATCTTGGCGGTGTTTTTCAGGTCTTCTTCGATCGACAAAGGGGCCAGGCCCGCGAAGCGCCGGTTGAAATAGACATTGCCATAGCTGCCTGCGCTGCTCGTGCCGCCGTTGTCGGCAGAGAACACGATGATGGTGTTCTCAAGCTCGCCCATCTCGCGCAGCAGGGACACGATGCGCCCGACATTCTGGTCGACGCAATCGAGCATGGCTGCATAGGTTTCCATGTGACGCACGAAGTGTGCGCGCTGATCGGCGGGCAGGCTGTCCCAGGCTGGCACGGCCGGATCGCGTGGCGAGAGCTGCGCATCCTGAGGCACCAGGCCCAGCGCCTTCTGACGCGCCAGGCGCTGCGCACGCATGACGTCCCATCCGGCGTCGTAGCGGCCGCGGTACTTTGCGAGGTCGGGTTCCTTGGCCTGCAGCGGACCATGCACTGCGTTGTAGGCCATGTAGAGAAAGAAAGGCTGCGCGGGCCGTGCGTTGCGCACGTCGCGCACCAGCTCGAGCGCCTTGTCGGTGAGGTCGTCGGTGAGGTAGTAGTCCTCGGGATAGCTGTCGATCGGTGCGACCAGATTGTTGTTGAGCAGGCGCGCCGGAAAGAAGTAGCTGGTCTCGCCTTCAAGAAAGCCATAGAAGCGGTCAAAGCCGCGCGAGGTGGGCCACGAGGAATTGGGCGTGACGCCATTGGGCGAGTTGTGCCACTTGCCGATGCCCAGCGTGGCATAGCCTCCGGCCCTCAGCGCCTCGGGCAGGGTGGCCGCAGCCAAAGGCAGCTCACCCGAATAGCCCGGAAAGCCGCCGACATTGTTGGCGAGCCATCCGGTATTGACCGAGTGGGCATTGCGCCCGGTGAGCAGGGCCGCGCGTGCGGGCGAGCAGATCGGATGCGTGGTGTAGTGATTGAAGCGCAAGCCCCGTGAAGCGATTGCGTCGATATTGGGGGTTTCGATTTCGGAGCCGAAGCAGCCGATGTCGGCATAGCCCAGATCGTCCATGTAGATCACGACGATATTGGGGCTGCCTGGCTTGGCAGCAGACACGGGCTTCCACCAGGGTTCGGAGTCTTGAATGGCGCGGGCGACCTTGCCGCCAAAGCCGGGATAGCTGCGGGTGTCCTCGCTGCTCATGGAATGCGTCTCCTTGTGATCGTCCGCGATGCTATGGCAACCTGTCATAACAGGTCAACCGAGCAGATCAACCGGGGTCACCATGAATGCATTGCAGGGCACGCGCGTGCTCGATCTTTCCCATGTCATCGCAGGCCCCACCTGCGGCCACTATCTTGCGCAACTGGGCGCCGAAGTGATCAAGATCGAGGGGCCGCCGCATGGCGATGTCTTGCGGGCGGGCAAGCGGGGCATGGTCGATGAGACCGTGAGCGTGGGCTTTGCAACGCTCAATGCGGGCAAGCGGTCGGTTCGGCTTGATCTCAAGACCCCTGAAGGGATCGCGGCGCTGCGCAAGCTGGTCGGGAGCGCCGATGTGTTCATCGAGAATTTCCGGCCCGGCACCATGGACCGGCTGGGTCTGGGTGCCGACGTGATCCGCAGCTGGCGGCCCGACATCGTGCATGTGTCGATCTCGGGCTATGGCCATGAGGGTGAGTGGTCGGGGCGGGGCGCTTACGACCATGTGGTTCAGGCCGTCACCGGCATGATGTCGCTGCAGGGCGATGAGGGCGATGACCCGGTGAAGGTGGGCTTTCCGGTCATTGATGCGGCGGCCGGCATGGTGGCTGCTCAGAGTGTGCTGGCGGCTTTGCTCAGGCGGGCCCGTACGGGTGAGGGTGCGAGGCTCGATGTGTCCATGGCGCAGGCGGCGCTGCAGTTGATGCTCTCGCCAGCCGTGGCGGCTGCCTTTGAGGGTGCAGACCGTCCGAGGCCGGGCAACCGCGGGTTTTCGGGCAGTCCGGGGGCAGCAACCTGGCGTTGCGCCCAGGGCTGGATTGCCACGGCTGCCAATGTGCCGCGTCAGTTCTCGGCGCTGTGCGAGGCGCTCGGTGTGCCTGAGCTTTTACAGGATGAGGCGCTGCTGGACGTGGCCGCCCTGCGTGCCGGGGCGGGGTTTGTCGTGGCCCGTGATGCTGCAGGCCTGCATGCCCGTCTGGCTGCGGCCTTCGAGCGTCATGATGCTCATGCGCTCGAGGCGCAACTGGCCGCGCGCGGTGTGCCTGCGGCGCGGGTGCGTTCGCTGCATGAGTTTGTGAGCGAGTTCGCGCAGGGCGCGATGATGACCGCGCCGGTGAGCTGGACGGACTATCCGGCGGGTCGGGTGCTGTCGCTCGGGCCGGGCTGGAAGACCGATGGCCAGCCGCCTGAAGCGCCTTCGCCTGCGCCGCGTCTGGGCGCCGACAACGAGGCGCTGTTGGGGCCGGCCCCGAGGGGTTGACCGGCCTCAGGCGGGTCGCTGAGCCGCGGCGGGTGAAGACAGTCGCCCGATGTAGCCCACACTCAGGGCATTGGCGATCAGCAGCACCTGGAAGACGGCGATGCCCAGCCAGACCCAGGCCGGATGGCCGCCATCCATAAAGGTGCCAAAAATCGCGGGCGAAATAGCCAGCCCCGTATCCAGACCGGAGTACACCAGCCCATAAACCCGTCCGGTGGCGCCGGGCGGACTTGCCTTGCGTACGAGCAGGTCGCGCGCCGGGCCGGCTGTGCCGAAGCCCAGGCCCATCAGGGCAAACAGCCCCGGCACCATCCAGCCCGGTGCGGGCGAGAGGGCAATGATCAGGGACACACAGGCCGCGACCGAAAAGCCCACTGCCACGATGCGTTCGGCATGGTCCGGATTGGAGGCAACGAAGCCGCCGATCAGGGTTCCTCCGGCACTGGCCAGCATGAATGCGGTCAGGCACAAGGCGACCCAGGCCGTGGGCACCTCATGCAGCAGGCGTGCGGCCTCGGGGCCGAAGGTCTGGATGCCGCCAAAGCCCAGGGCCGAGGTGAGAAAGAAGGCGAAGCTCAGCCACACGGCGGGCAGTTTCAGGAAGTCCAGGCTTGAGGCAGACCCGGAGCCGCCTGCCGTGGTGTGCGCCGTGGACGCGGCACCGGAGATCGATGCCGGTGTCGACGCCGGGGCGGGTACGCGGCCGAACAGATCCACGGTCTGACCAGCCAGCAGATGTCGGTGCGACCAGACCAGTGCAAAGGCGATCGCGGGCAGGATTCCTGCGGCCAGGACCGCAACGCGCCATTGGGCCAGTCCGGTGATCCCGACCAGAAAGACAGGGGCGAGCGCCCACCCGAGGCTGCCGGCGATGCCATGCATGGCATAGGCCTTGGCCAGGCGTGGGCCGGTGATGCGGGCGTTGAGGATGGAATAGTCCACCGGATGAAAGGGCGCATTGCCCAGCCCGGCCAGCACGCAACCCGCCATCAGCAGGCCATAGGTGGGCGCGCTGGAGATCACCAGGGTCGACAGCATGAAGCTGGTGAGGGCGCCCAGCATGACCGGGACCGCCCCAATGCGGTCCACCAGAAAACCGGCCAGGGCCTGGCCAACCCCCGAGACCACGAAGAACACGGTCATGAGCAGGCCGAGTTCGGCATACGAGAGGTCGAAGGCGTCCTTGATCCAGGGAAAGAGCGGCGCGACGATCAGATGAA
>JBMSOD010000133.1:0-8765 GCA_049422085.1 Burkholderiaceae bacterium
CCTTCATGTCCATCCCCAGCAGACGCGCCATCTCGGCCTTCTTCTCGCGGGTCGCCTGTACATCCTCCGGAATGGTCCAGATCGCCTTGGCGGGCAGACTGCTCGCGAGCATCTCCCCGCTGCGATCCACAATGCGTCCGCGGGCTGCCGGAATTTCGAGCGTGCGCTGATAGCGCACCGCGCCCTGCTGCTGCAGGAAGTCATTGCTGAGGATCTGAAGCCAGAAGGCCCGGCCCGCCAGGGCGATGAAGCACAGCGCAATTGCACCCATGAGCAGGCGCGAGCGCCATGCAGGCAGCTTGGTGCTCAGCAGCGTATTGCGTGAGGCGAGGCGGACCGGCCGGGCCATCTCAGTGCCCTCCCCCGGTGGTGGGCAGATACAGGGTTCGATCAGGCGTTACCGACTGCATCCGAAGACCGCTGCGAGCCATCGAGTCGACCCTCGAATGTTTGGCGAGCTGGGTCTGCTCGAGTTGCAGACGCTTCCATTCGACGTCATGGCGTCGGGCCAGGGACTGAGCACGCTCCAGATCGATGAAAGCCTTGCGCGCGCGATGCTGTGAGGTCACCAGCAGCAGGGCACACAGGATCAGTACGGAGGCAAGGGCGACATTGAGCTTGACCACGATTCAGCAGCGCTCCGCAATACGCAGGACAACCGAGCGCGCTCTCGGGTTCGAAGAGACCTCGACCTCATCGGGAAGCCGCCGTTCGATCAGCCTCAGCCGCGGCGGTGCGCCAGGCACCGGTGCGCCAGTCACCGGATCACGCGGAGCGTTCGCCCCCGCCTCGTGCGCCATGAACTGCTTCACCAGTCGATCCTCGATCGAGTGGAAGGCCATGACGACGAGACGCCCTCCCGGGCGAAGCCGTTCGAGGGCCTGACCGAGGACGAGCGGGAGTTCCTCAAGCTCCTGATTGACGAGAATCCGAAGAGCCTGAAAGGTGCGTGTGGCCGGATCCTTGCCTGCCTCGGGCCGCGTCTGCCGCCGGCGGACGACACCCGCCACGAGAGCGGCAAGCTCGAGGGTCCGGGCCAGGGCATCGGGGCCATCGCGCCTGAAGCGAGCAGCAATCGCCTGTGCAATCGGAACAGCAAACCGTTCTTCCCCATAGTCCCTCAGCGCTCTTGCAATGTCCCGCTCATCGGCCTGGGCCAGCCACTGTTGTGCACTCAGACCCCGATCAGGATCCATGCGCATGTCCAGCGGCCCGTCGGCCCGGAAACTGAATCCCCTTGATGCATCGTCGAGTTGAGGCGACGACACGCCGAGATCCAGCAACACGCCATCCACGGCCCCGATCCCCAGGCTGTCGAGCACGTCCGCGAGTTGCGAGAAACGCGCCCGATGCACCGAAAACCGGGGGTCTTTCCACTGCTCACCCACCGCCACCGCTTCGGGATCCCTGTCCAGAGCCACCAGCCGACCCTCAGGACCCAGCGACCTCAGAATGGCTGCGCTATGACCGCCGCGACCGAAGGTGCCATCGACGATCACGCTGTTCGCGCGGATGGCCAGACCCTCCACGCAGGGCTGCAGCAGCACTGGACGGTGTGCGATGGGTGTCTGTTGCGCCACCTCCTCCGCGACCTAGATGGACAAGCCCGACAAGGCTTCGGGCAGCCCGCCCGCGATGGCCTGGGCCTCGTTGGCCGCTAGCACCGTGGCGTCCCAGACCTCGAAGTGGGCCCCCATGCCGAGCAGGACAACCTCCTTGCCCAGGCCGGCCGCCTGGCGCAATTCGGGAGCAATCAGCAGACGGCCTGCGCTATCGAGATCGATATCGGTGGCATTGCCCAGGAAAAATCTGCGCAGACCACTGGCAGCCAGAGGAAGGGCCGCAATGCGCTCACGCACCGACTCCCAGACGGGACGGGGATAGAGCAGAAGGCAACCCTCCGGATGCCGGGTCAGGGTCAGGCGGCCCTCGCATTGCAGCGCGAGCGCATCACGATGCCGCGAGGGCATCGACATGCGCCCCTTGGCATCGAGCGACAAGGCTGAACGACCCTGAAACATGAGCACCTGCACGGCATGCTTGCCGAAACGCGGACCTGAACCACCTGAAACCGGGCATGAAACCCACTTTCAGCCACTTTTTCACACTTTTTTCCACTTTACGGAAAAGGCTGGCTCCGGTCAAGGCAAACCCGAATTTCTTCAATCAGGACAAGGACTTAGCTCAGAAAAGATACTGTATTTAAATACAGCTAAATAAAAAAGAATAAGGAGAATCAATCGGTTGAAAAAAGATTCTCAACCGAATTCGCATGAGTGAAAGTGGAGCGGGTCTGTAGGCCGGATTCTGTGAGCCGGTGAACCGGCTGACGATCATTCCTCTGGGCCCCGGATTGCTCCGGGGCTCTAGCCACCAACCCGCACGCTCGGAGGGGCGTCCTGTGCAGCCTCGCGGCCACGCGCGTGCCTATGCGGTGTTGCTCCGGGTGGGGTTTTGCGTGCCATGGCTGTCACCAGCCACGCGGTGGGCTCTTGCCCCACCTTTTCACCCTTGCCGGCGACCCGAAGGCCGCTTGGGCGGTCTGTTTTCTGTGCCACTGTCCGTCGCCCTGCGTCGTGCCGAAGCACTGCGCCTGACGCCTGGCCGTTAACCAGCACCCTGCCCGCCGGAGTCCGGACCTTCCTCCCCGGGTGCATGCACCCGCAGCGATCGTCCGACCCGCTCCGCGACGGATTGTAGGCCGTGCCTGCGGCCACGCCGAAAGATTTTTTCGTCCGCGTAAAAGCCGGGATCCTGATTTTCGTGTGACCAGCCCGGCAGGCCCAGCACCGGAATCGGGCAAAGCACGGCTGGGCCAGGCATGGTGCTGGTCGCCGTGCCTGCTCCCGTCAGTCCTGGCGACACGAATTCGCGGGGCTGCCCGGCGCTGCGGGCCAGATCGGTGAGGGCGATGGCCAGAAGCCGATCGATCGCCTCAGGCGTCCGGTCCTGGATTTCCGGTCCCAGGATGAGCGCGTGGGCTGTGATCGCCTTGTAGGGGCGCTCAAGCTTTTGCAGGACCGCATGGCCGAAAACGGCCACGGTCAGACAGCGCTCGAGTCGCGCCCGGTGCCCGACGAAGAGTTCATGCCAGTTGAACGACCTGAGCGCTGCGTTGATGGCGGCATCGTCGCAGACCCAGATCAGGCCGCTCTCGTCGAACAAGGTCAGTCGGTCGCGCACCGGGCCGCGAGCGCTGGCGCCTTGATCGCTCGCCATCACCCTGTCCCGCGCCTGCCGATGCAGGGCATTGAGCATGGCCTTGCTTTTCGGCCATCGCAGCCAAATCAGGGCGTTATAGAGGTCATGCACGGCGCCATCGCCACAGGCCCGGGTGGGCACCCTGCCGGTCCTGCCGATATGTTCCTCATAAGGCACCCCTGCGGGCAGGTCCGATGCATCGACAAATCGCAGCGGCTGGCCGTCGACCGTGTGCAGGTCGACCTGACGTGCAAGCGCATTGAGTCGTTCCAGTCGGGCCGACCCAGTCAATCCGCAAAGGTCGTCACGAAGTTCGGCAAAGCCATGGAGCCAGGGCCGGTTCAGCATGCCCGAAACCATGGCGCGACAAGGAAGACGGTCGGGTCGAACGGCCCGGTCGCGCCGATCAGGCTTTCAGAGCCCAGTCGAGCGACTCGCCCGCCGCCAGCGGCACGATCTGTTCCTCGCCAAAGGGCAGGCTCTCGGGAACTGTCCAGGCCTTACGGACCAGCGTGATCTGCTGCGTATTGCGCGCAAGACGATAGAAATCAGGGCCATTGAAGCTGGCGAATGCCTCGAGGCGATCCAGTCGGCCCAGTGATTCGAAGGCCGCGGCATAGAGCTCAAGCGCATGCGGCGCGGTATAGCAGCCGGCGCAGCCGCAGGCATGCTCCTTCAGGTGCTTCGCATGCGGGGCACTGTCCGTGCCGAGGAAAAATCGTGGACTGCCCGAAGTGGCGGCCTCGAGAAGCGCGCGCCGATGGGTCTCTCGCTTGAGAATGGGCAGGCAGTACCAGTGAGGCCGCATGCCTCCCTTGAAGAGTGCATTGCGTTCGTACAGCAGATGATGGGCTGTGATGGTGGCCCCGATCTCGCCGGGGGCCTGGGCGACATACTGCGCTGCCTCCCGGGTGGTGATGTGCTCGAACACCACGCGCAGCGCCGGGAAGTCGCGCCGCATCGGCTCAAGCACGGTGTCGATGAAGACGGCCTCCCGGTCGAAGACATCGATGTGCGCATCGGTCACTTCGCCATGAATGAGCAAAGGCAGTCCCAGGGCCTGCATTGCCTCGAGCGCACGATGGACCGCACGCATGGAGGTGACCCCGGCATCGGAGTTGGTCGTCGCACCGGCCGGATAGAGCTTGACCGCCTTGACCACCCCTGACGCATGCGCACGCCGCAACTCATCCGGGTCGGTCCGATCGGTGAGGTAGAGCGTCATGAGCGGCTCGAACCCGACACAGTCGGGATCGTCAGGCGCCGACAGGTGCAAGGCCTGCAGGATGCGTTCCCGATAGGCCAGTGCCTGAGCCACCGTGGTCACCGGTGGCTTGAGGTTGGGCATCACGATGGCCCTGGCAAACTGCCGTGCCGAGGCGGCGACCACTGCAGCCAGCGCCTCGCCGTCGCGCAGATGCAGGTGCCAGTCGTCCGGACGGGTGAGGGTGAGGCTCGTTGCAGTCATGCCAGGGTCCGTCGGATCGTTCAGTCGGCGTACACGCCAGCCTTCTTGATGATGGGCGCCCACTTGTCGATCTCGGCCTTGAGATGCCTCTGCAGGCCTTCGGGGGTCTGCTTCTCGACCGGCACGATGAACGCACCCAGATCAGTAAAGCGCTTCACCACCGCCGGGTCCCTGAGCGCGGCCTGCAAGGCGGCCGTGAGCTTTTCGGTGACTGCCTTGGGCGTGCCCATGGGTGCGTAGATGCCCTGCCAGACCGCGAGGTCAACGCCCCGGATGCCCGACTCGGCCACGGTGGGCAGATCCTTGAGCTGATCGAGGCGACGGGCCGTGGTCACGGCCAGCGCCTTGACCTTGCCACCGGCGATCTGCGGAATGGTCTGCGTGGTCTGGTCGCACAACACGTCCACCTGGCCGCCCAGCAGGTCGGTCATGGCGGGTGCGGTCCCCTTGTAAGGCACCGTGGTCATGTCGACCTCAATCGCGGACATGAACAGCAGACCGCACAGGTGCGAGGCTGCGCCCAGACCCGCATTGGCCAGGGTGATCTTGTCCTTGTTGGACTTGGCATAGGCTGCCAGTTCCTTGACCGAGTTCACGGGCAGGCCCTGCTTGACCAGCAGCGTCATGGGCACATCCAGCACCTGGCCGATGTATTCGAAGTCCTTGAGGGGATCGAAGCTCAACTTGCGATACAGCGCGGGGGCGGTCGACATGCCGATGTGATGAATCAGGATGCGGTAGCCATCTGCCGGGGCGCGGGCGACATCCGAGACGGCCAGCGTGCCGCCGGCGCCGGGTTTGTTCTCGACGATCACCGGGCCGCCCATCGGTTTTTCCATGGCAACGGCCAGCGCACGGGCAGCGACGTCGGTCGGACCGCCTGCCGCGAAGGGCACCACGAGGGACACAGGCCTGGTGGGATAGGACTGCGCCGCGGCGGTCAGCGTGAAGGCAGAAAGTGCAATTGCACTCAGGAGGCGAAGAGGGGTCATGGATGAAGCCTTGAAGTATTGGATACAGAAGTGCATCCAGGCATGGAACGGGGAACCCGGATCGCAGGACAACCCCGGTAAGGGGGGTTGCAAGCGCAGCGGGCCATACGACAGACAGGACCGAACGCGAAGTGTAGCCTCGCGCCCCGCGACTGAAAACCATGGCCCCGTTTGGAGCACTGGCACGCGGGATGGGTCCGCAACAGCGGCAAAAGGCAACCGGATGGGCACCGCCCCCGGTCGGTTCCCTGCCCCAACACGGGCTCAGGCCCTGAGCGCCTCCTCCACGGCCCGTCCGATGTCGCCCGTGGTGGCCGTGCCGCCCATATCCGGGGTGCGCGGACCGTCTCGGGTCACCGTCTCGATGGCGCGCACGATGGCGTCGTGGGCCTGCGGATAACCCAGATGGTCGAGCATCATGGCGCCAGACCAGATCTGGCCGATGGGGTTGGCGATGCCCTTGCCGTAAATGTCAGGGGCCGAGCCATGCACCGGCTCGAACAGCGACGGAAAGTTGCGTTCGGGATTGATGTTGGCCGAGGGCGCAATCGCGATGGTCCCGGTGCAGGCAGGCCCCAGGTCTGACAGGATGTCGCCGAACAGGTTGCTGGCCACCACCACGTCGAACCAGTGCGGATTGCGCACGAAATGCGCCGTGAGGATGTCGATATGGAATTTGTCGAGTGCAACGTCTGGATACGCCTTGCTCATCTCGGCAACGCGCTCATCCCAATACGGCATCGAGATGAAGATTCCATTGGACTTGGTGGCCGAGGTGAGCTTGCGCCGCGGCCGGCGACGGGCCAACTCGAACGCATAGCGCAACACGCGGTCCACACCCGTGCGGGTAAACACCGACTCCTGGAGCACAAATTCCCGGTCGGTGCCGGGGAACATCTTGCCGCCTACCGATGAATACTCGCCCTCGGTGTTTTCGCGGACCACGTAAAAATCGATCTCGCCGGGCTTGCGATTGGCAAGCGGACACGGCACGCCCGCCATCAGGCGAACCGGGCGCAGGTTGATGTACTGGTCGAACTCGCGGCGAAACAGCAGCAGCGAACCCCACAGCGAGATGTGGTCGGGCACGGTGTCGGGCCAGCCCACGGCGCCAAAGAAGATCGCGTCATGCCCGCCGATCTGGTCCTTCCAGTCGTCCGGCATCATCTTGCCGTGGCGGGCATAGTGATCGCAGCTCGCAAAATCAAAATGGTCGAAGGCCAGATCGATGCCGAAGGTGCGGGCTGCGGCATCAAGGACACGCAGACCTTCGGGAACGACTTCCTTGCCGATGCCGTCACCGGGCAGCACGGCGATTCGGTGCTTGCTCATCAGGATGCTCCAGGAAATGAATCGGGCGCGCCCCTTGAATCGGGCGCACCTGTGCAGGGAATCAGGCGAACCAGTCCTCGAACCCGCCCGGCGGCTTGAAGCGGCCGGCCACGATATGCATGCGGGTGGGTCCGGGCATGACCGGGCCCGGCTCGGGATGTCCAGGATCCCCGGGATAGCAGACCGCCCGGCCCACGCCGGGAATCTCGATCGGCTCAGGCCGGATGGTGGGCGGTGTGCGCCCTTCCATGGAGGCGAGCGCCTGCGCCGAACTTGCAAACCGGGACAGATGCGCCAGGGTCATGACCTGGGGCGCAGCCATGTCGATGCCCCCTTCCCAGTAGCGCACGAGTGCGGCGCGGGGCAGGATCCAGAGCGCTCCCACCGTCTCGCGGGTATCGTGCTCGACCTCCTGGTCAGGCGGCAGGCAGGCCAGAAAGAAGCGGGTATCGAAGCGCTTTTTCATGTTCGACGACATGCGCGGCGTGATCCAGCGCGACCAGGGGCGCATGAGGTCGGTATCCAGCCTCAGGCCGAGCGTTTGCATCACTTCAGAGAAGCCTTTGCCGTCGCGGCGCATCGCCCGGGCCTCGAGGGCCTGGGCAGCACTCACCTGGTCAGCGAGCAACACGCCAGCTTCTTCAAAAGCCTCGCGAATGGCCGCCACATGCAGGGCCGCCGCCTCGCGTGGTGTGAGTTCGGGCTCGCCCATGCGGGCGTGCAGCAGGTCTTCGCCTGCATCGATGCGCGCGACCGCCGCATCGTGAGCATCCTCGGCATCGACCTTGCCACCAGGAAAGACATGGGCGCCCGCCAGCACCCGGTCTTCGGCGGGGCGCTGCATCATCAGGACTTCAAGGCCCTGCGCGCCGTCGCGCACCAGCACCAGGCTGGCGGCAGGCCGGGGCGGCTGCGGGTCGGTGATCAGAGTGGCGGTGGTGTCGGTGGCGTTCATGTCCGGATGGTAGCAGCCGGTTTTGTTGTGCCGCCTGCGGGATTGGCCGTAGACTCGCTCCGCACCGCTGTTTCCGATACGGAACTGCGGCCGATCAACCCCATCGCGGAAATCCCCATGACACCCAGCTGGATCAAGAAACTGGCGATCGCCTCGGCGTTCGTCCTGCCCGCGCTGGCGCCTCTGAGCGCTTCAGCCGGCCCCACCGTTGATGCCATCAAGCAAAAAGGCGTCCTGCGCTGCGGCGTGAACACCGGCCTGCTCGGCTTCTCCGCGCCTGATGCCCAGGGCAAGTGGAGCGGCCTTGATGTCGACTTCTGCCGTGCCGTGGCCGCGGTCCTGCTTCGCGACCCGAACAAGGTCGAGTTCGTCCCCACCAATGCCCAGAACCGTTTCACCACCCTGCAGTCGGGTGAAGTCGACATGCTGGCCCGCAACACCACCTGGACCTCCTCGCGCGACGCGACCATGGGCTCCACCTTTGCAGGCACCCTGTTCTACGACGGCCAGGGCTTCATGGTGAAGAAGTCGGCCAAGATCAGCCGTGCCGCCCAGCTCAATGGCGCCACCATCTGCGTGCAGCCCGGCACCACCACCGAGCTGAACCTGTCGGATTACTTCCGCAGCAAGAAAATGACCTTCAAGCCGGTGGTGATCGCCGAGCTGAACCAGGTCGAGCAGGCCTTTTTCGCGGGTCGCTGCGATGTCTACACCACCGACATCTCGGGTCTGGCCGCCACGCGCCGCAAGGCTCCGAATCCTGATGACTACGTGATCCTGCCCGACGCGATCTCCAAGGAGCCGCTCGGACCCATGA
>JBMSOD010000134.1:0-8700 GCA_049422085.1 Burkholderiaceae bacterium
CTGGGGCATCATGGGTCTCCCAGGGCATGATGGATCTCCATGGAGCATCCAGCGTCTCTTGCGGACATCCTGCGTCTCTTTGGCAGCCCCCATGCTTCGACACGGCCCGGAATCCCATCGTTCCTATCGCACCGGCTGGCTTCGCGCGGCCGTCATGGGTGCCAATGACGGCATCGTCTCCACGGCCAGTCTGGTCATGGGGGTCGCGGGCTCGGGGGCGGCACAGGACGCCATCCTGCTCGCAGGTCTGGCCGGGTTGGTTGCTGGCGCCATGTCCATGGCTGCTGGCGAATATGTCTCGGTCAGTTCGCAGGCCGACACCGAGCAGGCCGATCTCGCGCGAGAGCGTCACGAACTGGCGCATCAGGACGAACACGAACGGGCGGAGCTTGCAGCCATCTACGAAAGCCGAGGCCTCCAACCCGAACTGGCCCGCGAAGTGGCCGATCAGCTGATGGCGCACGACGCCC
Source organism: Burkholderiaceae bacterium (assembly GCA_049422085.1). Taxonomy (GTDB): domain Bacteria; phylum Pseudomonadota; class Gammaproteobacteria; order Burkholderiales; family Burkholderiaceae_E; genus UBA4615. Next base: position 471 of record JBMSOD010000134.1, read on the forward strand.
TGGGCGCACACGCCCGCGATGAACTCGGAATCGTCGATTCACAGCGTGCCCGGCCGGTTCAGGCCGCGATTGCCTCGGCGGCCACCTTCTCGGTGGGTGCTGCGGTGCCTCTGCTGTCGGTCTGGCCCACCGAGGTCACCCGGATTCCTGTGGTGGTCACCCTGGTTTCGCTCGTGGTGCTCGCGCTGATGGGCGCACTCGCGGCGCGCACGGGAGGCGCCAGCCCGCTACGGGGTGCCGGCCGTGTCGTGTTCTGGGGAGGCTTTGCCATGGCCCTGACCTGGGCGGCGGGACATCTGTTCGGCGCGGTCATCTAGCGCCGTCTGGCTCATTCGCGGACCGAGAACTGAAGGTTCATCTGGGCTTTCGGGGCCGCCTCTTCGGTCCCGGCTTCGGGTTTGCCCAGCCGTCCACGCTCCACCCGGTCGAGATACTCCGGCGTGACATCGCCGGTGATGTAGTCCCCGTTGAAGCAGGATGCTTCAAATCCACGCAGGTGCGGACCCAGGTCGCTGACCGAACGCTGCATGGCCTCGATGTCCTGATACACCAGCGCATCCGCGCCGATTGATCGGCGGATGTCTTCGTCGCTGCGTCCACTGGCAATCAGTTCGGCCCGGGTCGGCATGTCGATGCCATACACATTCGGATAACGCACGGGCGGGGCGGCAGAAGCAAAATAGATGCGGTTGGCGCCAGCCTCACGCGCCATCTGAACGATCTCATGCGAGGTGGTGCCCCGAACAATCGAATCATCGACCAGCAACACATTCTTGCCGCGGAATTCGATGCTCATGGCATTGAGCTTCTGACGCACCGACTTTCTGCGCGTTGCCTGCCCCGGCATGATGAAGGTCCGGCCGACATAGCGATTCTTGATGAAGCCCTCGCGGTACGGCAGGTTCAACTGGTTGGCCAACTGCATCGCCGAAGGACGCGAGGTGTCGGGGATGGGCATCACCACATCGATGTCACCCGCCCACAGCTCCCGGCGCAACTTTTCGGCAAGGTATTCGCCCATCTTGAGTCGGGCGTCGTAGACCGAGACGCCATCAATCACCGAATCGGGTCTTGCGAAGTAGACGTATTCGAAGATGCAGGGGTTGAGCGAGCTCTGGGCCGAACACTGACGGGCATGGAACCCGCCCTCCAGATCGATGAACACCGCCTCGCCGGGGGCGATGTCCCTCACCAGCTGAAAGCCCAGACCCTCCAGTGCGACCGATTCGGATGCGACCAGATACTCCGGCCCTGCCTCTGTATTCGCGATGCCGTAACACAGCGGGCGAATGCCCATCGGATCACGAAACGCCAGGACACCATGCCCGGCGATTTCGGCCACGCAGGCATAGGCTCCCCGTACCCGTTGCTGAAGGGCACTGACCGCACGAAAAAGGGTCTCGGGATCGAGTGAGACCCCCACCGCAGCGGCCTGCAATTCATTGGCCAGCACATTGAGCAGAACCTCCGAATCGGAGTCTGTGTTCACATGCCGACGGTCGCGCCGGAACATCTCGTCCTTGAGTTGCTCCGAATTGGTCAGATTGCCGTTGTGCGCAAGCGTGATGCCGAAGGGGGCATTCACGTAAAACGGCTGGGCCTCCTCGGCGTTGTTGGCTGATCCGGCCGTGGGGTAGCGCACATGCGCAATCCCGGTGCGCCCTGGCAGTCCGCGCATGTTGCGTGTGCGAAAGACATCGCGAACCTGTCCACTGCCCTTGTGCATGCTGAAGGCCTGCCCTGTGCAGGTGGCAATGCCTGCAGCGTCCTGCCCTCGATGCTGAAGGAGCAGAAGGCCGTCGTACAACAGCTGGTTGACAGGGGTCTTGGCGACCACACCGAGAATGCCGCACATCGTTCAGAACTCCGCTTCAGGTCCTGCGTACACCGCTGAGATTTTCAGGAACCCAGGGTTCGACCCATTTGACCAGGGCATCGAGCAAGGGCCGCGACCAGGACTGCTGCCATTCGGGCTGCCTGGAATATCCCATCAGGTGCGCAGGCAAGGCCACCACCAGCACCACCAGCAGCGCTCTCGCGATGCCCAGCACCGCACCCAGCAATCGATCGACGAAGCCCAGACCAATGCCTTGCAGGGTTCTTGCCGCCAGCGTTCCAAGCACCCTGACCGCAATGAACACCGCCAGAAAGACGAGCACTGCCAACAGCGGGCGAGGCCATCCGGTGGGCAGCCAATCGCCCCACCACGCCAGCGCGAGCGGCACACCCAGCAGCGCGAGAATCCAGGAGGCCAGCGCGAAGACAGTTCGAACAAGACCGCGAAACAGACCCAGCAGCACCGACAGCAGGATCACGAGCACGACGAAGGCGTCCCAGGAGGTGAAACTCGGAATCGCCCAATCGCTCATTGCGGATTAACCACCACGGCGTCCAGTCCGGCCGCCTTGAGCTTGCTTTTGGCTTGTTCGGCCGCCTCGCGGGTCTCGAACGGACCCACCCGCACCCGGATGCGCTCGCCACGCTCGGTGTTGATGGTGTCCTTGTAGCCCTTCAGACCGGCCGCCTTGACCCGATCAAGTGCGGTATTGGCACTCGCTGTCTGACGGAAGGAACCCACCTGCACAATGATCCTCGCTGCAGGCTCTGCTTTGCCTGAAGCCTTTTGCGCTGCGGAGCTGCCTTCTTTCTTTGCCTCGCTCTTTGCCTCGCTCTTGCCTTCGCTCTTCGCGTCGCTTTTTGAATCGGTTTTGGCAGCCTTGTTGCCTTCGGTGCGCGCCTCTGCCCGGGGCGGTGCCTCAGGCGGTGCAGGAGGTAGCGTCGTTGCAGCAACCGGTGGCACCGTCGCTGCGACCGATGGAGCCGTTGCTGCGACCGATGGGAGCGACGCCGCAGTCTGGCCCGCGTCGGGGCTTGCTGTCGGGGCGCTTGAGACGGGCGAGCCTGTCACGGGTACAGGGGCACTGGCAGGCGGGCTGGCAGGCATGGACACCTGGGCGACGGGTTCACGCCCCTGCAGCGTAATGCGCGCGTCAGCGCCGCCCCGACTCGGCTCGGGGCTAAGCAGCATCGGAACCACGACCGCCGCGGCAACACACAGGACGATGGCACCGATCAGACGATGACGCGCCCTTCGCTTTTGGGGCAGGGACGGGTCGAGTTCGGATGGGTCCGAGTCTGCGTCGGACATGCGAGCCCGGGAAGTCGTCGACTTGGCCATGAAGTCAGCGGTCCGCAGAAAGCTTAGGGCCTGGCCAGAACATCACCCACCGTCAGGAAAGACCCGAAGACCACGATCCTATCATTCTCGTCGGCGTGTTCCCTCGCGTAAGCGAGTGCAGAGGTCGGGCGATCGAAACAGCGGATCGTTCGGGAGGCGTCTTCACCCTCGCCAGGTCGGATGCCCGCCTGGGCGAGCAGGTCTGCAAGCTGTGCTGCGGATGTGCCGCGCGGGCCAGGAAGGTCAACGCAGAGCCAATGGTCGACCTTGTGTCGCAGAGGATGGATCGAGGCGGCGATGTCCTTGTCGGCCAGCATGCCAAAGACCGCCCAGGTCTCCGGGAAGAACCCCATGTTGTCGAGGTTGGCCGCCAGATGGGCGACCGCATGCGGGTTGTGCGCGACATCGAGCACCACCGAAGGCCTGCCTGCGAGGACCTGGAATCGCCCGGGCCATTCGACCAGAGCAAAGCCTTGCCTGACTGCCTGAGCGCTCACCGGCAGCATCTGCCGCATCGACTCGAGTGCAGCGAGCACACCGGAGGCGTTGAGAAGCTGATTGGCGCCACGCAGGGCAGGATAGGCCAGGCTATTGCGGCGTTGCGAACGGCCGCCGTAACTCCATTGCTGCCGGTCGCCCGCGTAATTGAAATCGCGGCCGAACAGCCATAGATCGGCGCCGATCGATTCTGCGTGCTGGACCAGCGTGGACGGCACCTGCGGATCGGTGCAGATCGCGGGTTTGCCCGGCCGATAGACATGCGCTTTTTCAAGCGCAATTGCCTCACGGGTCGGACCGAGGTATTCCATATGGTCCAGATCGATGCAGGTCACGATCGAGCAATCGGCATCGATGATGTTCACGGCATCAAGGCGTCCACCAAGGCCGATCTCCAGAATCCAGACATCAACCGCGCTGTGCTGGAACAGGCTCAGGACGGCCAGGGTCGTGAATTCGAACCAGGTCAGCGAGACATCGCCACGTGCCGACTCGACTCGGGCGAAATGCTCGAGCAGGGCCTCGTCCGAGGCGGACTCGCCCTGCAAACGGGCCCGCTCGTTGAAATGCACCAGATGGGGCGAGGTATGGCAGGCGGTGCGATAGCCTGCTGCCATCAGGACGCTCTCGAGAAGCGCGCAGGTTGAACCCTTGCCATTGGTGCCGGCAACCACGAATACCGGAACCTTGGGCGAAATACCCATGCGATCAGCCACCAGCCTCACGCGGTCGAGTCCAAGATCGATGGTGCGGGCATGCCTGCCCTCGATGCGCTCGAGCCAGTCGGTCAGGCTGAGACCTTGCGGATCACGTACCACGGGCCCTGCCGACATGAATTCGCTCAGCTCAGCGCCTCGGAGGGCTGGCGCTGCAACAGCGCAAGCAGGCGGGCGATTTCGTCGCGCAACTGATGTCGGTGGACGATCATGTCGACCGCCCCCTTCTCGAGAAGAAACTCCGCCCGCTGGAAGCCTTCGGGCAGTTTTTCGCGAACGGTCTGCTCGATCACGCGCGGGCCTGCAAAGCCGATCAGCGCTTTGGGCTCGGCGATGACCACATCACCGAGAAAACAGAAGCTCGCCGAAACCCCGCCCATGGTCGGATCGGTCAGGACCGAGATATAGGGCAGGCGGGCTTCGGCCAACTGGGTGAGCGCGGCCGTGGTCTTGGCCATCTGCATGAGCGACAGCAGACCTTCCTGCATGCGAGCCCCCCCGGAGGCCGCGACCGACACGAAAGCCACTTTCTGTTCGATGGCTGTCTGCACTCCGCGGGCAAATCGTTCCCCCACCACCGAACCCATGGACCCGCCCATGAATTCGAACTCGAATGCAGCCACCACGGCAGGCAAGGACCGGATGGATCCGCCGATCACCACGAGCGCGTCGGTTTCACCGGTCGCTTCCATGGCTTCGTTGATGCGATCGGGATACTTGCGGCTGTCCTTGAACTTCAGGGCATCCACCGGAAGGACCTGCTGGCCAACCTCGTAACGGCCTTCGGCATCGAGCAGCAGATCGATCCGATCGCGCGCCGACAGACGCATGTGGTGATCGCACTTCTGGCACACATGCATTGCAAGTCGCAGATCGGCCTGATACAGCACGGCATCGCAGGCAGGGCACTTGACCCAGACACCCTCGGGAACCGACTTGCGGCTGCCCTCGGGCGCCGCACGCTTGATCCTGGGAGGAAGGAGTTTTTCGAGCCAGCTCATGACATTCTCCTCGTGCTTCGGGATCCGGGTTGATCCAAGGGAACGGGTCGCTCCACCTGGCCTACGATGCAATCGAGATTCACTCGGCCTGATCCATGGCCTGGCGGATATCCCGAATGAACGCCCCCGCTTTTGCAACCGCGTGTTGCGGCCCGGCGGCGTCAATCTCCTGAATGAGTCGCGTGCCGATCACCACGGCATCGGCGCCCTTGGCGATCGCCCGTGCGGTCTGACCGTCACGGATGCCGAACCCCACCCCCACCGGAAGGCCTGTCGCCTCACGGATGGGCGCAAGCGCATTCAGGACATTGTCGACATCCAGATGTGCAGCCCCTGTCACCCCCTTGAGCGACACATAGTACACATAGCCGCTTGCGAGTCGCGCCACCAGCGCGATCCGATCGGGGCGCGAGGTCGGGGCCAGCAGAAAGATGAGGTCAAGCCCTTCGTCACGCAGCGCCTGCATGGTCTCGGTGGCCTCCTCGGGCGGAAGATCGACCACGAGTACGCCATCGACGCCCGCGGCAGCCGCTCGACTCGCGAAGACCTTGAGTCCCATGCGCTCGATCGGATTGTTGTAGCCCATCAGAACGATCGGAGTCTTCTGATCGGTCTTGCGGAACTCGGCAACCCAATCCAGCACATCGGCAAGTCCGACGCCGAGCGCAAGTGCGGCCTCACCCGAGCGCTGGATCACGGGCCCGTCGGCCATCGGATCGGAAAAGGGAACACCGAGTTCGATGACGTCGGCTCCGTTGGCCGCCAGCGCATGCATGAGAGGCACGGCATGGTCCCGGCTCGGGTGGCCCGCAGTGAAATAGGGAATGAGCGCCTTGCGCCCTTCGCCTTTCAGCCGCCCGAAGGTGGCCGAAATACGTGACGAACGGCCCGATGAGGCACTTGGAGCAGAAGAGGATGCGGACATGATCTGGGGAGCGTTCGTGGATGGCCTCAGAACTTCAGACCGTCGGCCTGGGCGACGGTATGCATGTCCTTGTCGCCACGCCCGGACAGATTGACCAGGATCACCTTGTCCTTAGGCAGGGTGGGAGCCAGTTGGGCGGCATAGGCCAGCGCGTGGCTCGACTCGAGCGCGGGAATGATGCCCTCGATCCGGCAGCACTCATGGAAGGCCTTGAGGGTCTGACGATCATCAATGGCCACATAGCGGGCCCGACCGATGTCCTTGAGCCACGCATGCTCCGGGCCCACCCCGGGATAATCGAGGCCGGCCGACACCGAATGGGTATCGATGATCTGGCCGTTCTGATCCTGCAGCAGATAGGTGCGATTGCCGTGCAGCACCCCAGGCACGCCTGCGGTCAATGAAGCCGCATGCCGGCCGGTATGCAACCCCTCGCCCGCCGCTTCGACCCCGACCAGCTCAACGGATTCATGCGGAATGTAGGGGTGGAAAATACCGATGGCATTGGAGCCGCCACCGACGCAGGCCACCACGACATCGGGTTGACGGCCGATGCGCTCGGGCATCTGCCACAGGCACTCCTTGCCGACCACCGAATTGAAATCCCGAACCATCATGGGATAGGGATGGGGCCCGGCCACCGTGCCAATGATGTAGAAGGTGTCCTCGACGTTGGTCACCCAATCTCGCATGGCTTCGTTGAGCGCATCTTTCAGGGTCTTGCTGCCCGATTCGACCGGAACGACCTCGGCACCCAGGAGTTTCATGCGATAGACATTCTGGGCCTGGCGCGCGACATCGGTGCTGCCCATATAGACCACGCACTTCATGCCAAAGCGCGCGGCCACGGTGGCCGTGGCCACGCCATGCTGACCTGCACCGGTCTCGGCAATCACCCTGGGCTTACCCATGCGACGGGCCAGCAAGGCCTGCCCGATGGTGTTGTTGACCTTGTGAGCCCCGGTGTGATTGAGGTCTTCGCGCTTGAAATAGATCTGCGCCCCGCCCAGTTGCTCGGACCAGCGGCGTGCATGGTAGATGGGGCTGGGCCGGCCCACAAAATGCTTCAGTTCATCCTCGAACTCGGCTACGAATTCAGGATCGGTCCGATAGTGGTCATAGGCATCGCGCAATTGCTCCAGCGCGTGCATGAGGGTTTCGGACACAAAGATGCCGCCGTAGGGGCCAAAGTGCCCGCGGGCATCGGGAAGGTCGTAGGGTTTCATGCGTTGCCTGACTGTGCTGCAAGAAGAGCGTCGGCCCGAAGGACCTCTGCCACGAAAGCTTCCATGCGACGGGGATCCTTCTGACGCGGCGATGCCCCCTGGATACCGCTCGACACATCGACTGCAAACGGTCGAACCTGCGCAATCGCCTGTCCGACCCTGTGCTCGTCAAGCCCTCCGGAGAGGATCAGACGCGCCGGATACCCGGGAGGGATCCAGGACCAGTCAAAGGTCTTGCCACTGCCTCCGAAACCGTCCGAATACGAGTCCAGCAGAAGGCACTCTGCCCCTCCTGAACAAGCCGCGGATGATAGCAAATCGTCCCTGGAACGAATCCGGATAGCCCTCCACACAGGACGCGCAACCGCGCTGATCACGCCGTTGATCATGTCCGGGGTCTCATCGCCATGCAGCTGCACGACATCCAGACCTGCTTCGTCCACGGTACGCACGATTTCAGCAATCGGTGCATTGACAAACAGGCCGACCGACCGGACAAACGAGGGCAAGCGATTGCGCAATGCCCTTGCCTGTGCGGCATCGAGGGCGCGCGGACTTTTCGGATAGAACACGAAGCCGACCGCATCGACCCCCAGGGCGACCGCGGTATCGACATCCTCCGCGCGGACCAGCCCGCAAAACTTGATTCGCGTTCTCATCGGCAGGCAGCTCCGGTCTGCAGCAAA
>JBMSOD010000135.1:0-8650 GCA_049422085.1 Burkholderiaceae bacterium
CCTGAAGGAACAGGACTACGCCGTCATTGGCGTCAAAGGGCCTGTGCCCCCTGGGCGGCTACCCGCGGTTTAATGACCCCATCGGATCACCAAGGGCGCTCGATCAAGGCGAACGCCCGTACCACCGCGCCGCCTCCATCAGCCCCGCCCGAACATCGTGCGTGGGCGCATAGCCCAGCAGCTCGCGCGCCTTGCTGATGTCGGCCTGGCTGTGACGAACATCGCCTTCACGAAAATCGCGATGGATGGGTTGCGCCTCGGAGGGCTTGGCCACACGGGGTCCGAGCGCCTCCTTGAGTAGCGCAAAGAGCTCGACAAGCGTCGTGCGCCCGCCCACCGCCACGTTGTAGACCTGATTGATCGCGTCGGGGTTGCTGGTCGTGCCGGCCAGCAGGTTGGCCTGAACCGCATTGGCCACAAAGCAGAAGTCGCGGCTGGTCTGGCCATCACCGTTGATGTAGACCGCCTCCCCGCTGACCAGGGCGGCGGCCCAGCGCGGAATCACCGCGGCATACGCGCCGTGCGGATCCTGTCTCGGGCCAAACACATTGAAGTAGCGCAGCCCGATGCTCTGCAGCCCGTAGGTCCGCGCAAACACATCGGCATAGAGTTCGTTGACCAGCTTGGTCACGGCGTAGGGGCTGAGCGGGCGACCAATGGTGTGCTCGACCTTGGGCAAGGCCGGATGATCGCCATAGGTGCTGCTGCTTGCCGCATACACAAAGCGCTGCACGCCTGCATCGCGCGCGGCCACCAGCATGTTCAGAAACCCGGTGACATTGGCAGCGTTGGAGGTGATGGGATCGGCAATGGAGCGGGGCACGCTGCCGAGTGCCGCCTGATGCAGGACGATCTGCACACCTGCGCACGCTTGAGCACAGACCGATGCATCCCTGATATCGCCCTCAATGAACCGAAAGGCTGCCCACTGCGTTGGGCTCACCGCGGCCTGAACTGACTCGAGGTTGCGCCGATGCCCGGTGGCAAAGTTGTCCAGCCCCACCACGGTCTGGTTGAGCGACAGAAGCGTCTCGACGAGGTGGCTGCCGATGAAACCCGCCGCCCCGGTGACCAACCATACGCGAGGCGAGGCAGGCAACGCCTGCATGAGGGTCTGATAGAGCGCCATCCGGATTACAGACGCCCGTCAACAACCGCCCGAGGCAGCATGCCCTTCACATCGAAGAGCACCGCACCGGGCACGCCCAGGGCGCGAATCCCTTCTTCGCCGAGCGCCTGAAATTCCCGATGTGCGACCGCCAGGATCACGGCCGCATAGGTGTTGCTTGGCGGCATCTCGGGCAGGCACTTCAGGCCGTACTCGTGCTCTGCCTCGTGCAGGTCGATCCAGGGGTCGTAGATGTCGACCTGTGCGTTGTAGGCCTTCAGGCTGTGCACGATGTCGACCACCTTGGTGTTGCGCACATCGGGGCAGTTTTCCTTGAAGGTCAGGCCCATCACCAGCACCCGACTGCCCAGCACCGGCTGGCCTTTGCGCAGCATGAGCTTCACGGTCTCGTCAGCCACATGACGCGCCATGCCGTCATTGATGCGCCGACCGGCCAGGATCACCTCCGGGTGATAGCCGACCTCCTGCGCCTTGTGCGTGAGGTAGTAGGGATCGACACCGATACAGTGCCCGCCCACCAGACCAGGCCGGAAGGGCAGGAAGTTCCATTTGGTGCCTGCGGCCTGCAACACCTCGAGCGTATCGATGCCCAGACGGTGAAAGATGAGCGAGAGCTCGTTCATGAGCGCGATGTTCAGGTCGCGCTGGGTGTTCTCGATGACCTTGGCGGCCTCGGCCACCCGGATGCTGCTGGCCTTGTGGGTCCCGGCCGTAATGATCTGCCCGTACAGCGCGTCTACCGCCTCGGCCACTTCGGGCGTGCTGCCGCTGGTGACCTTGCGGATCGTGGGCAGCCGATGTTCCTTGTCGCCCGGGTTGATGCGCTCGGGGCTATAGCCACAGAAGAAGTCCTGATTGAAGCGCAGGCCGGAGTACCGCTCCAGCAGCGGCACGCAGACCTCCTCGGTGCAGCCCGGGTACACCGTGGACTCGTAGATCACCACGGCACCCGGTTTCAGTGCCTTGCCCACGGTTTCGCTCGCCCGCTCAAGAGGCGTGAGATCCGGTCGGTTGGCCGTGTCGATCGGTGTGGGCACGGTGACGATAAAGACGCCACAATCGCTCAAGGACCGCGGGTCGTTGCTGAATTCGAGATGGCCTGCCTGTGAGAGTTCTTCAGGCGGCACCTCGAGGGTGCTGTCCTGCCCTGCACGCAGCTGTGCGATCCGCTCGGCATTGACATCGAAACCCAGGACCGGCCGCTGCCTGCCGAACTCCACCGCCAAGGGCAGGCCCACATAGCCAAGCCCGATGATGGCGATGCGGGCTTTGGAAAGTTCGGCCATGACACTCACTCCGAAAGGAATTTTTCTCGACGGGACCAGATCTCGGCAGCGATGCGCCGAGCAGCCTGCCCATCCCAGAGTTCGGGCCGGCGGGCCGGCGGCGCCACTGCGGTACCGCCCGTATGGCCGGACAGACGCAGAGCCTCGAACGCAGCCCAGATGGCCTCAGGGCGGGTGCCGATCAGCTGATTGCTTCCTTGTGTCACCGTAACCGGACGCTCAGTGTTTTCGCGAACCGTCAGACAGGGCACGCCCAGCACGGTGCTTTCTTCCTGCACACCGCCGGAATCAGTAATCACCAGCCGCGACTCGCTCATCAACCCGAGCATGTCGAAGTAGGGCAGCGGCTCCATCAGGAGCCAACGCCCGGCGCGCAGCGAGTCGGTCAAGCCAAAACGCTGCAGGTTGTTGCGGGTACGCGGATGAATCGGGAAAGCCAACGGGCAATGCGCGCTGATTCGATCCAGTACACCGACCATGGCCCTCAATGCAGGCTCGTGATCAACATTGGAGGGGCGATGTAGCGTGACGAGGGCGAAGCCGTCCTGGATCCAGGCGGCAGAATCCGGGCAGCCGGCGCGATCGAGGGTGTCCTGGGCGCGTACGAAATTGCTTCGATGCGCCTCGAGCGTATCGATCATGACATTGCCCGCGAATACGATCTTCTCGTCCGCGATGCCCTCGACGTGAAGATTGTCGCGAGCCGCACGCTCGGTTGTGAAGAGCAGGTCCGAGACCGCATCGGTCAGAATCCGGTTGACTTCCTCAGGCATGGTGCGATCGCCGCTGCGAAGTCCCGCTTCCACATGAATCAGCGGCAGGTTGCGCTTGGCAGCGACCAGCGCAGCACCGAGCGTTGAATTGACGTCGCCCACCACCAGCATGCTTGCGGGCTGCATGGCGTCGATCACGGCATCCATGCGCTCCATGATGCGGGCGGTCTGCACGGCATGCGTTCCTGCACCAACTCCGAGATTGGCATCCGGCGCAGGCAGTCCCAGCGCATCGAAGAACACCTTCTCCATGGCAGCGTCGTAATGCTGCCCGGTATGCACGAAGACATAGGGAATTCTGGGCTGATGCGCCTCGAAGGCCGCGAGGATCGGGGCCATCTTCATGTAGTTGGGGCGGGTGCCGACGACGCAGAGAATGGGGCGCATGGCTGAAGAGGATAGTCGAAGTCTTTTGCGGTCGCGCCTGCGGCGCTGATCCTAGGCTGACTCGCCGCCCGCCTGCAGCCCTGGGCCCTCGGATTCAGTCCCTCCGTCGGATCGACCCCGTGCTGCCGCCAGGGCCCTCGCCGAACCGCGCAGCGCATGCTTTTCAGGCACCGTCAGTTGCCGATCCAGACCGCGTGCCGCAGAAATCAGCAACTGGCGGTCGAGGTCTCTGGGCAGGCCTCGCGATTGCGGAAGCGCGTTCCGCAGGGTGTCGCGCGCTGTGTCGTCCAGCGTGGACCACCAGAGGCCGGCCGCTTCCTTCAGGGTCTGCAGTGTCTCATCGGTGGGAGGCTCTGAGGCCTCATCCGGACCGGCATCGGGCATCCCCCTTCGGTCGGCACTGCGTCTCGGATCATGCATCGCAGGAGAGGTCCGTTCAGCGCGTTCGGTCCTGTCCTGGCCCTCAGGTCTTGGGCCGCGAGCCGCGCGATCGGCGAGCCCCACCGGGCTTTCCCTCAGGACCAGGCTTCGGTCGGCCACCGAGAGCAACCTGCGCCACTCCTCGGAGAGCTTGTCCTCCTGGCCCTGCAGCATCAGGACCCGCAGGCCACGACGTTGCACCTCGTCCACCGCCGGCAGCAGGCGATCGTCGTCGGTGACCAGAAGCACCGTGTTCACGATGCCTCCTGCAGCCAGATCGAAAAGGGCCTGAGACAGGGCACGGGCCAGGGGCCAGCCCTCGTCCGTTTCGTTGTCCTTGACGGCAAGCGCGCGCAGGTCGTCCAGCCCTTGAAGGCGCTGCTCGCCAATCCAGACGATGCGCTGCAGTTGCAGGCCATCCCGTGTCTGGGCCAGGGCATCACGCACCGCCTGGCGTGCACCGATGGCCACCTCCCTTTCGTTGGTTGACGTCGGAATGCTGTGCCACCAGCGCCAGAACTCGGCATCAATCAGGGCGACCGCACCGGCTCGCGCGGGGCGTTCGCTGTATCGCCCTGGACTGCGGCCGCGACCGACCTCCGGACGTGGCGCAGCTGCGGAACTCATCGTGGCGCCCTCCGCGCTACCTTCCTGGAGGGCGGTCTGCACAGACTCTGCCGGGAACTCGGATTGAGTCGGCACGGGCGCGTCAGAGGCGCTTGACTGGGATGTAAGGGGATGGGAGGTAGGGTGCTGGGAACTCGGTTCGCTCGACATCTAAAGGAAACGCTCCTGCTAGGGGCATGCTAGAAATTGTCATCTGACCCCATTTATCGAAATAAATTGTCATCTGACCCCAATTAAAAGACCCGCTCACGGAGGAGGCGGGCGAGGTATTGGCCGTAGCCGTTTTTCAGTAGCGGCGAGGCGAGTTTATCGAGGGCGGCGTCATCAATCCAGCCAGCACGCCAGGCGATCTCTTCGGGGCAGGCCACTTTCAGGCCCTGACGCTTTTCAAGCGTGGCGATGAACTGGCTCGCTTCGAGCAGGCTGTCATGGGTGCCGGTATCGAGCCAGGCATAGCCGCGGCCCATGATCTCGACATTCAGTTCGCCCTGGCTCAGATAGCGCGCATTGACATCGGTGATCTCGAGCTCGCCGCGGGCGGAAGGCTTGATGCTCGCCGCAATGTCGCAAACCTGTCCGTCGTAGAAATAAAGACCCGTGACTGCGTAGTTGCTCTTGGGGGTCTTGGGCTTTTCCTCGATGGATTGCGCGCGCTTGTGCTCATCAAAGGCCACCACGCCATAGCGCTCGGGATCATGCACATGATAGGCAAAGACCGTAGCGCCTTCGCTGCGGCTCGTGGCGCTGCCCAGCAGCTGCGCGAAGTCATGGCCATAAAAGATGTTGTCGCCCAGCACCAGCGCACTGGGCGCGCCGCCAACGAATTCACGGCCCAGGATGAAGGCCTGAGCCAGGCCGTCAGGACTGGGTTGCACACAGTACTGAATGGACAGGCCCCATTGCGAACCGTCGCCCAGCAAGGCCTCGAAGCGGGGGGTGTCCTGCGGCGTGCTGATCAGCAGGATGTCGCGGATGCCCGCCAGCATGAGGGTGGACAAGGGGTAATAGACCATCGGCTTGTCATACACCGGCAGCAGCTGCTTGCTGATGGCCTGCGTCGCCGGATGAAGTCGGGTGCCCGAGCCACCGGCCAGGATGATGCCGCGCCGCTGGGGCGCAGAAGCAGAAAGAGAAGACGAAGCAGCGTTCATGAGAGGATTTCTCGAAGCATGCGCTCCACACCCTGCTGCCAGTGCGGCAGGCGCAGACCAAAGGCGGCCTGCAGGCGGTGGGTGTCGAGACGCGAATTGAGCGGACGCCGCGCGGGCGTCGGATAGGCAGCCGTTGCGATCGGCGCAATGGCCTCGGGCGCGACCCGGATCGGACGGCCCTGTGCGCGCGCCCATTCGATGACGAAGCGGGCATAGTCGTACCAGCTGGTCTCACCAGCGGCCACACAGTGATACAGGCCCTGAAGCTCAGGGCGCTCGCGCACGGCACGGATCGCATGCGCGGTCACATCGGCCAGCAGGTCAGCTCCAGTCGGGGCGCCCACCTGGTCGTGGATGACCTGAAGCGCATCGCGCTCGGCGGCCAGGCGCAGCATGGTGCGGGCAAAGTTTCCGCCCCGCGCGGCATAGACCCAGCTGGTGCGCAGGATGAGATGAGCGCAGCCGCTGGCCGCAATGGCCTGCTCGCCTTCGAGCTTGGTCTGGCCATAGACCGAGAGCGGGCCGGTGGGCGCGTCCTCAGTGCGCGGGGCCTGCCCGCTGCCATCAAACACATAGTCGGTGCTGTAGTGCACGAGCAATGCACCCCGCTCGCGGGCAGCTTCAGCCAGAACGCCCGGCGCGGTGGCATTGAGTGCGCGTGCAAGATCAGGCTCGCTTTCGGCCTTGTCGACCGCGGTGTGCGCGGCCGCATTGACGATGACCTGCGGCTGGATCGTGTCGACCAGCGCCCTCAGGGACTCGGGCTTCGAAAAGTCAGCGCGCCGGGGCTCGGGCGAATCGAAATCGCAGGCGGTGAGCTTGCCCAGGGGTGCAAGCGCCCGTTGCAGTTCCCAACCCACCTGGCCATTGCAGCCCACGAGCAGGATGTTCATGACCGCTGCCTCTCAGCCACGCTGCTTGTAGTTGGTATCGACCCAGTCGCGATAGGCGCCGCTTTGCACGCGTTGGGCCCAGTCCAGATGATCGAGGTACCACTGCACGGTTTTTCGAATGCCGGTCTCGAAGGTTTCGGCCGGCTTCCAGCCGAGTTCGCGATGGATCTTGCTCGCGTCGATCGCATAGCGCCGGTCGTGGCCGGGTCGGTCGGTGACATAGGTGATCAGTTCGTCATAGCGTGTGAGCGCGGCGCCCGTGCCGACATGCCGCAGCCCGCGTGCCGACGCAGGCGCGAGCTCGTCGAGCAGCGCACACAGGGTGCGCACAATCTCGATGTTGGGCTTTTCGTTCCAGCCGCCCACGTTGTAGGTCTCGCCCAGCCTGCCGCCGGCGAGCACGGCCCGGATCGCGCTGCAATGGTCGGTGACATAGAGCCAGTCGCGCACCTGCATGCCATCGCCGTACACCGGCAGGGGCTTGCCGGCCAGGGCATTGACGATCATCAGCGGGATGAGTTTTTCGGGGAAGTGATAGGGCCCGTAATTGTTGGAGCAGTTGGTGGTCACCACCGGCAGACCGTAGGTGTGATGCCAGGCCCTCACCAGATGGTCGCTCGCCGCCTTGCTTGCCGAATAGGGGCTGTTCGGCTCGTAGGGATGAGTTTCGGTGAACGGTGGGTCCTGTGGGCCCAGGCTGCCATAGACCTCGTCGGTGGACACATGATGAAAGCGAAAGCCGGCCTTGGCCTCGCCCTGCAGCCCGCCCCAGTAGGCCCGCGCGGCCTCGAGCAGGGTATAGGTGCCGTCGATGTTGGTGCGCATGAAGGCGCCCGGGCCATGAATGCTGCGGTCCACATGGCTTTCGGCCGCGAAATGCACAATGGCACGCGGCTGATGCTCGGTGAGCAGGCGATCGATCAGTTCGCGGTCGCAGATATCGCCGCGCACGAACACATGACGCGGATCCTGGGCCACCGAGGCAAGGTTTTCGAGATTGCCGGCATAGGTCAGCGCATCGAGATTGATGATGCGGCCCTGCTGGCCCTCGGGGCTGGCCAGCCAGCTCAGAACAAAGTTGCTGCCGATGAAGCCGGCGCCGCCAGTAACGAGGAGGGACATGATGATGGGAGTGCGCTGCGGCCTGATGATCAGAGCAGCATTGTAAAGGCCGAGCCTGAGGGATGGACGGCCAGCCCTGTGGGATCGCGCCCTGAATCGGTACCCACTGAGCCTCGGAGGGCCGACTGCCCGACAAACAGATCACGGCTCTCATTCCAAAGGATTGGGGTCGGGCGACCCACATCCAATGGCATCATTCGGATCACCCCATTCACTCACGAGGAGACCTGCATGTTTTCCCACATCATGATCGGCACCAACGACATCGAACGGTCCAAGAAGTTCTATGACGCGGTGCTGGGCGCCCTGGGCGTTCCGGCCGGCAATGTCGACCGCCATCGCGTGTTCTGGCGCACCAAGACCGGCGTGTTTTCCACCTCGCTGCCCATCGACGGCAAGCCGGCCACCTGCGCCAATGGCGGCACCATCGGCTTTGCCTGCAGCTCGCCCGAGCAGGTTCAGGCCTGGCATGCGGCCGGTGTGGCCAATGGCGGCATCAGCATCGAAGACCCGCCCGGCGTGCGCGAGGGCGGTGCCGGCAAGCTCTACCTGGCCTATCTGCGCGATCCGGACGGCAACAAGATCTGCGCCCTGCATCGGATTCCCGCGGCCTGAAGTCCTGACGCCTGAGGACCGACCGCCAGAAGACCCAGGACACGAGCCCTGCTGTGAAACCCTCTGGCACGACACCGTCTGCTGGCACGCAATGGCCGCCAGGAGACGGCACGCACCGCATTCCGTTTGCCACCTACACCGACGAATCGCTGTATCAGCGCGAGCTCGAGCGGCTCTTTTACAAGGGCCACTGGTGCTATGTGGGACTCGAAGCCGAGGTGCCGAATCCGGGCGACTTCAAGCGCAC
>JBMSOD010000136.1:0-8574 GCA_049422085.1 Burkholderiaceae bacterium
CATCCGTTCAGTCCGCCCGTCAGCGCGATGGCACAACCGACCACGGTGGGAAAAGGCTGAGGCGTCAGATCAAGAGGAGAGGAGGGAATCTTCACCTTGTTGATCAGCAGATCGGCTGTCGCCTTGGTCTTGGCCACATCGTTGGCACCTGCCCTGCCGCCATTGGCGATGTTCAGGATCGATCCGATTGAGATGGGAACCCCTCCGATGGAATCGCCGATCGAGACGTCGGTGGCGGTGGGCCGAACCCCAAGGTTGTAAAAACCAACGTCGTAGACTGCAGGCGCGCCGCTGAAGATGGGCATGCGCTCGAGAACCGCTCGTGCCTCGAGTTCCTTGCGCAGCTGACCGTTGGGGAGAGCTGGCAATCGGGCGCCAAATCGCGTCACGGTCGAAACAGTGGCACCCGTGAACTCGGGATTGAAGTGGCACACCGAGCAGGCCGTCGCTCCTGCAAAGAACCGGCCAAGCCCGCGGTTGACGTTCAACAGGGTATTGACGCCATGGAGCTCATTGGGTGACGCGCTACATGTCGCCGGGTTGGTACATCCGCCGATAGGCGACCCTGGAGGCACCGGATTGGGCGCAAGCCCCGACTCCGCACCACTGACCGCGCCCGGGTGAATGAACTTGGCGTAATGGGCAGCACAAAGCTGCAGGGCCGCATCCACATTGGCCGCGGCGTTGTTCAGCTGTACAGCCCGAACGCATCCATCAAGTGCCATGCCAGCCACATCGATCCGGGCCCTGCCGGACACCACAACGCCAGTCGCCTTGCCCCCGGCGATCAGGTCAACGATCGTGTCAGAGGTGGTGAGGGTCGCCTCGTAGGCCTGGACTGCCAACCCGAAAAAGAGCGGGAAGTTGTACTGCAACAAAGAGTAGGTGGGACATGCGCCGGCTACGGCTGTCTCGCGAGCGCCAGCGGCATTGACGCAGACATCATTACCGGATCCATCCCCCCAGAAACGCTGATCAAAGGTCTCCCTGATGAAGCTGACATAGGATTTGCTCAGTCCCCGCCCGGAGCCATCCCGGTAGTCGCCCAGCAGGGAATCGCCTGCATCGACGGTCTGGCCTGCAAGCGGTAGTACGCCGGGGCCTGTCAGTTTTTTGCCGAGATCGGCGTTGGGGCGCCCTGCGTTCGTCATCTCAAAATCGCTGTCGATGGGGCCCACCGCCTGCGATGCAAGTGAGGAAAAGGGCAGATCGAGTCGTTCGTCAATGATGTTGCCACCAACATACGCTTTGACGCGCGCGTCGGGATCGTTCACGCCCAGCGGGTTGACCCCGTTGAAGAACATGTTGGCGCGTCCATCCCAGAAATTGCGCAGGTTGTAGATCGCATTCAGCGCAGAAGGCGAGTTGCGACCCGGTACTCGGCGTACGGTGTTCGGAATTCCGGGTGCAGGACTGTTGAAGGTCCTGTTAAACGCCCTTGCATCGTTCGCATCGAGAACGGCGTAATCAACCCTGGTGGTGGAGACGCCCTGATGAACACCCGAACGCACACCCTGCGAGGACACGACATCATCGATATCGCCCGCCGCCGATCCACCTTTTGCTCCTGGTGTGCCATCAGCGGCATCGGGGGTGAAGCCTGCTGCAAGGAGTCCAGATTCACTGACCGCCAGCCCACCGTTCAACGCGCCGTTCGCTGTACCAAGAAAATGCGCAGCATTGAGCGTGGTGTTGAGAGCTGTAACGTCGGTCACTCCATTGGTGCCAGGATTGACCTGATTTGCAACGCGATTGTCGGCGCCCGCATTGAAGTGACAGGATGCACAGGCCTGAATGCCGTCGCCGCCAACCTGCATGTCCCAGAACAAGGCCTTGCCAAGAGCCTGTAGCTTGGTCTTCTGGCCGGCATTGGTCATTTTCGGCCAGCTCGCGCTGTTGGGTCCGGACTGATCAAGAAGACCGAGCGCGTTGATATCGGGAACGCCCACCGCACCCAATGGCTCGACAGGGGCTCTGGGCAGCTGCGCCCCGAAGCCGTTGCCATTCTTCGCGGTTTCGGATGCAGCAAGCGATGAACCAGAATCCGGACTCGACCCACCGCAGGCAGTCAGGACGATGGCGACAAGTAAAACGCCAAACCATTGGGGACAGGATTTGTGAAATGTACGCATGGGCGGCCTCAGAGGTGAAAGCGCTTCGACAGAACTTAGCGCTCAGCTCTTCCGCAACTTCCGTGCCCGCCTGACTCCCCGGGGTTCGGGAGGATTTACGCTCCTTGGTGACGACTAGGGTTTGATCGCTGAGAGGACAAGCGACCCGCCAGTCAGAGATCCGTACTCCCAGGGCTGCTGACGATTATTCGTGCTTTGCATGACCTTCGCGCGCACCGTGCGCAAAACAACAGCGATGTCGTCCGGGTCGCCCAGATGCTGCAGCAACGCCGCAGTGAACGGTGAGTTCGTCTGACCAACACCATCATCGGCGGTTTGTCCATCTTTGGTCGCGTAGGCGATCAGCGTTCCCTCCGCGGCATTGATGGGGGCAAGCCCTCGGGTCATCCCCCGACTCCCCGAATTCATCAGTGGGTTATCTCTGCACGCATCAAGAAAGACAAGTCTGGTTTTTCCTGGCAGGTAATGCTCGACAACCTGCGTCAGCGATACAGCCTGCAGAGTCGCTTTCGCTGGATCCGTCAGACGCATGTCAACAGGAACCATATAGTTGGTTCCTGCGATCTGGACGCCATGCCCCGCATAGAAGAGCAATGTCAGATCTGCCTTGGACGCTTTTCGGCTGAATTCAACCAGTCCCGAGACCATCTGCTCACGACCCGCATTCAAGATCTCAGTGACGACAAAACCCATGGCACGCAGCTTCGTTGACATTGCGCGCGCGTCATTGACAGGATTAGCCAGGCGGTCAGAGCCACTGTACGCAGAATTGCCAATCACCAGCGCATGCGCTGAAGAGATCACCGAGGAAGAAACTGCCGCCCTTGTCGGTGGCAACCTCTTCTGCGCGTCGACTTCAGCCCGCAGGCGGGCAATCTCGGCAGCCGCCTTGGCCTGCTCCGAAACGAGAGCCCTCTCCTGCTGCAATCGTTGCTCTTCAAGCCGCTTGCGCAGAAGTGCGTTTTCCTCACGATACGAAATCTGCTCCACCTGATTTCGGTCAATGGTGAGAGCACTTTGCTGCACGACCGTTGTGCCTGTTTCAACACGGGTTGTGATCACTGCTATTGGCGCGGAGTTCATGGCCGTATTCGACGGAACTCCTCTTGCGCTCGAACCGAACGCATCGACGAACAGGGAGTCGATGGAAATTTCCCCGGCGTCACTGACTCGAAACTCTGGCTTGTACGCAATATTGGAGGAGTCTCGAAGTACGCCCTTGCGAAAATCCTGTGAAGTTCCTGAAAACGCCAGCACCTGGGTGCCAAGATCCTCCACCTGCACACTCACAAGCAGATTTCCACTGGCCTGATCAAATGTGAACTGCGACAGACTGATGGGCGGATTGAGAATCTCAATACCAGCTTGAATCAATTCGCGGCGTCTCTCGGCAAGCTTCGCCTCCCGCTCCTGCCGTTGCTGATTGAAGCGCGCCACCCGTTCATTTCGTTCCTGAACCTTCTTTCGATACTCGGACTGAATGCGCTCAAGGAGTTGTCCTCGCTCTGATCTGGCCCTCTCCACCCGCTCCTCAAACTCCTTGTTGCTTTCCCAGGGTTCCTGTTTCAAGGAAATCGCGTCGGGATAGGCCGGCTGGGGAATCTCTTCTACACCAGATGGGCTCACATCCAGCCAGCGTTGCAATTCCTCTCGCACCGCCTTGTCAAGACTGCTGATCCAGGAGCTGTTGGTTTGCGGCAGCCTATTCAATGCTGCTGCCAGAGCTCCCGCTCCGGTTCTCAAGGGAAAGCTTTCTGGATCAAGGCGAAGATTTTCGACGAGATGCCCTCGCTCCCATCGACCGGACTTCAGAACTTCGCCTGCCTTGCCGTACTCGATTCCATTTCCGTGCCTGAAATCGTCCCTGAACTCCCCGACATAGGTAATTCCATCTGAAAAAGACTCCACCCCTTTTCCGTTGAACCCACCATTCGAAAAATTCCCTTCATATGTAAATCGACCGTTTGCCGAAATGTATAACCCTCTGCCGTGATATTTGTTATTGCTGAACTCACCAATATATTTATTTCCCGTCGCAAATGTCAGCGATCCCCGGCAATCAGTCCACGGGGTCGTGAGCCGGTCTCCTCGACACTGTGGCAATACGGATTGCGATATTGAAATTGCCGGTAAACACAGCGCAATCAAAATGAATTTTTTAACCATAAATCAAGCTTAGCATTGTCTCGGTCGACGTCGCTGCCGAAACTTTCACCACGGCCACCAGGCGGTTTCCCTCTGTTTTCATCAAGGGATGAGACTGATCCTCATCAAGGTAGCAGGCCTTAGCACCACCTTGTGAATGCGCTTCGCCAAAAGTCGGGGCGGTCGCAACGCTCTGGATCACCTGTTGCGCTCTCCAGCTGGCCGATTGCAGAGTGGAGCCATCCTATCGAATTGGGTTGCGCCGCCCCAGTCTGAAGACCGGTCTCTAACATCGAGTCACTGCAGGAAAAACGCCCCTGAAAAGGGGCGTTGTGGCGGAGAGTGTGAGATTCGAACTCACGGACGCCTTACAGCGTCGCCGGTTTTCAAGACCGGTGCATTCAACCGCTCTGCCAACTCTCCAACCCCCGCAGTTTACCAGCCTGCATCGGACCAAACGACAGCATCAGGCGCTGCGAGACACAGTTAATTCCCGCGCGCGTTGCGCTCCTGCAGATGCCACAGCGCGATCTGGGTCTTCACATCGGGCAACTGGCCCTTGCGCACCCGATCCATCAGGTCGGCCAGTGGCATCCAGAGGGTCTGGATCCGCTCTCCATGGTCGAGCGCAGCCTGCTCGGGAGAGCCACTCAAGCCACGGGCGATGAAGATGTGAATGACCTCGTTCGAAAATCCAATTGCGGGATGAATGACGGTCAGAGGTTCCCAATGCACGGCCCGCATGCCGGT
This sequence comes from Burkholderiaceae bacterium, assembly GCA_049422085.1. Classification (GTDB taxonomy): domain Bacteria; phylum Pseudomonadota; class Gammaproteobacteria; order Burkholderiales; family Burkholderiaceae_E; genus UBA4615. The sequence goes on from JBMSOD010000136.1 coordinate 5,028, forward strand.
TTCCTCGAGCAGTTCACGCTGAGCCGTCTGCAGGGGCGTCTCCCCGGCATCAATCTTTCCCGCGGGGATCTCGAGGTACTCGCGCCCCATGGGATAGCGCCACTGTCGCTCCATCAGCACCTCGCCTGCATCGGACAAGGCCACGATGGCAGAAGCGCCCGGATGAACCACCCACTCTCGAGTGTGCAGACTGCCGTCGGGCAGGCGCGCCTGATCCTTGCGGATCTGCAGAAAAACGCCCTGATAAACCGTCTCGGACGAAGCTGTCTGCTCACGCAGATCGTGCAGACCGGGTGGATCGGTCGAATCGTGCGGAACTGGCAAATCGTTCTGCATATCCGGCATGCGGTCGTCTATTGCAGCTAGACCGTATGAGGCGAGCGTGCGACAGCTGTGCCTCAGCTGCCAAGCGCCTGACGCACTGCTTCCAGACACACCGCCATCAGCGGACCAGGAAGAAGGCCCAGCAACAGCACCAAGGCACCATTGACAGACATGAGGGCCACTGCGCCCCCCGAACTGTCGGGAGCGGACGCATCAGCCGGCTCGTCAAAATAGACCGTCTTGACGATGCGCAGGTAATAGAAGGCACCAATCAGCGAGAACAGCACGGCGGCCACCGCAAGCCAGACCAAGCCGGCCTGAACGGCTGCCTGGAGCACAGACAGCTTGGCGTAGAACCCGACCGTGGGCGGGATGCCGGCCAGCGAGAACATCAGGATCAGCAGGACAAAGGCCAGCCCCGGGCTGCGCTTGCCCAGCCCCGCCAGATCACTGATCTCCTCGGCCTCATGACCCTGACGCGCCAGCAGAAGGATGATTCCGAAGGTGCCCAGCGTGGTGAGCACGTAGGTGACGAGATAGAACAGCGAACTGCTCCAGGCCTCGGCCAGGCCTTGGGAATTGCCGCCTACCACCCCCGAGAGCATGCCCAGCAGCACAAAACCCACCTGAGCAATGGTGGAGTAAGCCAGCATGCGCTTCAGATTGGTCTGAGCAATGGCCACCAGATTGCCAAGACCCATGGAGAGCACAGACAGCACCAGAAGCATCTGCTGCCAGTCAAAGGCCAGGCCGACCATGGCTTCAGCCAGCAGACGGAAGGCAATCGCGAAGGTCGCCAGCTTGGGGCCGGCTGCAATCAGCAGCGTCGCCAGAGTGGGCGTGCCCTGATAGACATCAGGCACCCACATATGAAAGGGCACTGCCCCCAGCTTGAACGCCAGCCCTGCCACGATAAAGACGATGCCGAAAATCATCACGGTGGTCTTGGCCGGCGTGGGGGTGGCCAGAGCGCTCGCGATCCTGGCAAGGTCAAGCGTACCCGTGGCGCCGTAAATCATGCTCATGCCATACAGCAGGAACCCCGATGCCAGCGCGCCAAGAACGAAATACTTGATGGCCGCCTCGGTGCTGATCGGATGATCGCGCCGCATGGCCGCAATCGCGTAGAGCGAGAGAGACATCAGCTCCAGGCCCAGGTAGACCACCAGCAGACTGCCTGCGGAGATCATCACCATCTGCCCCAGCAAGGCGAACAGCGCCAGGGCATAGAGCTCACCACGGGCCATGCCGCGGTCGCGCAGGTACCTTCTGCCATAGGCCAGGGCGAGTGCGGTCGCCGCGATGCTCGCAAGCTTGAGCAACTGGCCAAGCGCATCAGAAAGGTACATGCCCCTGAATGCGGTGGTCGCCTGATCGCCCCATTGCATGAGTACCGTGATGAAGGGCAAGGCGAGCAGCGCGATCGCAAGACCACCGATATCCTTGCCCTCATCCGCAGACGCGCGGGTCTTTAGAACATCAGCCAGCAGCACCACACATGCGCAGGCGAGCAACACAAGCTCGGGCAGAGCAGCACCGAGGTTCAGCGATGAAAACGTCAGGGTGTTCTGCATGTCACTTGATCTTGGAAATGGCCACGTGCTCGAGCAAGGCGCGAACCGACGCCTCGGTCACATCGGTGACCGGAGCGGGCCAGAGGCCCATGATGAGCACGGCGGCGGCGAGCACCATCAGCATCCAGAATTCGCGCGGGTTGACGTCCTTGAGCTGCGCCACGTGTTCATTGGCCACCTCGCCGAAGATCACGCGCTTGTACATCCAGAGCGAATACGCTGCCCCGAAAATCAGGGTGGTACCCGCCAGCAGGGCGACCCAGAAATTGAATTTCACCGCGCCCAGTACCACCATGAACTCACCGACAAACCCCGAGGTGGCGGGAAGTCCGCTATTTGCCATCGCAAACAGCATGAACAAGGCAGCGAATCGGGGCATGGTGTTCACCACGCCGCCATAGTCGGCAATTCGCCGGCTATGCATGCGGTCGTAGAGCACGCCGATACACAGGAACATGGCCCCGGAGATGAATCCATGCGAAATCATCTGCACCAGGCCACCCTGCACGCCAAGGGTGTTGAACATGAAAAAGCCCAGCGTCACGAAGCCCATGTGCGCGATCGACGAATAGGCCACCAGCTTTTTCATGTCGGTCTGCACCAGCGCGACAAGGCCGATGTAGACCACAGCGATGAGAGACACCACGATCATGCCGCCGGACAACTCATGACTGGCATCGGGCAGGATGGGCAGCGACAGCCTCAGAAAGCCATAGGCACCCAGCTTGAGCATGATGGCTGCCAGCACCACCGAGCCACCTGTGGGAGCCTCGACGTGTGCATCGGGCAGCCAGGTATGCACCGGCCACATCGGCACCTTGACCGCAAAGGCCAGCAGGAAGGCGGTAAAGATGGCCAATTGTTCGTTCATGCTGAGCGGCACCCTGTGCCACTCCAGAATGGAGAACGAACCGGACTGCAGGTAGAGGTAGATGATCGCCACCAGGGTGAGCAGCGAGCCGAGCAGGGTGTAGAGGAAGAACTTGAACGCGGCGTAAACCCGATTGGGCCCGCCCCAGATGCCGATGATGAGATACATCGGAATCAGCGTGGCTTCAAAAAAGACGTAGAAGAGCAGACCATCGACGGCCGAGAAGACACCGATCATCAGACCCGAGAGGATGAGGAAGGACGCCATGTAGCCCGCGACCCGCTCCTCGATCACCTCCCAGCCCGCAACGACCACCACCACCGTGATGAAGGCGGTCAGCAGAACAAACCACACCGAGATGCCATCGACCGCCAGGTGATAGTTGATGCTGAAGCGCTCGATCCAGGGCGAGAGCTCCTGGAACTGCATGTTGGCGCTGTGTGGATCGAACCCGGTGTAGAGGGGAACAGTGACCAGAAAGCCCGCCACTGAAGCGACAAGGGCAAGCCAGCGCACCAGACGGGCATTTCGGTCGGATCCGATCGCAAGAAGGATCAGGCCGGCCACGATGGGCAGCCAGATCGATGCGCTCAGGTACGGAAAAGAAGCATTCATGTCAGCAATCCCGGTTCGACTTCAGCGCTTGAGCATCGGAACGAACCACCAGACAATGAGCGCCACTCCAACGATCATGGCGATGGCGTAGTGGTAGATGTACCCCGACTGCACGACACGCAGCAGCTGTGCAAACCAGCCGATCAATCGGGCACTGCCATTG
>JBMSOD010000137.1:0-8424 GCA_049422085.1 Burkholderiaceae bacterium
CGAAAACTCCGAATGCGCCCCGCGCCCAGAGGTCGCCTACCAGACGCGTCATGGGGGCCACGATCTCGAGAACGAAGCGCTCCATACCCACCCGCAGCTGGGCCTGGGACATCGAGCGTCTGAACTCGACCACCTGATGGTGGCGAACCATGTCGAGGAAGCGGTCGAGGTCGTCATGCTCGGCAACCGCGTCACTGAAGCTGCGCGGTACGTCGACCTGACTGGCCGATTGCGCCGCGAGCTCCTGCAGTTGCTCGATGGGCAGGTGAATGACCTTGCCCGGTCGATGGCCCGCATCCATGAGTCGCCTCAAGGTGCGCAGCTTGTCGACCTGCTCAAGCGGATAGACACGCTCGCCAAAGGCATCGCGGTCGGGATTGGGAAAGCCATAGCGGCGCTCCCAAACACGGAGCGTGTCTTTGGTCAGTCCTGTATCGCGCTCTACCGCGGCGATGTTGCGGCCCGGAGGCGGCGAGAAACTACGGTCGTTCATCTGGTACGGCTATCCGATGAAGACACCTGACCGGCCGGGTGACCTGTCCAGGATGTGTCATGGACAGCATCACCATCTGCGTGTCCATTGGGCAAGTATAGGACAGCCAAGGGCTCGAGGCTAGTTTTTATTCTCGCAATAGGGGCTTGCGCGGCTTTTCCGCTCGACAGTCAGGCAGAAAATAGAGTTTGACCGTGTTTGTCCATGAGTTACCATGGACAAACAAGCAAACTGTGCCGCCTTGTCCGGGCAGGCCTGCCGTCCGCATTCCTCCTGACCACCCTTGTCCAGACCTGTCACGATGCCTACACGCAGCCAAGCCCCCCAACGGATCGCCGTCATCGGCAGCGGCATCGCCGGCCTTGGCGCCGCACATCGCCTGGCCAGTCAACATCAGGTCACGCTGTTCGAAGCAGCCGATTATGTCGGAGGGCATACCCACACCGTGGATATTTCGGTCGAGGGAGTGCAGGCCGCGGTGGACACCGGCTTTCTGGTCTTCAACGAAAGAACCTATCCCCAGCTGATCGCTCTGTTCGAGGCCCTTGAGGTGCCCACGGCCGGATCCGACATGTCCTTTTCGGTCTCGGTGGGCCCGCATGACTTCGAATGGTGTGGCAGCAATCTTGCCTCCCTGTTCGCTCAGCCATCCAACGCCCTGTCTCCGCGGTTCTGGTCGATGCTGTCCGACATCCTGCGCTTCAACCGGCAGGCAACTGCCATGGCACGCCGATCGGTGCTGACCGAGGACGCCGCCCTGCCTCTGTCCCGCTGGCTCGATACCCACCGTTACGGTCGCCCCTTTCGGGAGGGCTATCTGCTGCCCATGGCTGCGGCCATCTGGTCGTGCCCGACCGAAACCATGATGGCGTTTCCGGTGAACAGTTTCGTGCGCTTCTGTGACAACCATGGCTTGTTGCAGGTGGCCAACCGGCCGCGCTGGTTTACGGTGCGTGGCGGCGCACGCCAGTATGTCGATCGCATCCTGGCCGGACTGGACGATGTTCGCATCAATACACCCGTGAGGGCGGTGCTGCGTGAGCCCCTCGATCAGCAACGCGCCAGCGCGGGGCATCGGATGGCCGTGGTGACCGACCACGGCCGTGAAACCTTTGATCATGTGGTGCTGGCCTGTCATAGCGATCAGGCCCTGGCCCTGCTGCCTGATGCGAGCCGCGAAGAGCGCGAGATCCTTGGCGCGATCAACTACCAGCCCAACCGAGCCTATCTGCATCTGGACACCGCCTTGATGCCCCGGCGACGCAAGGCCTGGGCGGCCTGGAATTACCTCAGTGCCGGTCGCTTCGGCGTGGATTCACCCGGACTGGGCAGCCCTTCAGTGGCGGTCACTTACTGGCTCAATCGCCTGCAACCCCTGCCGATCTCGCAGCCCGTACTGGTCACGCTCAATCCGCCCTCACCGCCCCGCCCCGAACTCACTCTCAAGGTGATCGATTACGCCCATCCGGTGTTCGATCTTGGGGCAGTCGCGGCTCAGGAACGACTGCCCGCGATCCAGGGCCAGCGCAACACCTGGTTCGCAGGTGCGTGGGCTGGGTATGGCTTTCACGAAGACGGTCTTAAAGCAGGCCTCGCAGCAGCACAGGGAATTCTCGACCATGCGCGTGGCCGCCGCGGTACGGACGCTTCGCTCGCCCGGGCCGCCTGAGCTTGTCAGCAATGCTTTCGGCTGTCGCACCTGCCCTGAAGGGCGCACCCATCCAGTTCGGCTTCGGTCCGATCCGGCATACCCGCCTTCGTCCGGTACGACATGCGTTCAGCTACCAGGGCTGCTTCCTGCGCATTCGTGTCGATGGTGATCATGCGGCGCAATGGGCACAAACCCTTGGCCCCTGGTTCGCAATCGACCGGGCTGCACCGCTGTCCTTTCGTGCGAAGGACCATGGTGACGGCCAGACCCCACTGGCCGACTGGGCGCGCGCGCACTGTGCCGAAGCGGGGATCACCATTGACGGACCGATCTGGCTGCACACCTTCGCACGGCACCTGGGCTATGCGTTCAAGCCGGTGAGTTTCTGGTTCTGTCATGGGCATGATGGAGCGCTGCTGGCCGTGATTGCCGAGGTCAACAACACCTTTGGCGAACGGCACTGCTACCTGCTCGCGCAGCCTGACGGCACCCCCCTGCGGGAAGGCCGCGAACTGCAGGCCCGCAAGATGTTTCATGTCTCACCGTTCTGCTCCGTGCAGGGCAGCTACACCTTCCGCTTCCTGAACCGGGCCGACCGTGCGCTCGCACGCATCGATCACCACGACGAGGACGGTCCGCTCCTCCTCACCAGCCTGAGTGGCGAGTTGCATCAGGCCGACCGTCGTGTCGTGCGCCGAGCCCTGTTCGGCCAACCCCTGTTCACGCTGGGGGTGATCGTGCGCATCCACTGGCATGCCCTGCTACTGTGGCGGTCGCGGGTGCAGTTTCACCGCAAGCCCGATCCTCCACGGGCGTTCATTACAAGAGGACAACCATGAATCCGACCTCCGCGACCGGCTCGCTGTTCGAGTCGGTGATCGAAGCCTCGCATGCGTTCGCGCTACCCGCTGTTCTTGCGACGGAGCGGGTTCCCGCAGCTGCGCTCGCCCTCTTCGGCCTTCTCGAGCGGATGAACTACGGCCGCCTGACCGTGGTCACGCCGGGTGGCAACACGCTGCAATTCGGTCACGGCGAGATTCACGCGCGCATCCGTCTGAACAACTGGAATGTCTGCGCTGCCGCGCTGTCCCGCGGAGACATTGGCTTTGCAGAAAGCTTCATCGCCGGCGACTGGCAGACAGACCAGCTCGCCACGCTGATGAAGGTGCTCCTTGCGAATCGGCAGGCCATCGAAAAGGCCATCTATGGCCGCTGGTGGGGGCAGCTGGCCTACCGCCTTCGCCACCTGCTCAACCGCAACAGCAAGGCCGGGTCGCGCCGAAACATTCACGCCCACTACGACCTGGGCAACCGCTTTTACGCGCTGTGGCTCGATCCCTCGATGACCTACTCCAGCGCCCTCTTCGGGGAGCATGCGTCATGCAGCCTGCAGCAGGCCCAAGAGGCCAAGTATCAACGCATTCTTGACGAACTCGCACTGGCACCTGGCGCCCGTATTCTCGAGATCGGATGTGGCTGGGGCGGGTTCGCAGAGGTCGCCGCGCGTGCGGGCATGCATGTCACCGGTCTGACCCTGTCCACCGAGCAGCTCGCCTGGGCACGCCAGCGCCTGGATGACGCCGGCCTGGGTGCGAAGGCCGACCTTCGGCTTCAGGACTACCGCGACGAACAAGGGCAATACGACGCCATCGTCTCGATCGAGATGTTCGAAGCCGTCGGCGAGGCCTACTGGCCCACCTACTTCGATACCCTGCGTCGCTGTCTCAAGCCGGGTGGCCGGGCGGTGGTGCAAACCATCACCATTGATGATGAGCTCTTCGAGCGCTATCGACAGGGCACCGACTTCATCCAGCAATACATTTTTCCCGGGGGCATGCTGCCCTGCCCGGGCGGGTTCAAACGAAGCGCCGATCGGGCGGGCCTCGCGGTCGATGAGACCTTTGCCTTCGGTCCCGACTATGCCCGTACGCTTGCACAATGGGGCGAGGCATTCAGGCAGCAGTGGCCGAGAATCGAGGCGCAGGGCTTCGATGTCCCCTTCGCGCGGACCTGGGCGTTTTATCTGGCCTATTGCGAAGCAGGCTTTGCGCAGGGCGCCACCGATGTGATCCAGTTCACGCTTCGTGCACCGGGCTGAAGACGGCTGGTCCCAATGACACGCAAAGCTTCCCGCCCGAGTGGCAGGGCTCTGGCCGCAGGGGTGATCACGGCAGCCACCCTCGGTGCCGAAACAGCCCCCTCAGCGCATGCCACATCGCCCGCGCCCGCGCCTGCGCCTGTCGCACTCGTCAGCGCACTTCAGTCGGCCCGATTGGCCGGAGAGGGCGAATTGCGGTTTCTGGGGTTCCGGGTCTACACGGCACGACTCTGGGTCCATGGCAATGCGCGCAATACGGCCGACCTTCTGCAGCAGCCCCTTGCGCTCGAGTTGCGCTATCTGCGCAACCTCTCCGGTGAAACCATCGTCGAAGGAAGCGACAAGGAGATCGCCAGGCTCGGCTTTGGCGACGCGGCGCAACGGACGCGCTGGTCGAGCCAGATGGCACGGGTCTTTCCCAGCGTGAAGGAGGGCGACCGGCTGACCGGCCTGTTCGATCCGGCACGTGGCGTTCGCTTCTTTCATAACGACCAGCCGATCGGTGCCATCGATGATGCCGAGTTTGGTCGGGCCTTCCTGTCCATCTGGCTTGATGAACGGACACAGGCCCCTTCGCTTCGCCAGTCGGTGATGCAGCGCCTGCCCACCCTGGCGCGTCATCCTTGACAGTACCGGCCTCTCTCGGGCGGCGAGGACTTGCAGCCTACGGTGCACTGAGGGCGCCACTGGCCTTGCTCGAGTTGCCGCTGTTCGTCCTGTTGCCTGCCTACTATGCCGAGCGCCTGGGCCTCGAACTGGTCGCCGTGGGCAGTGTGCTCTTCGCCGCTCGGGCCATCGACGCAGTGGCCGATCCGGTGATCGGTGCCGGACTGGATCGCAATCCCGATGCGCGGCAATGGCGCCAACTCATCTGGCTCGCCCTTCCGGTGCTGGTCCTGGCCTATGCCGCGCTGTTTTTCCCGCCCCGCGGAGTCCCTCTGGCCGCCTGGCTGGCCGCAAGCTCGGTGATCACCTATGTTGCCTGGTCAGTCGTCTCGATTGCCTATCAGGCCTGGGGGGCTCGCCTGGGTTCGAGCGATACCGAGCGGGTCCGGGTCACCTCCTGGCGGGAAGGCGCAGGCCTGCTGGGCGTCCTGGCCAGCGCAGCCCTGCTTGTGCCGGATCGTGTGCCCGCCCTGGTGGGGCTCTTCGCGCTGGGCGCACTCGCGGGCGCACTGCTGCTCGTCCGTGCGCCGCTGCCTGCCGGGCCAACCGTGACGCCCACGCAATCGATCTCGCTCCAGCCTGTGATCTCGCACGGGCCTGCCCAGCCCCCTGCCACAGGCGTGCTGAACCCCTGGTCGGGCATTGTCGAACTGGTGCGATGCCGCGGCGTTCGCTGGACACTGGCGATCTTCCTCGTCAATGGCATTGCAAGCGCGATTCCGGCGACCCTGCTGCTGTTCTTTGTGGCCGACATCCTGCAGACGCCTGACCGCACCCCCCAGTTCCTGCTCGCCTATTTTCTGGCAGCCGCGCTCGGCATGCCCCTCTGGAACCGGCTTGCCACGCGCTACGGTCTGAAATTCGCCTGGCTGACCGGGATGGCGCTTTCGATCCTGGCCTTCATCTGGGCATGGCGCCTGGGCGCGGGCGACGACGCGGCCTTTTTTGTGGTGTGCGTGGCCACCGGACTTGCGCTTGGCGCCGATCTGGCCATCCCGCCCGCCCTGCTCGCCAAGGTGCTTGCCGCACCGGATGCACCCAGGGCACGCGACGGTGCTGCCTTCGGCCTGTGGAACCTGGCCACCAAATTGAACCTGGCCGCCGCAGCCGGATTGGCCCTGCCCGTCCTGGGCCTGCTCGGCTACGCACCGGGGGCAAGTCATGGCCCGGACCTGGCGCAAGGCCCTGAGGGCACAGCCGCGCTCGCCTTCATGTATGCCGTACTGCCCTGTGCCCTGAAGCTTCTCGCCGCCGTGCTGCTGAGCATTGCGCCCCTTGCACGGCGATTGCCTCCCGACCATGCCCCCGCCACGACGAGGAACACACCATGATCCAGACACCCGCCGCCCAACTGCTTGCGCTTCGGAGCACCCAGCTCGCCCGTCGCGGCGCTCTGCTTGGTCTGGGTGCAGGCGCCCTGACCCTGGCCGGCTGCTCCGGGATCGACCCCTCCCGCTATGCACGCGAACAGCCCCGGCTGGATCTTGCCCAGTACTTCAACGGCACCGTCGATGCCTGGGGCGTCTTTCAGGACCGTTCGGGTGAAGTCGTTCGACGCTTCACCGTGCTCATGAACTGCCAGTGGAAGGATGCGGTAGGTACGCTCGATGAGGACTTTCTGTACTCGGACGGCACCCGCGAAAAACGGATCTGGACAGTGCGCAAGCTTGGCGAGGGCCGCTACAGCGGCACCGCGGCGGATGTGGTGGGTGAAGCCACCGGCGTGGCCGCGGGCAATGCCCTGAACTGGCGCTATGTTCTTGCCCTGAAGGTCGACGGCCGCACCTGGGAGGTCGACTTCGACGACTGGATGTACCAGATCGATGACCGGGTCATGCTCAACCGCGCCACCATGAGCAAGTTCGGCGTGAAGCTCGGCGAAGTCCTGCTCTCGTTCACACGGCGCGCAGCCGCCTGAGGGTCGAGCCATCCATGTTGCGTCCACTGAATCCTCCCATCACGCACTGGTCAGGCCGCAGGGTCTGGGTGATTGGTGCCTCGAGCGGCATCGGAGCGGCCCTCGCTCAAGCCCTGCTTCGTGCGGGAGCCCGGGTCGCCGTGTCAGCCCGGCGGGCTCAGGCGCTCCAGGAGGTGGTCGGCTCGCGACCTGCCGCCCCGGTCGATGCGCCAGACCCGGTTCACCCTGCTCTGGTGCTGCCCCTGGACATCAATGATGTGCAGTCGATTGCGCAGGCCTTCGATACCCTGACAAGTCAATGGGACGGGGTGGATGTGATTCTTTGGGTGGCCGGCATTTACCAGCCCATGCGGGCCGACGCCTTCGATCTGGATCAGGCCCAGCGCATGCTCGATACCAATCTGGTCGCCGTCTTCAAGGGCCTGTCGGTCGTGCTGCCGACCCTGCTGCGACAGCGTGCAGGGCATCTGGTGCTGTTTTCGAGCGTGGCGGGTTTTCGCGGGTTGCCGCAGGCGCTGGTCTATGGCCCGACCAAGGCGGCGCTGATCAATCTTGCCGAGTCGCTTTATCTCGACCTGCATCCAAAAGGCATCGGTGTCACCGTGGTCAACCCGGGCTATGTCGAGACGCCGGCCACAGCGATCAATGACTATCCGATGCCGGCCATCATCTCGGCCGACGAGGCCGCCCGCCGTACGCTGGAGGGTCTTGCACGCGGCGGGTTCGAGGTTCACTACCCGCGACGCTTCACCCGGGTTCTCAAGTTCGCCCGATGGCTGCCCGACCGCTGGTACTTTGCGCTGGTTCGGCGTGTCACGGGGGGATGAGTCATGCGGTTGACCGGGACCGGACACAAGGCGGGAGAGCGTCAGTGAATGAACCGATGAGCCAGGGCACCGATGCCTCGAGAAGCCCGCGTCTGCAGCAGCTGGTCGAATTCTTCGAGCACATCACGCCGCAGGACACGGAGCGGATGAATCGGATCTACTGCGACGATGCCTTTTTCAAGGACCCTTTCAATGAGGTCCGGGGCGTGGCGCAGATCGCCCGCATCTTCGCCCACATGTTCCATCAGGTCGACCAGCCCCGGTTCGTGGTCCGGGAGGCGATCGAGGCGGGTGATCAGGCCTTTCTGGTCTGGGACTTCGAGTTCGGTTTCCGTTCCCCTCTGCCTCGTGGCCCGCAGGTGATCCGGGGTGCGTCCCACCTGCGTTTTGCACCGGACGGACGCGTTGCGATGCACCGGGATTACTGGGATGCCGCCGAGGAGTTGTATGCCAAGCTGCCACTCGTCGGGGGGTTGATGCGCTTTTTGCGCCGACGGGGTGCTCTGTCAGGCTAGAATGACTGACCGAAAAAGTCGGAGATCAGACGGCCTCTGATCCGACCAGTCCATTTCTACGCACCTCCGCATTTCTTCGCACCTCCGTCGTCATGCCCATGCTCTACCCCGAACTCTTCAAATCGCTCGAGCGTGTGCGCTGGAACATGGACGAACTGCCCTGGGACCAGTTCGATGCGACGCAACTGTCCGACGAGCAGGCGCTCACCATCAAGATGAATGCGATCACCGAGTGGGCGGCGCTGCCGGCCACCGA
>JBMSOD010000138.1:0-8380 GCA_049422085.1 Burkholderiaceae bacterium
TGCTCTTCGGCGGTCAGGCCGAAGATCTTGCCCAGGGCCTTGGCCTGTTCGGGCGTGGCGGTCATCTGGCCCAGGCACAGGGCCGTGGTCCATTCCTTGGACTGGCCGACCTTCTTGGCCACATCGCTCCACTTGATGCCTTTGGCAACCTTGGTGGTGATGATTTTTTCGGTGACATCCAGGCGGTTCATTGCTTTCAAGCTCCTTGCTAGAATTGTGTGAAATCGGATGAAAAGGAAAGGGTGGGCGCTGAAGTGATCAGGAAGAGGACTCGGTGAGATGACCCAGTGAGAGGGCCCGACTAGGCCACGCGCTGCAAGAGCGGCGCCGACGGTTGAGACATGCTGCTTGCGGCAGGTGCGCTGACCGTTCCGGCACCTTCGCCATGGGCGGCCGCTTCAGCGGTTTGGGCTGCTTCACGTTGGGCGGCCTCGGCCGGCTTGACCATGGGAGGATGGGCGGGGGCCCGGCCACCCGACAGTTCTTTCGAGCGGCTGACCAGGAAGTCGACCAGATGATTGCGCAGGGCATAAAAGCCGGGCTCGTGATGCAGCGAGGCACGCTGACGCGAGCGGGGCAGGGTGTTGCAGACCACCTCGGCCACGCGGGCCACCGGGCCATTGCTCATGAGCAGGATCTTGTCGGCCAGCAGAATTGCTTCATCCACGTCATGCGTGATCATGAAGACCGTCTGCTGTGTGGCCGCACAGATCTTCAGTAGCTCGTCCTGAATCGTGCCCCGGGTGAGGGCGTCCAGTGCACCGAAGGGCTCATCGAGCAGGAGCATCTTGGGCTCGATGGCAAAGGCGCGCGCAATGCCCACCCGCTGCTTCATGCCACCTGACAGTTGCGAAGGCTTCTTGTCGATCGCATGACTCAGACCGACCATGCCGACGTACTTCTGGACCTGGGCATCGACCTGGTCGGCCGACCACTCTGGCCATTTGCTGCGCACCGCGAAGGCCACATTCTTGCGAACCGTGAGCCAGGGCATGAGGGCATGGCTCTGAAAGACCACGCCGCGCTCCAGGCTCGGGCCCGAGACCTCGCGGTTGTCCATGATCACCGTACCGCTGCTGGCCTGCTCCAGGCCTGCGAGCACATTCAGGATGGTGGTCTTGCCGCAGCCGCTGTGGCCGATGATGCAGACGAACTCGCCCTTGGCGATTCCGAAGTTGACCTGATCGAACACCGGTTCGGTGCCGCCCGGGTAGGTTTTGGCCAGGTTATCGATCTGAAGAAAAGGTTTGTCGCTCATGAGAAGGTCCCCTCAGTCCACATAGGTCACGGCCTTCTGGGCCTGGGCAAACAACAGATCGAGCAACATGCCCACCACCCCGATCAGCAAAATGGCGAAGATCACGTTGGTCAGGGCCAGGTTGTTCCACTCGTTCCACACGAAGTAGCCCACGCCTGTGCCGCCCACCAGCATTTCGGCCGCAACAATCACCAGCCAGGCGATGCCCATGGAGATGCGCATGCCGGTGAGGATGGTGGGCGCGGCTGCTGGCAGGATCACCAGAAAGGCCTTGCGCAAGGGGCTCACCTCGAGCGTCTTGGCCACATTCAGCCAGTCCCGCCGCACGCCGGCCACGCCGAAGGCGGTATTGATCAGCATGGGCCAGACCGAGCAGATGAAGATCACAAAAATGCCGGAAATGCCGGAGTCCTTGATGGTGTAAAGCGCAAGCGGCATCCAGGCCAGGGGCGAGATCGGCTTGAGCACCTGAATGAAGGGATCAAGGGCCTTGTAGAGCAGAGGGCTCATGCCGATCAGAAACCCGAGCGGAATGGCCACCAGGGCGGCGATCGCAAAGCCAAGCGCCACGCGTCCGAGTGAGTGCGCCAGCTGAATGCCGATGCCCTTGTCATTCGGCCCGTTGTCGTAGAACGGGTCGGACAGATTGCTCACGATGGCCTGGCCCATCTGCAGCGGCGTCGGAAACCCGCCGCTCTTCTTGGCGTCGCCTGAGCTGCCAGCAGCCATCGCGGTGGGGTCCTTGCCCATCAGTTTGGCGTACTCGATCTGCTCTGCGGTCAGCGTCACCGGCGATGCCGATGGCGTGCCCGATGCACGCGGTGCAGTCGAGGCATGCCACAGGATCACCAGCGTGGCCAGGATGAGCAGCGAGAGCACGGCCGCACGCCCCTGGAGTCCCTTCAATGTGTTCATGATGGTGTCCTCAGGCGGCCTTCTTGATGGCGAAGCTTCGGGTGTATTCGGCCGCCTTGGCGGGGTCGAATTCCTTGCCCATGATCTTGAACTTGCGATAGCCGGCGCTCGCCGGGGTGACCGGCTGGCCGAGTTCCTTCATGTACTTGGCGGCGTCGGTCATCAGGAACACCTTCTCGGCGATTTCCCGGTAATTCACCTCGCCCTTCAGATAGCCCCAGCGCTGCATCTGGGTCAGCATCCAGACCGCCATCGAGTGCCAGGGCACCGGGTCGAAGTCGGCCCGCTCGGGCACCTTGCGCACATTGCCCAGGCCGTCCGCGAAGGTACCGGTGAGCACCTGCGTCACCACCGCTTCGGGCTGGTTCAGGTACTGGGTGGGCGAGATCACCTTGGCAATCAGTTCGCGGTTCTTGGGCTCGCGTGCCATGGCCGCTGCAGTGAGCACGGAGCGATACAGGGCCGCGAAGGTGGCCGGGTTTTTCTGGATGAACTCGGTCGGCATGCCAAAAGCGCAGCACGGATGGCCGTCCCGGATCTCGCGCGACAGGATGTGGATGAAACCAATCTCGTCGTAGACCGCGCGCTGGTTGAAGGGATCGGGCCCGAGAAAGCCATCGATATTGCCGGCGCGCAGGTTGGCCACCATCTCGGGCGGCGGCGTCACGCGAAGTTGAACATCCGTGTCCGGGTTGATGCCGTGCTCGGCCAGGTAATAGCGCAGCAGGAAGTTGTGGATGCTGTAGTCGAAGGGAATCGCAAAGCGCATGCCCTTCCAGTTCTTCGGGTCGCGGTTGCCCTTGTGCTTGTTGGGCAGCACGAAGGCCTGGCCATTGATGTTCTGAATCGTCGCCACATTCATGGGTGTGGCGGTCGAGCCCAGGCCAAGCGAGGTGGCCAGCGGCATCGGCGACAGAAAATGTGAGGCGTCGTATTCCTTGTTGAGCACCTTGTCGCGGATGAGGGCCCAGCCTGCGGTCTTGTTGAGCTGAACGTTCAGGCCTTCCTTGCGATAAAAGCCCAGCGGGTCGGCCATGATCAGAGGCGAGGCGCAGGTGATCGCAATGAAGCCGATCTTGAGGTCCTTCTTTTCGAGCGGCTTTTTCTCCTGGGCCATGGCCTGCAGGGAGGTGAGCGCGCCCGCTGGCAGGGCGGCCGCGACGGCTGCCCGAAGCGTGCCAGCACCCAGCGCCTTGATCAGACCGCGGCGCACCGACTCCTGCGGAAACAGCGCCTTGACCATCGTGGCTTCAATGAACTCGTTGGACAGCCGCTCGGTGTCATGCTCCGGGCTGACCTGCGGTGCTGGCCGGCGCTCGGCGTCGAGTCGCGCACTCAGCAGTCCTGCGGTGCTCGTGGCCGCGTCGGCGTGCTGTGACGGATCATGATCGGCGCCGCAGCTGCAACGCGAAAGCAGGGAACGCTCGGCATCAAAAGGTCGAAAGTAGCGGCCCTGTCCATCAGGATTGACGCGATCATCAGTATCTCGGCTCATTGCATGGCTCCAGCAATTCGGTTGGGATTCGGACATCCCTCTCATTGCAAGAGGCGGGCCAAGCGCGGCGGCACGGACCTGGCCGGGCGTCATGCCCTCACAAGGTGCGTCCCGGATTGGTGCATGTCGGCCATTCCAGATCCTCTGGTTCTGGCGCGCACAGATCTGGTGCCAGGCGCACCGCGATCGATAATGAGCCCGAGCTTTTTACGAGGTCTTTCCGATTGCGTCTGCTGACCCTGGTTGTTGCAAGTGCGCTCTTTCTAGAGAGCCTGGTCAGTACGGTCATTGCGACCTCGCTGGCCCCCATGGCGGTCGACCTCGGCGTGGATCCGGTCACGCTCAAGCTCGCCTTCACCGCGTATTACGTGGCGCTGGCGATCTTCATTCCGATCTCCGGATGGTGTGCAGACCGCTACGGTGCCCGCACGGTGTTTCGCGCGGCGATTGCGGTCTTCACCCTGGCCTCGGTGGCCTGTGCGCTGGCCTGGGATCTGTCGAGCCTGGTGGCCGGGCGCTTTCTGCAGGGGGTGGGCGGGGCCATGATGCTGCCGGTGGGCCGGCTCATCCTGCTTCGGGTCATTCCGCGGCACGACATGGTGCGGGCCATGGCCTGGATGTCGATTCCCGCCCTGTTTGCGCCGGTCATGGGGCCGCCCGTGGGCGGATTCATCACCACCTTCTATCACTGGCGCGGCATCTTCTGGCTAAACGTGCCGGTGGGCATCGTGGCCTTCGTGCTGGCCACCCTGGTCGTGCCTCAGGTCAAGGCGGAGGTCAGTCGTCCGCTGGATCTGAAGGGCTTCGCGCTCACCAGCCTTGGCCTGTCGCTGTCTATCTTCGGATTTACCCTGGCGGGCAGCAGTACCCAGGAGGTGGCCCTGGCGGTCGAGATGACCGTGGTGGGGGTCGTGCTGCTGCTGCTCTACGGTCGCCATGCGCGGCGCACCGAGCATCCCATCATCCAGTTGCGGCTGATGCGCATTCCCACGTTTCGCATTGCCATGCTGGCTGGTGTGCTCTTCAGGCTTTCAACCGGAGCGATTCCCTTTCTGCTGCCACTGATGCTGCAGGTGGGCTTTGGCATGAATGCCTTTGAATCGGGTTCGCTCACCTTTGCGTCTGCGGTGGGCGCCATGTTCATGAAGGTCACCGCCGCGCCCATCCTGAGGCAGTTCGGCTTTCGCGCAGTGCTGGTGGTCAATGCGCTGTTGAGCAGCGGTCTGCTGGGCCTGTGTGCGCTGTTTACCAGTGCCACGCCGGGGGCCCTGATCATTGTGGTGCTGCTGACCGGCGGATTTTTCCGATCGCTGCAGTTCACCAGTCTTAATACCCTGTGCTACGCCGATGTTCCGACCGAAGACCTGAGCCTGGCCACCTCCTTCGTCAATGTGGTGCAGCAGCTCGCGCTGTCGTCGGGGGTGGCGGTGGCCGCCATGGTGCTCGATGGCCTTCGCATTGCCGAGGGGCGTACCGAACTTGTGGCCCGGGACTTTCAGGTGGCCTTCGTGGTGATCGGCGTGATTGCGGCGGTGTCGGCCGTGATGTTTCTCCGCCTGCGTCCGGACGCAGGCGCGGATGTGTCAGGGCATCGGCGCAGCGCGCTATAGCGCGGGCAGCACCTTGCGCGCCCGCAGCCGCTCGAACCAGTGCCGGAACATGGCCCCGGTATCCACGCAGTCGGCGAATCCGGCCTGTCGGATCTTGATCGTGCTCACAATCACCGGCGGCGGTGTCTCGCGGGCATGAAAGCCGAAGCAGAAATCCGCATAGTGATGCGATTCACCGAGCAACACGCCGAGGTCGGGCTGCACCAGGCCATGGCGCAGGGCCAGCCGTTGCCAGGCTTGAGCCTGTGTGGGAAGCCAGCGCGCCATGGAGCGCGGGGCATCTGCGCCATGCGCCACGCCCAGCGCCTCGGCGAGCTCTGGCCAGAGATTGCGCCACACGAAGACATCGCCATTGGTGAGGTTGAAGGTTTCGTTTCGCGCCGTCGGGGCATCAAAGCACCAGCGAATCGCACGGGCGATGAGGCGTGCGTCAGTCGCCTCCAGAATGTTTGACGGCCCGCCGGGATAGCAAAAGGGCTCGCCCGCCTCCTTGCACAGTGCAGCATGGATGCCAAGGATGGGCGCAAGATTCATGGCCACACCCAGCGCGTCGCCAAAGACCAGTTGCGGGCGAAAAATCGTGAAGCCGAACCCATCCCGGGCGGCACGTTCGCGCACCAGATCTTCCTGAAGCCAGTAGAAGTTTTCATGATCGTCGCGGGGCCAGCGTTCCTGCGCGGGCACGGCGATCGGATGAAGATGCACGCCATAGGCCTTGGTGCCCTGCAGGACGGCGACATGCTCGAGCGTCCCGGCGGCGGCCAGCGGATCCAGCAGGTTGCGCAGCATGAGCAGGTTGGTCTGCATCTGGTCCGGCTCGCGCCAACCGCGCACCAGGCCCGGTTTTTCGTGCAGGGCGGCATAGGCCAGATGCGTGATCCCGGGCATGGATGCGACGGCGGCCTGACAGGCCTGCGCATCGGTAAGGTCCACTGACAGATGCCTCACCCGCTGTCGCCCCTTCGGGTCTTGCAGGCCTTGCAGGTCTGGGGCCCGGCGCGACAGCGCGATTACATTCCACTCACCGCTTGCCGCGAAGGCTTCAAGGGCTGCATGCCCCACCACGCCCGTGGCGCCTGCAACCAGCACTGTCCTGCCTCGCATCTTGTGCCCCTCTTTCTCGAACTGAAACGAGCCTGCCTGATTTTGCCAGTACACTGAATCAGTCATGCCTTCGGCTGGCACAAAACAATCAAGGAGACCCGAGATGAATTCCATTCGTCGACTCGCGCTCGTCGCGTTGGCCAGTGCTGGCTTTGCGGGCGCCGCTGTGGCGCAGCCCGTCAAGGTCGGTGTGATCTTTCCGCTCTCAGGCGGTGCCGGTCCGCAGGGGCAGCATCTGGTCAAGTCGATCCAGTCGATGGCCGCCATGATCAACGAGGCAGGCGGTGTGCTCGGTCGTCAGATCGTGATCGAGGCGCGCGATGACGAATCCACGCCGGCGGTGGGCGTCTCCCGCGCCAATGAACTCATCACCGCAGGCGTGTCGGTGGTGATCGAGGGCTGGAACAGCCCGGTGACCCTGGCGATGCAGCCTGTGCTCTCGCGTGCCGGAGTGCTGGACATCACCGCCATCTCCAAGGCCGACCCGATCCTCTCCGGTGAGGGCAACCCGCTGGCGGTGCGTCTGAACAGCTCCAACTCCCAGGACGGCGCGGTGATTGCCGACTACATCGCCAATCGGGCCAAAGCCAAGCGCATCGCCTTCCTGACGCAAAACGATGCCTATGGCAACGGGGCCCAGGCTTCGATCGAAGCCGAGCTCAAGAAGCTCAACTGGTCGTATGAAAAGGTGGCTGAAGAAAAGTTCCCGTTCACGCAGGCTGATTTCCGGATCGCCATGACCAATGTGGTGGCGGCCAAGCCCGATGTGACCGTGGCCATCAATGCCAGTGAAGGTCTGGGGATGCCCGCACTGATCCGTCAGGCTCGCCAGTCCAGGCTCCAGGGCCAGCTGGTCGCAGCCGTGGGCACCATTGCGCCCAGCGTGCTGTCGGTGGCAGGGGATGCGGCCAACAACCTGGTGGGCGCCGACATCTATTTCCCGGATGTCGAGCCCTTCGCCTCCAACCCCATGAACAAGCGCTATGTGGCCAGGGTGCAGGATCAGCACAAGATGACGCCGGACAAGTTCATGGCACTCGGTGCGGCTTCGCTGCAGGTCTGGGCCATGGCAGCCAACGAGCTCAAGACGCTCGATCGCGAGGCGATTGCCAAGCGTATTCGGGGCGGCACCTTCAAGGGCACCATCCTGGGTGACATGGTCTTCGCACCCAATGGCCAGCTGGCCAGCCGGCACTATGTGTTCAAGGTGGCCGGCCAGAAGATGGTGGTCGAGCAGTAATCACGATTCGGTGCACACGCACACCGCCCACTCATCAGCCCATGCAAGGCAGTCAGGTGATGTCAGCATGACCAGGAACGCCGCATCCGTGTTGCGCGTGGAAGGGCTGGGTGTGCGTTATGGCGCGCTGGTGGCTCTTGAAGACGTGAGCTGGCAGGTGGGCGCCGGCGAGCTGCTCGGCATCATCGGTCCCAACGGGGCCGGCAAGAGCTCCTGCTACGACGCGGTCACCGCCATGACCTCACGCAGTGGCCGTGTGCTCCTCGATGGCGAGGACATCACGGGGTTGTCTGCCCATCAGCTTGCCGGCAAGGGCCTCAAGCGCGCGTTTCAGCAGAACGCCTTCTTCCATGAGCTCACGGTCATGGACAACATGCTGGCCGTCATGCATCGCGCCGCAGGGGCCAGCCTGGCGCAGGCCACCTTTGCGCCCCTGAGGGCCCATGCGCGACGGCGTGCCGCATTGGGTACCGCGGCAGCCACTCTGGAGCGCTTTGGTGTCGGCGCGGAGTTTCATGATCGCCTGCCGACCGCCATTCCCTATGGCACGCAGCGCATGCTGTCAGTCGCGCTGGCCTTTGGCGACGGCGCACGCGCACTGCTGCTCGATGAGCCCGGGGCGGGTCTGGGCGGTGCCGATATGGAGCGTCTGGTGCAACTGCTGCATGCGCTCAAGCGTGACGGCATTGCCATGGTGGTGATCGAGCATCACATGGACCTCATCATGGCGGTGGCCGATCGCATCGTGGTGCTCGATC
>JBMSOD010000139.1:0-8274 GCA_049422085.1 Burkholderiaceae bacterium
CGCCCCCCACCATCGAGGTCCGGCTGCCGCTCACCCTCGCCATCATCGATGGCTTCCTGGTGAATGTCGCTGATTCGAAGTTCATCTTCCCGCTGGAATCGGTGGTCGAAGTGGTCGAGAACCGTCACGTCGAGCATGGTCTGGATAGCAACGGTCGCGGCGTGATCGAGCTGCGCGGCCAGGTCCTCCCGATCGTGAGTCTGCGCGCCCTGTACCAGCTCGACGCCCCCGAACCCGATCGCAGCTCGGTGGTGGTCATTCAGACCGGCACCAAGCGTTACGGTGTCCTGGTCGATGCACTGCTTGGCCAGCACCAGACCGTCATCAAACCCCTGAGCCGGATCTTCCGCAGCCTTCGCGGCATGTCCGGCTCTTCCATCCTCGGTAACGGAGAAGTCGCGTTGATCTTCGATGTCAACACGCTCGCCCTGCTTGCCGAACAACCCCCGACCCGTCGCCCGCTCCACCTCGAAAGGAATCCGTCATGACCACCTCGAATCAAGTCTCCTGGATGGCCCGTCTCGTTGCCGGGCAACAGCTCGATGCAGCCGATCAGGCCCTCGCCCGTCAACGTGAAGAGCAGGCCAGCCTCAAGGCCAGGCTCGACGAGCAAAGCGGTGCACGCGCCGCGCTTGAATCGCAGGTCGCAGAGATGCAGGCCCGCCTCAAGGAAGTCGAGTCTGAACTCAAGGTCCGCACCGACATCATGAACCTCACCAGCATCGTGTCGGAGGGGGACAAGAAGGGCGACATCCTGAATGTCAACGACAAGTTCATCGAAGTCTCAAAGTACAACCGCAAGGAACTGGTCGGTGCGCCGCACAACACCACCCGGCATCCCGACATGCCCAAGGAGGTGTTCAAGCAGATGTGGCAGACCATTGGTCGTGGCGACATCTTCCGCGGCATCGTCAAGAACCGCGCCAAGGACGGCACGCCCTACTATGTCGATGCCGTGATCGCCCCGATCCTTGGCGACAACGGCAAGCCCATGAAGTACCTGGGCGTGCGCTACGACATCACCGAGGCTGAACTCGAGCGTCACAATGCCCGCGGCATTCTGAACGCGATCAATCGGTCGTATGCCTATATCGAGTTCGATCTCGGCGGTCATGTGATCACCGCCAACGACAATTTCCTGAAGGTGCTGGGCTACACCCTTGAAGAGATCAAGGGCAGGCATCACCGTCAGTTCGTCGAGACCAGCTTCTCGGCCACTGAAGCCTACTCCCAGTTCTGGCGTGATCTGAATGCCGGCAAGGCCTTCAACGACACTTTCAAGCGCATCGCCAAGGACGGCTCCGAGGTCTACCTCCAGGCAGTCTATGCGCCGGTCAGCGACGAGATGGGTCGGGTGGTCAAGATCGTGAAGATTGCCACCGATGTCACCGCCGAAGTCAAAGCCAATGAAATGCTCAAGGCGGCGGTAGATCAGGCCCGTATCGTGGCCCGTGCCGCCCAGGAAGGCGACCTCTCGCAGCGGATCGACACCGAAGGCATGAGCGGTCCGATCGCTGAGCTGTGCGCTGGCGTCAATGCCCTGATGGAAACCACCTCGGTGATCTTCGGTGATGTCGGTCGGGTGTTCGGAGCCCTGTCTTCGGGCGATCTGTCCCAGCGCATCACCAGCGACTACACAGGCACCTTCGGGCAAGTCAAGAGCGATGCCAACGCCACCAGCGAAGCCCTGGCGACCATCATCGAAGATGTGGGCCGCATGTTCTCGGGCCTCGCCACCGGTGACCTCACGCAGCGCATCACCAGCGATGCACAGGGCGTCTTTGATCAGGTCAAGAACGATGCCAATGCAAGCTGCGAAAAACTGGCCTCGATCATCGAGGAGGTTCGCGCAGCAGCGGATGCCCTCACCGGTGCGGCCAACCAGGTCAGCGCGACTGCGCAGTCGCTGTCGCAGTCGGCCAGCGAGCAGGCCTCCTCGGTGGAAGAGACCACTGCCTCGATCGACATGATGTCCGCCTCCATCTCGCAGAACAGTGACAATGCCAAAGTGACTGACGGCATGGCCACCAAGGCGAGCAAGGAAGCGGGTGAAGGCGGCGAGGCCGTGTTGCAGACCGTGACCGCGATGAAGCAGATCGCGCAAAAGATCAGCATCGTGGATGACATCGCCTACCAGACCAACCTGCTTGCCCTGAACGCTGCGATCGAAGCCGCACGGGCCGGTGAGCATGGCAAGGGCTTCGCGGTGGTGGCTGCCGAGGTGCGCAAACTGGCCGAGCGCAGCCAGGAAGCCGCCAAGGAGATCGGCGATCTGGCTTCGGACTCGGTGAGCACCGCCGAGCGTGCCGGCAAGCTGCTCGGCGAGATCGTGCCCTCCATCCAGAAGACCTCCGAGCTCGTCCAGGAAATCGCGGCGGCCTCGCAGGAGCAGAGCCAGTCGGTGGTTCAGATTGGCGGCGCAATGGGTCAGCTGAGCAAGGCCACCCAGCAGAACGCCTCGGCCTCCGAGGAGCTGGCAGCAACCTCCGAGGAACTCTCCGGCCAGGCCGAGCAACTGCAGCACTCCGTGGCCTTCTTCACGGTCGGCGCTTCGGGCGAGGCAGCTCAGGGTTCGGGTGGACGCGCCGCTCAGGGTGCACCGACCGTCGAGCGTCGCAGCCCCGCCTCACCGATGCGTGGTCAGAATCGCCCGGCCGTCGAGGCAGGAGCACGGGTCACCCGCCTGACAGCATCCACGGCAGGCGCCACCGGCACGCACGGCAACTTCCGCCCCTACTGAGGGAGTCATGATCATGCAAGACACATCACTCAATCCTCAGGACGCGGCACTGCAGTACCTCACCTTCTCGCTCGGTGAAGAAGTGTTCGCGATGGACATCCGAACGGTGCGCGAGATCATCCAGTACGGCTCGATGACCACAGTCCCCCTGATGCCCCAGTTTGTACGCGGGGTCATCAATCTGCGGGGGGCGGTGGTCCCCGTGATCGACCTGCAGGCCCGCTTCGGACGCAACGCTGCCGAGGTCAGCAAGAAGACCTGCATCGTGATCTTCGATGCGCAGCGCGAAGGCGAGCGGATCGAACTCGGACTGATGGTCGATGCGGTCAGCGAGGTTGTCGAAATCCCGCCCGATCAGATCGAGCCGCCACCGAGTTTCGGGGGCGTCGTGAAGCGTGACTTCATCCGTGGCATGGGCAAGATGGGGACCCGGTTCGTCATCGTGCTCGAGCCTGACAAGGCCTTCGATATCGAGGACATGGCCCGACTGTGCGAATCTTCGCAATCCGCCGAAGCACTGGCCTGAACCTGCTGACCCTGAACGCATCATGCTGACCCTGCGCGACGAGACGTACCGTGACATCAGCCAGCTGATGTACGAGGCCATCGGCCTGTCACTGAATGACAGCAAGAAGTCGCTGGTGGCCTCGCGCCTGGGTCCGCGCATTCAGAAACTGGGCCTGGATACCTATGAGGACTACCTGGCCCTGATCTGCAGTCCCTCCGATGGTGGTGAATTCCAGATGGCGGTCGATCTGCTCACCACGAATGAAACCTACTTCTTTCGGGAACCGGCGCATTTCCAGCTCCTCGAGCAGGAGCTGAGCCGGACCCGCCCGAAGCAGCTTGCCATCTGGAGTGCCGCATCCTCGTTTGGTGACGAGGCCTGGAGCACGGCCATGCTGCTTGCCGATCTTCAGCAACACGGACGCATCGGTTCGGACTGGTCGATTCTGGGCACCGACATCAGCGATCGTGTTCTGCGCAGCGCCATCGAGGCGGTGTACCCGGAAGACCGCCTGAGGCATGTCAGTCCGGAGCGTCTGAAGCGCTATTGCCTTCGTGGCGAAGGCGCATACGAAGGCATGGCCAGCATCCAGGACAAGTTGCGCAGCCATGTCAAGTTCGGTCAGCTCAACCTGTGCCGTCCAATCGAGGCACTCGGTCCCTTTGATGTCGTCTTCCTGCGCAATGTGCTGATTTATTTCGATGCGCCCACCAAACGCGAAGTGGTCGACCGGGTGCTGTCCTGTCTGAAGCCGGGCGGACTCTTCTTTCTCGGGACAGCCGAAGGACGCGTGCCCTGCCAGACTCCCCTGCAATCGCTCGCACCGGGCGCCTTTCGCAAGGTGGCCGGATGAGCACCGTGCTTCATCCGGGTGATGTTGCATTGGCCGAGCGGGGCGAAGTGCTGGAAACCCTGCTGGGCTCGTGCGTGGCCATCCTTCTCACCGATCCTCGGCAGACGCTGGGCGTGATGTGTCATGTGGTCAATGGCATTCTCGATCGGCCCGAGGACACGCGACATGGCGAACCCGCCTTCCAGGCCATGGGTTCGCTGCTGCGCTCTCGAGGCATGGACATCCAGCAATGCCAGGCCTGGTTGTACGGAGGCGGGGCTCCCCATGTTGGTGTCTCCAATGTGCAATGGGCACAAGACCGGCTTTCGCAGGCCGGCATTCCCGTGATGAGTGCGGATGTCGGCGGCTTTGCCGCACGCCGGGTCCGATGGACTGTGGGTGAGATGCCTCAGGTCAGTCTGCTGTCGATGGACATCGATCCGCGGCCGCAATGAAATAAAGCGAGAAGACCGATGAGCATCCGTACCTATGTCGTCGACGATTCCGCGGTTGTTCGTCAGGCCCTGATGCACATGCTGCAAGGCGATGACGAGATCGAACTGGTGGGCAGTGCGCCCAACCCTCTGCTGGCCGAGCCGGCCATCGCCAAATTGCGTCCCGATGTCCTGTTGCTCGATATCGAGATGCCCGGCATGGACGGCATCACCTTCCTGCGTAAGCTGATGGCGAGCACCCCCATCCCCACGGTGATCTGCTCCACCCTGACCACCGAAGGAAGTCGTGCAGCAGTCGATGCCCTGGCCGCGGGTGCGGTGGCCGTGGTGGCCAAGCCGCGCATGGGCCTCAAGCAGTTTCTCGAGGATTCCCGTCGCGAACTGGTCCGCACACTGAAAACCGCGGCTCAGGCGCGACCACGAGCTGTGTCGCGGCAGGCCACCATGCCCGGGCAGCACGGGCCCGCATCGCAACAGGCGCTGTCGTCCCATGCCGCAGGTCATGCTCCCCACGGAGCAGGTCATTCCACGGCAGCGGCGCAGGGACTGCATGCCCTTTCGGTCAACAAGCCGATCGCCATTGGCAGCTCAACCGGTGGAACCCAGGCGATCGAGCAGGTCCTTGTGCAGATGCCGTCGGACGCCCCCGGCATTGCCATCGTTCAACATATGCCCGAACGGTTCACGGCCATGTATGCCAGCCGCCTTGACGGCCTGTGCGCCATCCATGTCCGTGAGGCCAAGGATGGCGACCGGATCGAGCGTGGACTCGCCCTGATTGCCCCGGGCGGGCGACACATGAAAGTGCGCAAGCAGGCCGGTCAGTATTTTGTGCAGGTCTTCGCAGGTCCGCCGGTCAATCGTCATTGCCCTTCGGTGGATGTGCTGTTCAGAAGCATGGCCGAATGCGCCGGCGCCGATGCACTCGGCGTCATTCTGACCGGTATGGGCGATGACGGAG
Organism: Burkholderiaceae bacterium; assembly: GCA_049422085.1. Taxonomy (GTDB): domain Bacteria; phylum Pseudomonadota; class Gammaproteobacteria; order Burkholderiales; family Burkholderiaceae_E; genus UBA4615. The sequence continues at coordinate 5,497 of JBMSOD010000139.1, forward strand.
CCCGTGGCCTGCTGGCCATGCATCAGGCGGGCGCACGCACGGTGGCGCAGGACGAAGCCAGCTGCGTGGTGTTCGGCATGCCCAAGGAAGCCATCAAGCTCGGTGCGGCAGATGCGATTGTCCCGCTCGATCAGGTCGGCAACGAAATCCTCCGCTTTGATCGGCGCGGTTGATGCGTCTGATCGCTTCGCTAGTGTCCGTTCGCGCGACGGCGTTCGGCCAGGGCGATGAAGGCGTCGATCGAGCCCGGGTTTGCCATGGATGAGCGGTTGCAGGCCTTCTCCGGAGGCTGACCCAGCAGGATCTTCTTGACCGGCACCTCAAGCTTCTTGCCCGATATCGTGCGAGGAACTTCGGCGATCTGCAGCACTTCATCGGGGACATGTCGTGCCGAGAGTTGCGTTCGGATCGCCTCCCGGATCCGTGTGACCAGGGCATTGTTGTACTGGTCCTCGTGTCGTGTGACCACGAACAGCGCCATCCAGCTCGGTCGGCCTAGGTATTCGAGATCGATGACCAGCGAGTCGGCGATCTCGTCGAAGGACTCGACCACCCGGTAGAGCTCGCTTGTCCCCATCCGGATGCCATGCCGGTTGATCGTCGAATCGGAGCGGCCGTAGATGATGCCGCCCACCGCGTGTTCGCGGGGCACGAGTTTGAGCCAGTCGCCATGACGCCAGACCCCTGGATAGGTGTCGAAATAGCTTTCGAAGTAGCGACGGCCGTCGGTATCGCCCCAGAAATAGAGCGGCATTGAAGGCAGGGGCTCGGTGCAGACCAGTTCGCCAACCTCGTTGATGAGCGGCTGGCCCGACTCGTCAAAAGCCTGTACGGCGGCGCCCAATCCGCGCGCCTGCATTTCTCCTGCATAGACCGGCGCAATCGGACAGGTGCCAAGGAAAGCCGTGTTCGGATCGGTCCCGCCAGAGATGGAAGCCAGCAGGATGTCAGGATGAACCTCGCGATAAATCCATCGATAACCGTCTTCGGTCAACGGAGATCCTGTTGCACCCACCGTTTTCAGCGCGCTCAGATCGTGGCTGGCACCCGGTCGCATAGCCGCCTTGATGTTCAGTTGAACAAAGGCGGGCGAGAGCCCAAAAAAGTTGGCCTTCTCTTTGGCGGCGAAGTCCCAGAGGGTGTCCAGGCTTGGGTAGCCGGGGTTGCCGTCGAACAGCAGGACGGTGCAGCCTGCAATCAGCGCAGACACCGTCATGTTCCACATGATCCAGTTGGTGGAGGTAAACCAGAAGAAGCGATCGCCTGGACTCAGGTCGCAATGCAGGCTCATCGCTTTCAGGTACTCAATCGTGGTGCCTCCATGCCCATGAACGATCGGCTTTGGCATGCCGGTTGTGCCTGAGGAGTACACAATCCAGAGCGGATGATCGAAGGGCAGAGGGACAGGCGCGAATGCCGACGACGTCCGCAGCGCATCTGCCCAACCGAGAAGCTGCAAGGATCGACCTGTTGCCCTGGGCTCAGCGGCGCCTCTTGACGCCCCACCAGGCAGTTGCGATCCATCGGCCTGCGGATGAAGGTAGGGCACAAAGATGACAGCCTGCAGCGAGGGCAACTGAGCGATCAGCTCTTGTACAACGTTCTGTCGATCGAAGTCCTTGCCCCCGTAGCGATAGCCATCGACAGCAATCAACACCTTGGGTTCGATCTGACGGAATCGGTCAAGAACCCCGGCACTTCCCATGTCGGGTGCGCAACTCGACCAGACTGCACCGCTCGCGGTTGCAGCCAGCATCGCCACCACGGTCTGAGGAATGTTCGGCATGTAGGCAACCACACGATCGCCTGCCACCACCCCGAGCTGCTTCAGGGTCGCCTGAAGCGCACCGGCCTGAGATGCCAATTGGCTCCAGGAGATGACTTCGTGATGGACCAGTTCCGACTTGAAGATGAGTGCAGGTCGCTCGGCGAATACGGTGTCGCTTGCCCGCCAAAGCATCTGGTCGGCGTAGTTGACTTGTGCGCCCTCAAACCAGCGAGCACCCGGCATGGTTCGCTGAGTCAGGACTGAGTCGGGTTGCCGCGCTGCCCGCATGCCGCACCAGGCCCAGATGGCACTCCAGAATCCTTCCAGGTCTGTTGTTGACCATGCCCAAAGCGCTTCATAGTCGTTAAAGGAAAGACCCTTGGCTTCTCGAAGCCAGCTCATGAATTGGGTCAATTGCGCAGCAGCGATCCGCTCGCGCGAAGGCGTCCAGAGCGGCGTTGCAGGGAGTTCAGAGGGCGCCGACAGGGGATCGGCAGCGATCGAGCCGCTCATTCGTGTTGTCTCCGACGATGAACGAAAAAACGCCCCAGGGGTTGCCTGGGGCGTTTTTCACTATAACTGCCTGACGATGTCCTACTTTCACGAGCGCGGGCTCACTATCATCGGCGCTAAGGCGTTTCACGGTCCTGTTCGGGATGGGAAGGGGTGGTTCCACCTTGCTATGGTCGTCAGGCATGACTTGTCGGCCACCTGCACTCGCAGGCAACCCAATCCTTGAAGAAGTCGGACTACTGACCGGCACTGGGCGGGTCAAAAGTCATTGTGATTGCAGCAGCCGCAGTTCAACGACGCGGTGCTTCACTTGATTCGCAAAACTATAGGGTCAAGCCTCACGGGCAATTAGTACCGGTTAGCTTAACGTGTTACCACGCTTCCACATCCGGCCTATCAACGTCCTGGTCTCGAACGACCCTTTAGGGGGATCAGGTCCCCAGGGAGATCTCATCTTCAGGCAAGTTTCCCGCTTAGATGCTTTCAGCGGTTATCTC